>JAJZPC010000054.1:8404-18525 GCA_021811385.1 Deltaproteobacteria bacterium | reverse complement strand
GGCATCTTTACCCGACCGCATCAGCGACATCCGCACATCGATCATCGATTCCTGAAGATCGGCAGCCGGGGCGATCCCCTTGGCGAGTTGCCGCACGCCATAAAGACTCACGGCAACCCCTTTCAGCCCTGCGGTGATATGGGCGTTCATCCGGTCGAAGTCTCGGGCGACAGCCTGGCCAGCCGGTCCCAGGGAAAGGATGTGCTGTTTTGCCCGATCCAGGACTCCAGACATCATGTCCACGGCGGTCAATTGTAGGGCTAATTTCATGGTGTCTGACATGATTACCTTTTACCTTTGGGCCGCTTGCCTGGCTTCACCACGTATTTCTTCTCTTTCTTCCCGCCGGACACAATTTGACTGTACGCTTCCAGATAGCCGGAGGCTTCCGCCTCCGGCATCGAGTAAATCTCAGCCAGGTTAAACCCCACCTTCAGTAGGGCCAGCACCTTCTGCCGCCACGGGAGCAGTTTTTCCTCGAAACGTGGCCTCGCGCTCGTCCAACCTCCCGCCGGCGTTAATGATCTCGCCGTAATCCTCTTGCCGCATGTCCAGGACCATATCCACCGTGATCTCCTCCTTGGGGATATCTCCCAGCCGGACGAGGCGGCCCGCGAAGAGGCAGGCGGCAAAGTACTGGCTGTTGCGTGCCGCCCTGGCTGTTATATCGGGGGATTCAAAGATATCCACCGTGTCGCGCACATATTGCGGCCGCAACTCGAACTCCCGGTGAATCTGGCCCTCAAACTCTACCCCGAAGGGCAATGTCCCTTTTTCCGTCAGCATCGCTTACACTCTCCCGATCGCGCCGAAGTCAATCTGCCTGGTCGCTTCTTTTTCGCCGTCATACTTGGTGGCGCCCACCTTGAGACAATAGACGCCGGTGTATGTCTCCCGCACGCCGTTGGTCTTGTCGATGGTCAGGGTGCCGTTTTTCACACCCTCGAAATCGAACTCCGGACCATCCTTTGGCACCACATACTCCACCTCGATTCCATAGCGCGGAGTTGCGGAAGCAAAGCCGGTCTTGTTCATCAGCTTTACTTCCTTGCTGATCTCGACTTCTTTTTCAGTGACGCTGCTGAAGTCGCTGACCTCCTGGCCGTTAACCTCCAGCAGCACTTGCGTTACGTATTCAGACATGGTGGTCTCCTTTGGTTAGCTGACAGCCGTCAGCCGGTAGCTATCAGTTTTCCTACAGCAACAGATCAATCCGCCCGGCAAAGACATGCAGGCCGTTGACCACGTCACAGGGGATCTTCGCGTCCAGCCGGTTGGGATCTTGCAGATCCCGCTCCACGATCAGGCCAGACAAGTTGTCCGCGACATTTTCGACGATCTCCAGTTCCTCCAGCTTCACCAGTACATCCACCAGCTCGGTTCTAACCTTGGGCGGAGTCTTGCTGGAGAGCTTCTCGCGGGGGAAGCGCAGGCTGATCCGGGTGCGGCACGCCAGCCGGACATAGTCCAGGGTCCGGATGGTGGTCACGTCCAGGAGCGAAATATCGAGAATCCCCTGTGGGTCTTTAACGTAGGTGGTGATAGCCCGCACGATCTGCACCTTTTCTCCCGGTCCGACTTCCAGCGGAGCAACCCCGTTGTTGAGGCAGTTTTCTTGCTCAGTGCGGGAGAGGCGCTGGTCGATGGCAGGAGCGGAGATGCCCTTCAGCTCCAGGGTGTTCAGGGGCCGGGCGGGATCTTCCTCGTAAGCCATTACCGCGGCGAAGGCGCAGGCGATCTCATAGGCCGGGCTCTTGGTGCCCCGCAGATATGCTCCCACCACTCGGCCATGATTGACCTGGCCTGCCAGGGTTGTGGCGGCTGCCAAGGCACCGTCAAAGCCGAAGACGCCCACCGCACCCCGCATCTCCATGGAGCCTGAGACGGCGTCCAGGTGATCGCGGAGAGTGGTCAGGTTGGTCTGGTCGTTATACGGAGTGGCCACCACATGGTATTGCTCGGCAAAAACCGTGGCCAGGGCCGTGGAAATGGCCGGATCAACACTGCCCCCAGCCATGGACACTACCGTGACGGTCACACCCTTGGCAGTGCAGTCGGCCAGCAGATCGATCTGGTTGGCAACGGCGCCCAGGTTTTTGGCGGTGAACGTCACTACCCCCATGGCCGCGGCAGCCGTGACCGGCAGATCGGGGTATTTGGCCAGCTCGGCCACCAGTGCGGTAGCGATCGCGGTGGCGGTATCGGCAACGGCAATACCCAGCTCGATGCGCTGCGAGCCGATGGAGAGCCCCAAGGTACCGCTGGTGGTAGCAGGCCCGGCAACGGTAAGGGTGCCGCTGGCCGCAACGGCGGTGGCGGCGTCGGCCAGGGCAACCACGGTCAGATCCAGATAGCGGTTGGCAGTGATAGCCGCCCGGCACATCAGATGAGCCAGGGAGCCATTGCCAAAATAGTCCGCTGCCTGGGCATCGCTGAACACCTGGGTCGGCACCAGGGCCGCCACGGTACCGGCGACCAGCCGCTGGCCGATGATCAGCATCCGCTGAAGATTGGCGGGCAGGGTCCGGACCGCGAACCTGGTGTTGAACTCGAAATACTTGCCCGGCTTGCGGATACTGGCCGGGATTGTGTCAAAGCTGATATTCGTGGATGCCATTACTGGTCACCTCCCTTGGTTTTTACCGTTGATACTGTGGGCGGGGCTGCCAAGACCTCCAACAGAGAGCCGTCATACAGCAACCGTTGATAATAGCTGGTGTCCGGCACGTCGACCCCCTTGGGACCGTCATTGATATACTCTCTGGGCTTGCCTTCCTTCGGGCACATAAGGCCCGGTGCTGCTTTTACTCTCATCGGCGTGCCTCCTATAGCGTTACGATGTCACTGGCGTCGACAATATCGTCGCCAGGCTTGAGATAATAATTGAGGCCGACGGTCAGCAAATCGGTGACCGCCTCGTCGTCGAGCCTGCTGATCGTGTACGAGGTGCTCATCTCCAGGGAAAAGGCGATAAGTCCGTGTTGCCGCATGTCCTCGATCGTGGTGTTTCTCCAGTTTTGCGGCACGAGATGCTTAATCTTCAACCCCAAGTCCTGCAGCAGGAGCGTCTGGAGAATTCCTTCCAGGATCAGATAAATCCCCTTCCGCCGCTCGTGCTCGTCCGTCAGTTGCTCAAACACAATGTCGACAAAGATGGTCAGCGCCTGCTTGAAGGTCTCCTGACTCACCTTTTCGAACCGCGCCGCCTCGGTGGAAACATAGACGGCAGGTTGGGGAATGCCTTCGATTCCCTTTTGCACGGCAACCATCCCGGCGGTGGCGGCCAGTTTTGTTTGTATGCGGGCGACAATCGCATCTTCGATCTGGGTGATCATCAACAATAGTCCTCCAAGCTATCCCTGGAGAAGACCCGATCCGGCGCCGTAAATAGCGGACCGCCAGTCTCCGGCGTCACCCCGCCGCCCGTGTTCTCGACGCCCAGAGAGATCTTCCCGGCCTGGATCTGTTCCAGGATCTTCTGGGCGTTCTTGTAGCGCTCGGTAACGCCTTCCGGCGGGGTAAGTTTTATGCGCCTGGCGTAGAGCCGGTAGATCGCCACGTCGGCGGCCAGGGTATTGATCAACCCCGGTACCGGCAAGAGGGGGAGGGTATACCTCCCCCTGAGATAGCCGTCTATCAACTCCCCGGCATCGGTGATGGCCCGGTCCACGTTTGCCTGGTTGATTGCCGCCGGCGGGGTTGAATCATCGGTCAGCTGGACCAGGTCATTGTTCGGCACCGTTTTTTGAATGTCCGACAGCACGCAGTACATGATGCTTACCCTGCCAACTCTGCTTTACGGGCATCGGCGGCGGCAACTACCGTGACCCGCCGATCACCGCCGAGGATTGCATCGACATCTTCCGGCGTGGCGGCGGCCTGGATCTGGGCGATGGCCTCCTCTGCCTTGAGCTTGTCAGGCTGCGGCGCGGGCGGCCCACCTGATGCTTCGCTGTCAAGGACACCGATGGCGATCAGCTCCTTTGCGGCCGCAGCCTTCATCTCGACGGTGTCGCCCTCGGCATAGTCGTTGCCATCATGCTTCAGTGGAGATTTAACGGGGTATTTGGGCATTTCATTGTCTCCTTGGGTTATAGGGCGGCCAGCCTATGCCGGCCGCCCGGTTAACGGCTTACTTCGGGGCCTGGATCAAATAGCCGGAGGTGATGCCGGAGAGCACCGGCGCCCGCTCAAAACCCACGCCGTAGATCCAGCTCTTGGCGTTGTTATCGTAGTACGCCTCCTCCACCAGCGGGTGGCCGGTCATGGTGTAGGTGTAGCCATAGGAGGGCTCCTCCATGCCGGATGGTGCGGCTGGCACATAGGCGAGAACCGCGTTGTTGCCCCAGATGTCGGAGATCACGCCGGCATCGTCCGAGGTGACCGCCTTGCCGACCACAACCCGTTCGATGTCGAACGCCTTGGCCAGCATCTCCACGGTGATGGAATCGGCCGAGGTATACTTGAACTGATCGCGGATCTTCGGATTGGTGCGAAGAGCGAGAAACGCCGGGTTTCCCAGCACCAGTGTATTAGGGTCGATTCCGGTGCTGGTCCGGATTGCCTCCTTGTAGGTGTCCATCTGGCTGATGGGGTCGGATGTTACGTCGGACCACTTGGAGGTACCGGCCAGGGCGATCTTATGGTTGACATCATACTGGTTGGCATCCAAAGCCAGGGCAGCCTGATCGATTTCCAGACCGAGAAGCAGCGAGTTCATAACGAGCCGCACCGCCCGCGTGCCAAGGTCGATGCCGGGCATCACCTTGGCGTCGCGCATGTATTCGCGCGGGACCGGGGCCTCAAGAGCATCGTTGACCAGGGCAAACGGTCTGCCCATGTAGCCGAACTGGATCCGCTTGGTCCCGGCGCCGGGAGCGCGGCGGCGATTGTAGGTCTTGAATGCCTCCTTGCCGAATTCCAGGATCTGGCCGCCGGAGACCTCCACTGGTACCCGGGGGAAAAGTGTGTCGCCGACGAGGTTCGCCTGGCGATAACCTTGCACGTAGGTGCTGAGGATCGGGTTGATGACCCGTACTGCCGAGGGGGTGAGCATAATTCATTCTCCTTGAGATTGACGATTAGTTGGGAACGGTTAGTTGGGCAACAGCAGGGCTTCGACGAACTGCCCGGCGGCAGCGGAGGACTGGCCCGGCATCAATCGGGCGACGGTAACGCCCGCAGCCTTGGCGACCGCACGCCCACTGGCATCGGTTTCCACCAATCCGCCGTCGGCGATGACGCCGCCGGTCTCCACGATGGCCGTGCCGATCACGTCGACGGTGACCGCCTCCTTGTCGGCGGCGGCGAATCGGGCGACGCCCAAGGTATTTCCGGCGGCGCCAGCTTGGGCGCAGGCAGGAGTGACGAAACGGTACTCGGCAATTGCGCCGCTGGCGGTAACGGCGACGGCCAAAACGGGTTGGGCTTGTCTGCTCATGGGTATGTCTCCTTTGAATGATTAATTACGAAACAGCCTTGACCGCGGTCATGTAATCCATGCCGGGATTCTTCGACTGATAAGCGAGCGCCTTGTTATGCTGCTCAAGCCCAGCTGCGTCGACGGTGAAACCGGGGGCCGCCGCGAACTCGGCGGTAGCGCCTTCCCCCTCCGGCTTTACGGACTCGCCGAAGTCCACGATCTTCGGCTGGCCGGAGAGAAAAGCCTTGAAAAGTTCCCCAGCAGGCACGCTCTTCTTTCCTTCGCCTTCGCCGAACTCAACAACCTGCCCGGCCTCAAGGCCGGAGGTGAAATCGAGCAGCGCCACGGCCTGTTCCTTCATGGCCGGGAGCAGCTTGCCTTCCTTTACCAGCCCTTCGGCAAAGGCCAGGTGGTCCTGATGGATGGCGTTTTTTTCCTGTTGCAGCAGCTTCGCCTCACGTTCGGCAAAAGCGGCCTCTTTCTGTTGCAGCGCCGCTTCCTTGGCGGCAAGTTGCTCCGGGGTCGGCATTTGGACATCCTCCTTGTTGTTATTGTGGTGTTGCCTCTCCGCAAACAGTGATGCGGAGGCATCTTCTTCCGGCGGCTCTGGCCTTGCCGCCTCGGTCTGAACAGTGTCAACGTCCCAGGGCGGAAGCGCCTTGTCGGCCTCTTCCACGCCAAACTTCCCGATGATCCATTCGCGGAGCTTGCGAAAAAGCCCGGCTTCGACCTGGTCGGCCCAATCACCGAACTCAACCACCCCCTCCTCGGAGGCGGCAAAGCTTGCGTTCTTGAGCCCCTTCACCGCCGGAGGTTGAGCCCCAAGAAACCCGACATGGCGCAGGTAATAGACTCCTGGCACCGGGTTGCCCGGTGCGTCCGGCACGTAAAAACTGGCGCTGATCTTCTTGAACCGGCCCGCGTTGACCAATTCGGCAAAAGCCGCATCAACCTGGTCCGGCTCTGCGGCCATGGCCCCCTCGGAGAACGAGAGGCCCTTTACCCAGCCGTAGGCGGGAGCATCGATGCCAGGATGCCCGACCACCAGGGGGGCCTCATGTAGCCCAGGGTCATACGCCGCCACCGTGGCTGCCAGATCCGCCTCTGTGAACTCCAGCGTCGTGCCATTCATGGCGGTGTGCTTCCCAGGCTTAAAAATTTCCAACGTTTTTTTCATGCTGTCCTCCATTGCCAACCGCGTTTAAAACATCTTTAGATTCTCTTGTGTGAGGCGCTGGCATCTTCGCCCGTGCCTCCCGACGTTTTGTCGACCAAAACGCCACCACGGGCCTTTAATTACATTTTCATCCTGAGATGGTCGGAGACCACCTCCAGTATCCTGTCGCGATCCTGCCGTGAGATCCCCAGAAATGGCCGGGCCGGGATATTGGACCCAGGGTGATTCACCGATCTGGCCGGGTGTCTTCCCCCTGGCCAGGCCAGGGCCTTCTTGTTTTTCGGTCGGATCACATGCGCTCGAGTCTTGCCGCCGAACTGGTGGATCGCGCCATAGATTCGGTTGGTGCCGATCCGGACGCCGTTCTCATCCGCCTGGTACCTGATCGAGTCCGCCAGGTAGCCGCGCTGCCGCAAAATCTTGTCGCTATGGCCGCGAAGAGACTTGCTGGCAACGGTAGATGCCTTGAGCCGCTGCCAGGGGCGACCGTCTGGATCTGTCTGGCTACTGAATCGGTCCTGGGTGGAGCGCAGCAGCACTTCGCCGATGTTCTTGAAGGCCGGGCCCAGCCGTCTAGCCCTGCCCTGCAGACGATCGATGGCCCTGATAACCTCACGGTCGTCGATCCTGCAGATGACTTTGAAAGCTCCAGCCATTTGACAATCCCCGTAAATTGAGCTACTTTATGTGGACGATGGTGATGGTTGGGCCGCAGTCCCGATAACCGACACCTAGCGCCAAGGTTGCTGCGGCAGCCTTACGGCCCCACCTCTTCTCTCCCCCACAACAACTTCCCGTTTCGCTGCTTATTGATGTAGTCGAGCTTCGTTGTCGGCACCATCGTCCACGCTTCCAGCATTCCGTTCTTTGCCTGAGCCGTCACCAGCATCGCCCTGGACTTGTCCAGTTGCACCAGCTTGATCAGCCGCTGTCGCAGCACCACCTTGCCTGTCCCCTGATGTTGCTCGAAAGACAGCCACATTTCGTAGGGGTCTTCCAGTACCTCCGGGAGCAACGGCAGATACGGGGTGCGGTCCAGGTCGACATGGCTTGCCAGGCTCTCGGCGTTCACCAGCATCTTGCCTCCGGAAGGCAGCGTGTAGATCCGCTCCTCCCCGCCGATGATCCCGGTCAAGGCTTTTGCCGCCGCGCCGGGGGAAGTGAGCTTGGGGCCAAGAGCCGCCCGTGGGGTGTCAGCCGGGATGCGATCTGCCCGGCCATTGTTTCGCCAATCACCCGGCGTCAATCTGGTCCATGCCTTTGCGCCCTGCGCTCGCCATTCGTTCATGGTGCTCTCGGAGAGCGGCTTACCCCAGGCAGCCTCGCCCACGTTGTAATCCCAGCCCTTGTCGATACCCACCGGCGTACCGGTTTTGGGATCGATCACGAGAGGCGGCGCTTTGTCCGGACCGCCCTTGCCCAGCCGCTCCATATCCCGGCCGGAGAGAGGCTCCACCGAGCAATGGCAGCGCCAGCCATTGGGAGGGTAATGGGCGGACCAGAAATCATCGTCATGCGCCAGTACCAGTCCGTTCCATGCAATATGCTGGGGCCTGGGGTGGCTGCTGGCATTGTGGCGGTAGCGCCAGTAAGGCCGGTAAGCAAGCACGTCCGGATCGGTCATCTGCCTGTAACGCCCGGCCATGTACGAGGTGCGCAGGTTGGTGTCGTAGATCACCCTGGTGCGCCAGCCTCGACCGCCGTTATAGCTCCAGCCATACCGGCTCACGATCTGGTCGAAATCCTCGCGGAACGCCTCCAGGGTGGCGCCCTGTTCTATGGCCTTGCGCAGCGATACCTGAAAGTCGCAGAGCATGTCATCCCGCTGAGCCCCGGCGATCATGAAGCCCCTGGCATGCTGGCCCTTCTTCAGGTCATCCCATTGCCGGGTGGGGATGCGAACCTTGTCGCGGAAGAATTTCTCCGCCTCCTCAAAGGGCAGATTGCCGTATTCGGCGGTGGTCATTTGCGGGCCCCATCTAAAATCTCAGCCCGGCCCATCAGCTCGGCCTGGAACAACCTGTTGCCCAAGGCCTCGCCGGTTTTGGCCACCGGAATGCGGTCGTAGATATCAAGCAGCTTCTCCGCCGCCTCATCCAGACTGCCAACCTCGGTCAGCAACCGATACACTTGGTCCACCATGTCGGAGCCATCAGCCTCGGCCAGAGTCTGACCGGTAAGCAGGTCCACGGCATCCGGGGCAGGCTCGGCAAACTGTGCGGAAGCCTGGCCGCCTATAGTTGATGGCTGAATGCCGTGCACTGATGGCCGCTTCTTCCACTTGCCGCCGTAGGTGTCGTTGATGTACTGCTCGTCCGGATCAAATCCCATCTCGCTCAGGTTCTTGTCCATATCCGAACGGGTCTTAAGATCCTCGCCCTCGGAGAAATCGCGCCACACCTTGGGTGGGTTGGCGGTGGGCAGGTTGAACGCCACGATCCAGCGGATCAGGGACTCGTTAATGGTATCGGACAACAGATCAGAGTCGCCCTTGGCCAGCTCCAGCCGCACCTCGTTATGGGTCTTGGCCGCCGCCAGACTTCCCTGGCCGCCAATGTTGGTGGAAAGCGTCTCCCCCAGCACACACTCGCTGATCTGCTCGTCCATGTACCGGGCAAGCCGTTCGTAGGTGTCGATGGATCCGGAGCGGGCCGCCTCCAGGAACTTGACCATCATGCCCTGGGGCACGATGATCCCGGCCTCCGAGGCGATGGCCGACAGCGAGGCCAGCAACTTCTTCTGGTCGGCATCGCTGGTGCCGGCCGGGTATTCGCCCATGGCCGTGGGGCTGGCGAACTTGTCCACGAAGGTGAGCCAGAAAGTGATATCCTGGCGCTTAAAAAATACCGGCCAGAAGAGCTTGTGCCCGAGGCCCAGGCCGTAGGGGTTGTCGTCATCCTTCTCGCCGTAGCGGTGGACGATGAACTTCCTCGGCGGCAACGGCTCTCCGGGAAACAGATTGTTCAGGGTGATCAGGCGCGGCTCCTGTTCCTCGTCGAACAAAAAGCGCCGCTGCGGCTTCACCTTGACCCGGCTCGCCACGATCTCCGAGCCGTCTGTCTCCCAGAGGATCTCACCGACGCTGTATCCCTTGAGCGTGGCATCCAGCATCTTCAGGCAGAGCTGGTCGAACTTGAGATTGCTCAACTGCCTCTGAACCAGCTCTGCGGCCTTTTTATCCAGGGCGCTATCCGAGGCTGGCAGCACCTGCCACTCGCGGGCGATGATGGCCAGCTTGCGTTTCTGGAGCACGGCATAGGCGTGGCAATCGCGCTCGATCTCGTCATAGATCTTGAGTCCCTTGCCGCCGCCCCTGGAGAGCAGGGTATCGTCGAGGTTGCGCATCACCCCGCCATAGGCTGGGATCATCGGGTCTTTGCCGATGGTGGCGATCTCTTTTCTCAGGTCGTTTGCAAGCGCCATTTACATGTACCCCGCCGTGTCGCGTCGGCCAGCAACGCCGGTAAAATCTGAGTAGCCAGCCGCAGGTCGTATCTGGCCGGAGGATTGGACTATTGGGTC
>JAJZPC010000054.1:0-8304 GCA_021811385.1 Deltaproteobacteria bacterium | reverse complement strand
TACCAGACCGGGTCGCTGCCGGTCATCAGGTCGTAGAACTTGTTGCCCTTGCCGTTAGGGGTACTCACCACCCGCAGCTTGTGACCGGCGGAGATCACCGGGAAGAGGGCGGTCCAGATCTTGCGGCTGTCGGCGTGGAAGGCAAATTCGTCCAGAAAGACATTGGCGGAAAAGCCCCGAGCCGTGTCCGGGTTGGCGGGCAGGGCCGTGATCCGCGAACCGTTTGGAAACTCCACCTCCAGGGCCTTATAGCTTGCCCCGGCGGTCTGGTAGTCCGTCTCGAAGCTCTTGACGATGCTGCCCAGAGCCTGACAGTGACGCTTGACCCCTTCCTCCATGGCCTCCTTGGCCTGGCGCTCGCCGCGGGAGAGGATCACCCAGCGCGTCCGCCTGCCGTCCAGATCCGCCAGCTGGCAATCCTGCGCCACCTCAAATGTGGTGGTGAAGGTTTTTCCGGTCTGCCGGGCGAACATGCCGATTTTGAACCGGCTTTCGTTGACGACCCAGCGTTGCTGATATGGATAGAAGATTCCGCCCATTAGACCCCGTACACCTTTTTAATTGCTTCCTTGAGAGCAGCCGCGCTCATCTTGCCGCCAGCACCAGCGGCATCCACAGCCTTGAGAGTCTCTTCCTTGAGCCGTTCCCGCTCCTGGGTGCGGATCTCCGCCTCGCGCTTGACGTTCATCGTGCTTGACGCTTCCAGCCGTTGCACGGCCAAGGCCAAAGCCTTGACCTGGTCGATCACTCCGGGCAAGGTCTCTTCGTTGATCGTCGTATCCTGGAGCTTGAGGGAGAGGTCAAAGGCCAGGGTCCGTAGCATCTCATTGACCAGGTGACCCACCTGCCCCTGGGGCGCGGCGCCGAGCTTGCCGATCCACATCTTGGCAACCTCGCGGCTCTGACGCAGCTTCTCCCCGGCCACCCGCATCTTGAGGTCATAACGGTTGACCGCCGACTTGGTCACCCGGTCCGGCACGCCCTCGGCCGCCAGGATCTCGTTGATCTTCCTGGTGGCCGCGAGCTGGGTCACGCGCGGATCGCGGAGCAGCTCATGGAGCTGGTCCAGGATATCCTCGGGCAACTGCTCGATGGTGGAGGGCTGGCCCATTATGCCTCCGGCTCCGGCCGTTTCACGCCGGGAACGACGGCTGCGCCGGTGGCCACGTCCTTGCCGCGGGGGGTCAGTTTGGCCACCAGGATGCCGGCTGTGTCGTCGGTTTTGATGAGGCACTGCTCGGCCAACCAAGACAGCTCGGTGCGCAACCGGTCCTGGCTCACGGTGTGGCCGAGGCTTCTCAGCGCCTCGCGCAGCACATACTCGTTGTGGCTGTAGTCGGAATCCTCGGCCAGGACCAGCAGGACCGCCAGCCGCATATCGGCCTGGACCATCTTCTCGAATGCGTTCATCGACCATCCCCTTTCATATGGTGCTCGACCAGCAGCCGCACCTGGCTATTGACCCCTTTCAGAACTCCGGACATTTCGTCCACCGTACCCTTGACCACATTGACCCGGTCATACACCTCGCCGATGTCGGCGTGGGTCGGCGCACTTTTCAGTGCGACCTCCAGGGTGGTCGTGCGCGTGATATGCTCTCCGCAGCGGAGGGCCTGGGCGGCCTTGAGGGCTTCCACGTTGTCCTTGACTTCCCTGATCTCGGCCACGGTCGCCTTTTGGCGATTGGTGAACCAGACATACAGGCCCAGGACCACATAGCCGCCGACCTGGGCGACGTTCAGCCAGAATTGCCACTCCGAATAATCAATGCCGCCTTGGCCCGCCATCACATCCCCCCTTCAAGGCGTTCATGCACCGCCTGGCATTCCACGCACCGGGTGCTTCCCGGCTGTTTCTCGCGGCGCTCGGCCGGGATCTCGTCCCCGCAGTCGATGCAGACCTCCAGGCTTAAGCCAACCGGGCGCCTGGCCTCGGCCAACACCCGGTCAATGGCGCTCCGATTGTGGCGATCGGCATAGTCCTTGGCCACATCACCCTCGTCCATTGGTTCACGATCCACTACCTGCACCCCTCCAACGCCTTGAGCAGCGCCTCGTTATCGCTGTAGAGCTGATCCAGCTCCGACTTACTGATGGTCACCTGCTCGCCCCCCGGTACGACCACGTAGCGCTTCGCGCACCCGGTCATGCTGGTCAGCAAGAGCGCCATGCACAGCAGCAGGCTCGTTGTCCGCCAGCGCCTCGCGCAGCTCGTTGCATTTCGTCTCATGGCTCTGCTCCCGCTCCTTTTTTCCAGTAAGTGCGGCGTTGAGCAGCAGGCCGAGGAGCCCGACGATCACCGCCGCAATGGTTTCCGCCATGTCACTTGCCAGCCATGGACTTGAGGCCGTTAAGCACCGCCTCGAAGATGGAATTCGCCTTGATAGAGGGGATCAGCGCCAGCACCTCGGAGACAGCCAGGAGCGCCGTCAGGATCACCGCCTTATTGGTGGCCAGAAAATCCAGCACGGACGGGACCGGAGCAGCGGCTACGGCAGTCACCGCATCAGCGGCCAGGGCAAGGGTGGCACCGCAAAAACAGGCCAAAGCGGCGAGCAAAAGCATCAGGGTTACGTTCAAAGAGCGTTTCATGTGATTCCTCCGTGTAAATGGGGCAGACCCTATGTCTGCCCTCGTTGGTGCAAGTGGAAATGGTCCGGGCGTCACCCTTCCCGCATCATGGCGGCAAGGGTATTGGCACGTTGCCCGACCTGGGCGGCCCAGCGCGAAGAAAGCATCTCCCCGGCGGCCCGGTCGAAATCGCCATCCGCAATAGCGGCGAGCATCTGCTTGAATTGCAAAAACCTGGGCAGCCCCAGGTTGAAGCACATGTCGATCAAGGCCAGGCGCCTGGGCCTGGACAGGCCGAGAAAGAAGGGCAGCGCCTTTTCCAGTCCGAAACGGGTCCGGGTGAGGTCGTGGCGCAGCAGCATCTTCGCCTCCAGCACGGTGATGCCGTTATCTTCCAGGTTGCGGCCGCAGCCGATAGTGAGCTTGCCCGCGGTGCAGCGGTAGGGTTTGAGCACCAGTCCTTCGTGCTTGACGAGCAGCTGCTCCAGCTCGCGGTCGAAATCGTCCTCGCTCATGCGTTCGCCCTCCGCCATTGCCAGATGGTGAGCAGATTGGCCAGATAGCGGATACGGTCCGCTCTGGCCATGGTCTGCATCATGTTTTTCTTCATTGCGTCTCCTCGTTGGAAAAGCATCCGGACCGGACAGTCCGGCCCGGATGCGCAAGGGAGAGTGGGTGTAGCAATTGGGGATAAACTACAGGGGTTTTTGGGGGGAAGTAAGGCTGAACGGTTTCAGTAGTGGAATTGCAGTGAAAAAGAAAAAGGCGGCCTGGAGAGGGCCGCCCGGTATACATTATACTATTGTTGCATCATATCATCGTGGCGTCCTGCCACACGATAAACACGTATTTCCGCTGCTCAAATTGGTGAGAGACAGAGACCGGCCATAAGAAATGGTGCCGCCGCAGTACCGGCATCTTTCGCCACGTAGACCACCCACCACGGCACAGCGGGACACCTGGAGCACATAATCTGGCGGGGTCTTGCCCACGGCGATGAATATCTTTTCGAGCACCACGGCGGACTTTATAGTAAGCGGGAATTGCTCCAGGTTGTACATATCCGGGCGCGGCGTTATGACGCCTGCCCGAACAAGATAGTTCAATTCCTCCGGATATTGACAACCGGGCCGGCGGAGGCAAGTAATTCCGTTAACATCGACCACCTTGGAATCTCCTGGGAGTTCTAGCCACATCTCGTCCAGGTCACCCTGGGCGGTCAGCTTATACACCAGCCCAAGAAGTTCGCTCCAATAAACGCTCACACCACCAAGATACCGATACGTCTTCTCCGTCATGTCAGCCCTCTCTTCGTCATCTTTTCCACTCTGACTTCGCGACACCTGGCCGCACCGTTTCGCAACTCTTTTAAACGTTCCGAATAACACGCCTTACAGTAGGAGTGCCATCCTCCGCCTTTTCTATAAAAGAACTCGATACTGGCTGGCCAATACTCATTACACTTGCAGCAAAGTATTTCGAGGCCCAACTCGGTCAGGATCTTTTTTCTCATTCCCACATCCGTATCTGACGCTCTTCCGGCTCGGGTGATCCGAGGATATTCCATATCTGCCGTTCGCTCAACCGATATTTGCGGCCCAGCTCCACAGCGGAGACGCCGTTGTCGTTTTCATTCCGGATACATCGGTTCCTGTGGCGGAGCAGCCATTTTTGCACGCCGTAGATCCGGATCGGGGTGCCGCCGAAGACCTGAGCAATCCGCAAGGCCATGGCCACCCCGACTCCAGGAACCTCGGCAAGCAACCGCAGGTCGCCGTTCAGATTCTCCAGCCCAGGCAGAGCATCGTCCGGTAATTCGACGATATCGCTTTCGCCTCCCATCAATTCGGCTCCGGATCGATGCCGACATTCATGCACCGCTGACGCAGATCCGTGACCAGGACGAACAGATCATGTTCGTCTTTCAGCCATTCGAACCGCTCCACGCCGAACTGCTTCTTGCACCGGGCATCGAGCTTGGCCACGTCGTAGCCCAGTGCGTTCCACAGAGCCAGGATGTATTTTTTCTGCCGGGCATTCGGGCCGACGATCTCTTTAAAATTGGCGCTCTTCCCGGTTCCCTTGCGGCCGTTCTTGACGTTGGTCTTCGGGCGCCACCCCTTGGCCCGGAACTTGTTGAGCAGCACCACCACCTGCTGGGGCTTGAGATCCTTGGCGCTCTCCACCTGGAAATGCAGGTGCAGCATGTCCCGGTAGGCCTCGTCGGTGAGACCCAGCTCTTTCTTGGCAATGTGGATTTTGGCGAGATCGGCGCTGGTCGGCATAGTATTCATTCCCCCATCAATTTTGCCAGCGGGTTGGTGCTGACAATGCGTTCCCTGGGCATATTCCCGGCCCGAGCATTTTCGTTGCGCTGGTTCTCGCCCTTGGCGTCCGCCTCGTCTGCCAACTGCCAGGCCACCTGGCGCAGGTAGTTGTGGTTCGGCATGGGCCGTGTGATCCGGTCCCGGCGATCAAGCATCTGCCCCATGGCCTCGGCCCAGATCCTGGGCGGGCATGGCCGGGAGGGCTTACCCTGCACCTGGACATGGCCAGAGCCGGTGATTTTTGCCAGATCCGCCACGATCCTGCCCGCTTTCTTCCAGCTCAAGGCCCGGCTCTCCGGTCGGAACAGTCCCAGGTACGGCAAGCAAGCTTCCGGCAGCGGATGCGGCAAGCGGGCCACAATCAGCAGCAGCTCACGGGCCTCGGCATCATTAAGCCATGCCTCCACCGAAGCGGTGAGTCCGCATCCTGGGCAGATCAACCGCATGTATCACCGTTCAGGGAGCTGCGGATCAATGATGCCAACATTTCGCCTGTAAATTTGCAGCGGCAGATCGGGCAGCGCCTTGGAGCAGGCACAATCAACTCAAGTTCCACCAGCTCTTTCTCGATCTCCTCGGCCGCCGCCAGCTCAAAACCCATGGTCGGCTTCATCCGGCGCAGGCATTGCCTGATATGTTCGATCCGGTCCTTAGTAGTCATCTCGCACTCCAGTTGTATGTTTACCGGGCACATCTCACAGTAGCCGCCGCTACAGCGGGTCACGCCGTTCTCCATTTGCACTTTCCGCAGGCCGTCATCTTGCCACGTGTCGCCCGGCACCACTCGATGCTGGCCCCGGCATATATGCCGGTTGTCGGATATGCCGGGCAGCCGACAAGACGCACTCCCGTGGTTTTGTGGTGCAGCTTGACCACCACCGGCTTGCGCCGTGGGGGGCGTTGCTCTTCTTCCTGTTCAATCTGTTCTGCCTGCTCGGGGTTCATCGCTTGTTGTCAACCTTTTTACGTCCTCTGCCCGGGTTGGTTCTGATTCCCGCCTTGGCCTCAAGTTTGGCCAGCGCCAGCACCGATGGTTTCAGTTCATCAGGGGTTTCCCGGTAATTATGCAGGTTCAGGCACAACAGCTCTTTCCGGGTGAGCAGCATCAGGTTCCCCGGCTCGCAATTGAGCTTGTCGCCGTCCCGGAATGACACCACATGGCCCTTGGGCACCGGGCCGTGGTTCTGCTCCCAGACATGGACGTGCTTGTGCTTGTACCTGGTCGGAAACCCGGTATACGGGTTGGTCTCGGCGATTTTTACCAAAACGAACCCGTCTTTCGAGCAGATCCGCTCCGCCCCGAGCGGCTTCCGGTTGGGCGGCACACTGCCTTTCTTAAAGCTTGTCGGGTTGGCTCCCATGCACCCTTTGACGCCGAGGTTCCACGGTTTACTGCCTTTTCCAAAGCGGCCTGTCCGGCCAGAGGTGATCCCCCGATTACTGACAAAAGCTTTGATCTGCAGCACCGTCATGGCTGCGACGAACCGCTCATTGAACAGGGCGGTCAGCTCCGCCACGCTCCGGCCCTGGTAATTGTCCCGCAGAAATTGCACCTGCTCCTCGGTGTATAAATGGGCGAAGTGGATCCGCTCCCCGTACTTCCGCCCGCAGGTGATCCGGTGATTGTTCAGCGCCGCCTTGAGTTGCCTTTCGGTTTTGCTCTCGCCGAATTCCGCGTTGAACGCCGGGGTGAGCTGCCGGATAGCCATGGTGGCGTATCCGGTCCGCATGAACTCCAGCTGCTCCGGACTGTATCTATTCCGCTTCATTTTCATTGACGGCGCCAATCATCATGAGAGGAGCGCGACGGATAAGCCCGTCGTTGAGAGCCTTCTGTGCGTTCAGCACCAGGGTTGCATTGCCTATGATTTGACCGGCAATCTGTGACACAGCCCTGGAGCGCTCGATTTCCTCGGTCAGTTTGTCACCCTTAAGATCTTCATCAGACAGGCGCTCCATCTGGGCAAACAGATGGTTGTTAAGGTCAGTCAGTTTGTTTTTCATAAACCCTCTCCCAAGGTATTGAAAATTTGGCTGCATCATCAGACCCAGGCCGCCACGCCTGGATGACCGGGCCGAAGCCCGGTTTCGCAATCTCACACCCCCGAGAAATCCAGTTGAACCTGCTGATACTCGCCCTTGTCGTCCCGCTCGTACACCCGGTAATAGGTGCAGGAGCCGGTCACGGTTACGGCGTCGCCGATGGCCTCCATGGCCTTCTGCCAGGTTTCATCCTCGATCTTGAGCTGGCGGAGCGCCAATATCCGCTTGGTGTTGATGCGGCCTTTCTTGTCCACCTGAAACGCCTGGTCGATCAGAGCCCGGACCCGCGAGTCACCGCCAATTGTCCATTCCCGCAGGCACTGGTCGATCAACACCTTGGCCGCATGAAGCTGCTCGTTGAACTCCAGCCGATCGGCCACGCAGCGCATCACCTTGTACTTGCCGTCGAAGCTGGTCAGGCTCAGATTTCCCTTGGCCCCGCCCATGTCGGCCCCGTATTTTTCGGCGGATAGTTCCAGGAATGCCTGAATGTCTCCGGACAATCCGACCTTGAAGTTGTTGAGCATGGCGTTGACCTGACATGCTTGTTTCGCCACGTGCAGGACAAACTCGTCCCTGGTCAGGTCGATCTCCTTGATTCTTTCTATGGGCACCAGATTCCCCACTGCATTGCGCTTGTAGCCTTCCGGCACCGGCTTATCTTGCATCGTCTTGCCTCCGTAGATTTTCAGCACCTTGTCGCGTATCGCATCGGTGCTGCCGTTGTATGTCCCGCCCAACACCTGACTGATGGTGGTTCCGCTGTAGTCTATCTTCCTGCCCACAGCGGCCTGGCCACCTTCGACCCGTACCGCCTTACGAAGCAGGATGAGCCAGTCCATTGCCGCCCTCCCGCCGCTGCATCCGGTTTTCCGCCCGCTTGACGGTCAGATAATTGTTGATCCTGCCTCCCGCAGTACTGGCCGCCATGGCGATGGTCTGAAGATCTTCGTCCGATAACCCTTCTTCCAGCGGGATAACCGATACTTTGCTGACCAGGAGGTTGAGCAGCCCCTCCAGCAGCTCCAGCATATCCTGCCGATATTCCTGACTGAGCGGACCATCCGGAAAGGGCGACATCTTGCCCCCGGAAAGCAGCGATCTGGCCTGCACCTGGATCGCGTTCAATCCTGATCTGACCACCCCCGGCACATAGTCCTGGCCGCTGATGGCCGTCTGCACCGTGACCACATCGTCAAGGATGCGGTGGGCAGCATCCTTCACCCGCTCATCCACCGGCAGCGTGCCGATAACCTTTGCTGTATCCTCACCCATGGTCAATCCTCCATCTCCGTTATGGCCTGGTGCGCCTTGCCGATCAGCTTCTGTGCCGCCGCAAGGTCCGCCAGGGCCTGTTGTTTTCT
>JAJZPC010000003.1 GCA_021811385.1 Deltaproteobacteria bacterium | reverse complement strand
GGGAAATCGGCCAGCTCACCCCGGAGATTGAAAAAACCTACCGCGACCGGCTGACCCACGAGATCGACGTCATCCAAAAGATGGGCTTTCCCGGCTATTTCCTCATCGTGGCCGATTTCATCAACTGGGCCAAGGACCACGAGATCCCGGTGGGCCCGGGCCGCGGCTCCGGCGCGGGCAGTCTTGCCGCCTATTCCATGCGGATCACCGACATCGACCCCATCCCCTACGGCCTGATCTTCGAGCGGTTCCTGAACATCGAGCGCAAATCCATGCCCGACTTCGACGTGGATTTCTGCCAGGAGCGGCGCGGCGAGGTCATCGAATACGTACAGCAACGCTACGGCGGCGAGGCGCATGTGGCCCAGATCGTCACCTACGGCTCCATGAAGGCGCGGGCCGTGATTCGCGACGTGGGCCGCGCCCTGGGCATGGCCTATGGTGATGTGGACCGCATTGCCAAGCTGATCCCGGAAGAGCTGAAGATCACGATCAAGAAGGCCATCGAGGCCGAGGCTCGCCTCCAGGAACTGATGAAGCGCGACCCCCAGGTGGAAGAACTCCTGCGCATCGCCCAGACCCTGGAGGGCCTCAACCGCCACACCTCCATCCATGCCGCAGGTGTCGTCATCTCGCCCAGGCCCATGGTGGAATACCTGCCGGTCTGCAAGGGGCCCAAGGGCGAGGTTCTCACCCAGTACGACATGGTCCACACCGAGATGACCGGACTGATCAAGTTCGACTTTTTGGGCCTCAAGACCCTCACCGTCATCGACCGGGCCCTCAAGCTGATCGGTGCGGACATCGGGCATAGGCCGGACATCAACCGCATCCCCCTGGACGACACCAAGACCTACGACCTGCTGGCCAAGGGCGACGCCCTGGGGGTTTTCCAGCTGGAAAGCTCGGGCATGCGCGGGTTGCTGATGAAGATGAAGCCCGAGGTCTTCTCCGACCTCATCGCCCTGGTGGCCCTCTATCGCCCAGGCCCGCTGGAATCCGGCATGGTGGATCAGTTCGTGGACACCAAGCACGGTCGGATGCAGGCGATCTATCCACTGCCGCAGTTGGAACCGATCCTGAAAGAGACCTACGGGGTTATCGTCTACCAGGAACAGGTCATGAAGATCGCCAATGTCCTGGCCGGCTACTCCCTGGGCGATGCCGACAACCTCCGGAGGGCCATGGGCAAGAAGAAGGCCGAGGTCATGGAGGCGGAGAAGGAAAAATTCCTGGCCGGGGCCAAGAAGAACAGTATCCCTGCCGACAAGGCCGAGTACGTCTTCGACCTGATGGCCAAGTTCGCGGGCTACGGCTTCAACAAGAGCCACAGCGCGGCCTACGCCCTCATCGCCTACCAGACCGCCTGGCTCAAGGCGCACCACCCGGCCCAGTTCATGGCCGCCCTGCTCTCCTGCGACGTGGGCAACACCGACAAGGTGGTGCGCTACATCACCGAATGCCGGGACCACGAGATCGAGGTCTTGCCCCCGGACATCAACGAGTCGGACAAGGATTTTGCCGTGGTCAACGACCGCATCCGCTTCGGGTTGGCCGCGGTCAAGAACGTGGGCGGCGCGGCCCTGGACTCCATCATGGAGGTGCGGGCGGCGGACGGACCTTATGCAGGGCTGGAGGATTTCTGCGACCGGGTCGATTCCCGCAAGGTAAACCGGCGGGTCATCGAAAGCCTGATCAAGGCCGGGGCCTTCGACTCCCTGGGGGCCAAGCGCTCCCAGCTCTTCGCCATCCTGGACATCGCCATGGAACAGGCGCAGTCCGCGCAACGGGATCGCCTGAGCGGCCAGATCTCGCTTTTTTCGGCCATGCCGCAAGCACAAGGCAGCAAGGCAAACACCATCGAGTTGCCCAACATTCCGGAATGGACCGAAAAAGAACGGCTCGCCTGTGAAAAAGAGACCGTGGGCTTCTACCTCACCGGCCACCCCCTGGACAACTTCCACCAGGAGATCATGGCCGTGGCCGACACCGACCTCACCGGCCTGGGCGATTGGGGTGACAACCAACCGGTGCGCGTGGGCGGTCTGGTCCGCGAGTACAAGGACCACCGCAGCAAAAAAGGCGACCGCATGGCCTTCATCGTCCTCGAAGACCGGGCCGGGGCAGCAGAGGTGGTCGTGTTCCCCGAGGCCTTTGCCAAATCCGGCCATCTCCTCACCTCCGACGAGCCGCTCATCGTCCTAGGCACGGTCAAGCAGGAGGAACAGGGCGCCAAGATCATCGCCGAATCGGTGGACAGCCTGAGCGAGGCGCGGAGCAAATACACCAACGGGGCCCGCATCCTGCTCAAGTCAGACCAGGTGAACAGACAGAAGCTGGAAAGCCTGAAAACCAAGGTGCGCGAGTTCCACGGCGCCTGCCCGGTTTCCCTGACCCTGCATTTTTCCGGACGGGGCGAGGTGGATATCGAGCCGCCCTCGGATTTCACCGTCAGGCCCTGCAAGGAATTCGACGCAGCCGTGGAAGGATTGCTGGGCTATAGCGCGGTAATGTACCTGAAAACCAAGGCGGAGATCCAGCCCAGGAGCGGCGGCAAGGGTGGGCGCTGGCGGCAGAACGGGTAGGGGTAAGAATCAATGTTCCCGCCTGGCCCCACCCCAGACACCAGTAACGCTTGACAACACTATCGCGCCGCATTATTACTATTTATGATTAAAACCTTCGCCAACAAGGAAACCGCCGCCGTGTTTGCCAACGAACGTGTGCGTCGCTTCGGCGAGGAGTGGTTGCAGGTGGCACGGCGCAAACTGGCGCAACTCAACCGGGTGGAAACGGTGGAGGAACTGCGCATCCCGCCTGGCAACCGGTTGCAAAAACTTTCAGGTGGCCGCGAAGGACAGTGGAGCATTCGAGTCAACGACCAATGGCGGATATGTTTTATGTGGCTTGACGGTCATGCCTGGGAGGTAGAGATTGTTGATTACCACTGACGGAGGTGTCTCATGACCATTCGCGTTGAAGATTTGGATCGGATGGATTTTTCCGACGTATCCCGAGGTGACAAGCTCCATCCGGTGACGCCTGGAGAAATTTTACTGGAAGAGTTTCTCAAGCCAATGGGTATCACCCAATACCGCCTTGCCAAGGAGATCGGCGTCCCACAAAGGCGCATCGGCGAGATTGTCGTCGGCAAACGAGCGATTACGGTTGACACGGGGCTCCGCCTGTCACGCTTTTTCGGGATGAACGACGGCTTCTGGACCGGCCTGCAAACCGATTATGACACCGCCAGGGAAAAGGTCGCCCTGGCGGATGTATTGGCCCGCATTCATCGTTTCGTTCCGGCCTCCAACCCGACGCCATGATGCCTACTAAGTCAACAATTCAACTACTTCCCCTCTTTTCACCCCACCAGTTGTCCTGTTGATCTCACAAAAAGAATCATGGATGACCGACGCATGAAACCGCACCCCCTGCAAAACATCCCCTACACCGCGGACCAGATCCTGGCGGGCGTCAGCCACGGCATCTATGTCACGGATCTGGAGCGGAGGATCGTCTACTGGAACGAAGCCGCGGAAAGGATAACCGGCTGGCGGGCTTCGGAGGTGGTGGGCAGATCATGCAAGGACAACATCCTCCGCCATACCGACAAGGAGGGGAGGGAGTTGTGCGGCAAGGAATCCTGCCCCCTGCATCGGGCCATGGTCACCGGCAGCGGCTCGACCTCCCCCTCCGTGGTATTCGCTCAAAAAAAAGAGGGCGGACGTCTGCCGGTGCAGGTCAGCGTCTCACCCATCCGCAACGAGTTGGGTGCGGTCATCGGCGGAGTGGAGGTCTTCCAGGATCTTTCCCGCCAGATGCGTGACCTAGAAAGAGCCCGGCAAATCCAAGCGCTGTCCATGGCCATGCCGACCAACGACGACCCGCGCCTGCGCTGGGCCTTCCATTATGCCCCCCACGATATCGTAGGCGGCGATTACTCCACAGTGGAACGGCTGGACCAAAACCGCTATGCCTTCCTGATCGCCGATATCATGGGCCACGGGGTGGCGGCATCCCTGTACGCCATGCACCTGCACTCCCTGTGGGAGAGCAACCGCCTGCTGTTGGCACAGCCGGCCATATTCATGACAGCCTTGAACCGCAACCTCTGTCAGCTGGTCCGGGACGGGGAATCCTTTGCCACCTGCCTTTTCGGCCTGATCGATCTGGAGACACAGACTGCGACCCTCTGCGGCGCAGGCAGCCCTCCTCTCCTGCTGACCCGGGGAAAAGAGACCTTGCCGATCAAGATGACCGGACTGCCGCTGGGCATGATGCCGGAGACGGAATACGAAACAAGCCTCATCCCCCTTTCCCCCGGCGACGGGCTGCTCTTTTTCACCGACGGGGCCATCGAAATCGCCGATTCCCGCGGCAAGATGCTCGGCAGCGAGGGTCTTGCGGATCTGGTGAGCACGCATGGCTTTCCGGACACCGAGCAAAAAATGCTGCGGCTTGTTGAAAAAACGCTGCTCTTTTCAAACCATATCCGCCTCCCGGACGATCTGACCCTGCTGGCCGTCCGATTTCTCGCCGGGCCGTAATCCTCTTCTCCCCGCAATACTCTCCTCCGGACAAAGCCATGACTCCGACACAGGAACCTCCCTCCGTCCCGCCCCTCCTCTGTCAGGAGCATTCAATCCGCACGGCGGACAGCGGCGAGATCGACCGTTTTGTGGCCGAGGTCTATGCCATGATGGAACCCGCCCTCATACGGCAACGCTTCGTCGACCCGCAATTCCGCATCACCCTGGCCCTGCATGAGGCCGTGATCAACGCTTGGCAACACGGCAACGAAAAAGACCGGAACAAGGCCGTCACTGTCCGCTGGCGCGTCAAGGAGGATCTTGTCCTCGAGGTGATGGACGAGGGCAAAGGGTTCGATTTCCGGGCAACCAGCGACCCGCGGGCCGACGAAAACGTATGCCGACCCTGCGGCCGAGGCATCGCCATCATCTCCTACCTGGCGGACCATGTATCCTGGCAGGATCAGGGGCGTCATCTGACTGCCTCCTTCGGCAAAACTCCACCCCACGGAAAGGAATCTTAACACAAACCTAACCTGTTCCTAACAATACCGCTCGGACCTGCTCAAAACCGGATTAATTTTTTCCGTTTTATCGCGATGTTACAGCGAGTTACAAACAGTCACCCAAGATCTCGTAAAATGAAAAAGATAACCCTTCACAAATATCGGGGTTTGTGTTTCATTAATAGTGTTGCGTGAAAGTTTCCCTTCTGACTTTTTCGCGGCTCTGTTTTTTTGCCATATGTTGCCTGCCCCTTTGTCCCCACAGCAGACATCCCGGAACGGAGGAAAGACCATGCCCATGACATGCGAGGCCACAACACAAGGAGAGACCGTTGTTCTCACCTTGTCCGGAACCATCGACGAGGAGGGCGCCGCAGCCCTCAAGCAGCAGTTCAACACCCTCCCGCACTCCCGGATCAAGGAACTGGTCATCGATCTGGCCGACATCAGCCACATCGGCAGTTCCGGCATCGGCAAGCTCCTTCTTTTCTACAAGAACATGGCGGCCCACCAAGGGACAATTCGCCTGACCAGAGTGCCCCAGCCCATCCACGACCTTTTCACGGAGCTGCGGCTGGACACCCTCTTTTCCATGAACACCGGTCGCTGAGCAAGCCGGACACGGAACAGCATCCTGCCTCAAGGAGAAAAGCATGGGCTGGAACAATCTGAGCGTCAACCAGAAAATAACCATCGGCTTTGCCTGCGTTCTGGCGTTGTTCATAATTACCGGCGTAATCACCTATCTGGGCGTCAACCGCATCATCAACGGCGCGGGAGAGGTCATCACCAGCAACCAGCTGGACGGAACCCTGGCCCAGCGCGAGGTGGACCACCTGAACTGGGTCAATCAGGTCAACGCCCTGATCGTTGATGAGCGCGTCACCACCCTGAAAGCGGAAACCGATGACCACAAATGCGGCTTCGGCACCTGGCTCTACGGCGAGGGCCGCAAAAAGGCGGAGCAGCAGTTTCCGGCCCTGGCGCCGCTTCTGCTGAGCATCGAAAAACCGCACCGCGACCTGCACCAGACCGCCGTGGCCATCAAGGAACAGTTCCGGCCCGAGGACCGCAACGCAGCCAAGGAAATCTTCCTCAATCAGACCCTGCCCGCCCTCGGCGAGGTGCAGCGGCTACTGAAAGAAATCCGGACCACAACCAGGAAAAATGTGCTTACCGATGAAGCCATGCTCTCCGCCGCCACCGCCACCAAGTACACCGTTGCCGCTCTCACCATCGCTTCGGTGTTTGTGGGCATGCTTCTCTCCTACCTCACCGCTACCGGCCTGAGCCGGCTTCTTTCCCGCATCACCGACACCATCCGCGACAACTCCCACCAGGTGGCCACCGCCGCAGCCAAGATCTCCCTCACCAGCAACGCCCTGGCCGAGGATGCGTCGGAACAGGCGGCGGTGGCGGAAGAAACCGCCGCGGCCCTTGCTTCCATGAGCGAAGGAAGCCGGCAAACAGCGGACCTGACTGCCGGCAGCGAAAAACTGATGAATGAAAACATCGCAAAATCCGGCCAGTCCCTCCGCTCCCTGGTGGATCTCACCCACAACATGGGGCTGATCGAACAGGACAGCGACAAGATCGGCCAAATCATCACCACCATCGGCAGCATTGCCTTTCAGACCAACCTGCTGGCCCTGAACGCGGCGGTGGAAGCGGCCAGGGCCGGCGAGGCCGGGGCCGGTTTCGCGGTGGTGGCCGACGAGGTCAAAAACCTGGCCATGCGCGCGGCCGCCGCGGCCCAGGATACCCAGCATCTGCTGGAAGGCACCATGCAGCGCATCGTCCAGAGCACCAACGCCCTGAAAAGCGTGAACAGCGATTTTGAGGGAATTATCGAGTCCGCCACGGGCATCGGGGACAAGAACACCTCCATTACCAAGGCCACCCATAATCTGGCCGAGCAGATCCGGCAGATGCAGGAGGCGACCAACTCCTTGAGCAGCGCCACCCAACGGGTCGCCGCCTCTTCCGAGGAATCGACCGCAGCCGCGGACAAACTGTCCACCCAGGCCAACGAACTGGAAGCGGTGGTCAGTGAGCTGACCACCGTGGTGCATGGCGGCGGGGCTGCTTAGCCTGCTGTTGCAAAACTCTGTTTTCCGGCCGTCCGGACCTCAAGGCAATACGCTTAAAACAATTGACTTCCCGGCCCACCCCCATTACCCTCTCCCTCTAGTCGCGTTCCATCCGCCTCGACACGCAACACATCCGGCGGCATGGTATCGCGCCCGGCATCGAAAGATATGATATTTTCTTCGTAAACAGGGATCCCGCCCTTTCCGGTTTGATACAATAACTACACACCCAACTTCGAGGGACAGCAATCAATGAGTACGGAAAAAGCATTACATGCTCGCAGCGAATCCAAATGTGAATTATGCGGCGCCACAGAGAACCTGGGCGTGTATGAAGTTCCCCCCGATTCAAACGGCAGTGCGGATGCGTGCGTGTTTCTCTGTGCAACCTGTTGCTCACAGATTGAAAATCCGGAAAAAGTCGACGTGCACCATTGGCGTTGCCTGAACGAAAGCATGTGGAGCCAGGTGCCTGCGGTGCAGGTGATGGCCTGGCGGATGCTCAAGCGCTTGAGCGCTGAAGGCTGGGCCCAGGGCTTGCTCGACACGCTCTATCTGGATGACGAGACCCTTGCCTGGGCGCAGGCAACGGGGGAAGGGGAAAGCCGGGAAGCGGCAGCCAGGCATCTCGACAGCAACGGCGCAGTGCTTGCGACAGGCGACACGGTAACGCTGATCAAGGATCTGGATGTAAAAGGGGCAAACTTTACGGCCAAACGCGGCACCGTGGTGCGGGGAATCTCGCTGGTTGCGGACAACCCCGAGCAGATCGAAGCCCGGGTGAATGGGCAACGGATTGTAATCCTGACCCAGTTTGTCAAGAAGGCGAACTAGAGATGGATTGATCGAAAGACAATATCCCCGGCGGCTATTGACGCCACCTCCGTTTCTGTTTATTCATATGATATAGACTTGAAAGAGTATCGAGCACGTGCGTCTGCTCCGCGCAAAGGGAATATCCCTCCCCGCGGATGGAGAAAAGACATGCCGGTTGACGAGATCAACAGTACCAATCCAATTTTACCAACGGCTCTGCAAAGTCGAGTTCAGACCTCTGTTCCCCTTGCCGCCTCCCCGCTCACCACCGTTAAAAATCCTGTTGCCGTAGCGACGGCCGCGACTCAGAGTCTAGCCCCTGCGCAACAAGCTGCCTTGCTGGGCAGCGAGGCGGCGCAAGCCTTGGACCTGGGGCCAACCTTCCCGGCCGAGCCGTTGCTGGCCACTGGGGTGACTCCTGGTCCGGCAACGGTTACAGAGTCTCAAGGGTTGAGCCCTGCCCAGCAAGCGGCCTTGGCGGTGAACGAAACGGTGCAAACCGCCATTGAGCCTCGGAATCTGACTCCCGCCCAACAGGCCGCCTTGGCGGTTAATCAAGCAACCCAAACCCTGACCGCCCCCTTGACGACGCCGGAAACCACCATCCCCCCGGCCGGGATCGCCGGACAAACTCTCGCCGTCGGCCCGACGGAAACACCACTCCCCGCTGGGACGACAACAGGGGGGGCAACCACAGGCGTGACTTCCGCCACCACAACGGCCACACCGACGGTGACAACCACCCCCGCCACGGAAACGACCATTGCGCGCCAAGGGGTGACACCCGCCCAACAGGCGGCAACCCAACCGATTTCATATAAAAATGCGTTCGCGGTCTATGAGGTAAGAAATCCAACCCCTCCCCCCCCGGATCCAATGCCGAGCCGGAAAGACCTCCATCCGCCGCTGCCCATCGGCAGGGTACGGCCCGTTGATCCTCTGGTGCTCAGGCAGGAATGGGAAAAAAGAAAAAAAGCCAAGCGGAAAGAAGCCGGACGTGCGGAAGAAATCGAGCCCCGTTCGCCAATGGGGGAAAAAGCCATTCGAGATCTGGTAAGACAGGCCAATGAAGATCTGGCCGCCAACGGAGTGCCCTTGCACCTGGTTCTTGCCCGGAACGTGGAGGGCTTTGTCCTGGACATCTATGACAGTTCAGGCGATGCGATGTGCGAGATGACGCAGGAGGTGCCCCTTGACTTGACGCACCTGTTGACCATTCTGGATAATCTTGAACATGAAGCCGGGATTATTATCAATATCAAGACATGACGAAACAGCTTACGGAGCCCGGCCCCTTAAAGCTTGATGCTGCCCGGCCCGGAATCAGCCGCACCCGCCTTGGCAAAGAACGGAAAATACTCCTTGTCCGCCTCAAGCATATGTCGCATCACCACCTCGCAGGCCAAAAACTGAAAAACATCGCCGATCGTGAGCCTGGAGGCCTTGAACTCCTCTGACAGTTCACTCCCCCTGGCGAGCAGTTTGGCATGTTCCGCAACGTGTTGACCCATGCCGGGAAAGCCGAGTTCCTCGAGGATTGACTCTTCATCGCGAAAATGTTGGCCGGCCTCGTCAAGCAGTCGGGCAATGATTGCGGAAATCTCCGTGGCTGAACGAGCCGAAAGAACCGCTTCGAGCAGTTCGTTGGAGAGGTTGATGAGAGACCTGTGCTGTGAGTCGATCAGTTCGTTGCCGCAGCAGAACGAGTCATTCCAGGCCAGCTGCACAAGATTGCTTTTGGTTTCCGCCCCGTACTCATGGTTGGCGACGGATTCCACCCGGTTGCGGCCGGAGGCTTTGGCCCGGTAAAGCAGTTCATCCACCTGGGCAACGACGTCCACGGCCGATCCGCCTAGAGCACAGCGCACAGTGACAACACCCAGACTGGCGGTTACATAGCCTGCAACCTCCGACCCTTTGTGGGGGATGGCACGGTCGATTATATCCCGGCGAATCTTCTCGGCGATGGCAACCGCGCCACTGCTGTCCGTCTCCGGCAGGATGCAGGCGAACTCTTCCCCGCCATAGCGGGCCACCAGATCAGCGGGACGGCTGGCGCAATCAGCCATCACCTGGGCTACCTGTTGCAGACACTCGTCGCCGCTAAGATGTCCGTAACAGTCATTGAACGACTTGAAGTGGTCGATATCCAACAGGATCAGCGACAATTTTGCCCCTGAGCGGGCATGCCGCGCATATTCCTGGGTGAGCACCTCGTCGAAACGCCTTCGGTTGGCTATGCCCGTCAACCCATCGGTATTGCTCAGGGCCTCAAGCTTGCGGTTGGATTTCCCCAACGCCTCCTCCGCCCGTTTGCGCTCGGTTATATCCTGAAAACTTTCAACCCCCCCGATCACATTGCCCCTGGCGTCGAGCAACGGTTTGGCGTTGACGATGAAATAGCGGGACACCCCATCCTTTTCCTTGACGGATTCATAGGAGTATTGGCTCGCCCCGCCCATAATCCTGGTGAGCGGGCAACTTTCGGTGTGGCACGATTTCCCTGGCCGGTGCTCATGGCATTTGATCGTTTTTCGGTTATCGGGGAGGGCGCCGAACTCGGCCCAGTACGATTCGTTCGCCATCAAAATGGTATGATTTTTATCAGTAACGCTGGTCGGAACCGGGCTATTGAAGGTGGCATCAAACAACCGCTGCTTCCGCTCATAGAGGGTGCCACCGATAAAGATGAAAATAAGACCGATGACCGCCACCGAACCGAAGCCGACAAAGAGATAGAGATGGGTGTGCGCGGGATAGGGCAGGGAGACACTGAGACCGCCGCGGATGTCACCCTCCTTGTATCCTTGCCGGGCATGACATTTCAGACACTCGACTCCGACAACAAGAGGGGCCATGTAGCGGAACCAGGTGGCGTCATTCTCGAAGAATTCACCCTGCTCCCTGACCCCCTGCTCGAAGGACTTGAGCCATTTCTCCTCCCACTCCGCCGCCTTGTTCTCGGGCCTGACCGGATTGAGGCTGGTGATGTGGAACTGAATGCCGCTCTGGTTTTTTTGAGCCAGCTCCCCTATCTGGCGGGTCATATAGGCGGGGTTGATCTTGGTCAGCCTGAGGCCGTTGTCCGCGGTCAGATCCCGGTTTTTGGCTGGCAGATACGGATTGGGCTGTGTTTCGGGGGTGATCGGAACATATACCCCGCCGTGGGAGGCATTCCACTGGCGAGTGAGCAGAATCTGCTGAAAAAAGGCGTTGGCAGTGCCTTGCGCCAGCAGCTTTTCCTCCCGCCGGGTGTCCATCTCCATCCAGAAAAGGAAAGCACTGGTAATGCAAATCCAAACAGCCATCACAATCGGGACCAGATTGCCTTTACTGCCTTTCATCGAGGTGACTCCTTCTGGTCCGACTGCCGGCTCATGGCCGGGGATTCAACCTGAAAAAAAGTTGCCCACGAATGACGCGGAGCACCTTTATCTCAGATATAAAATAACAAGATTCGGAAGTCGCGGAAAAAGAGCTCCTTGCTCCGGGTGAGACAAAAAAATACCCGGCGAGGATCCGTTACGGATTGGCGCACGCCCGGCCCAATCCCAGCCGCGCGGCGCATCTCCTCCCTCACAAACCCCGCACCGTTTCTCGCTCCGGATCAACCGGCGCGCCGGTCACCACGCTGAAAGCATGGACGGCGACGGTGCGGCCGCTTTCGGTTTCCACCTTCACCTTCCATTCCCCTGGCGCCACCTCCTGCTTATAGGTGTAGCCCCGGAAACCGCCATCGCGGCCGCCGAAAAGACCAAAACCCATGCGGGAGACGGTCACCCAGCCGCGCAGGGGTTCGTAATGCTCCCAACGGTGATAGAGGCGGGTGCTCAGGCCGCCCGGCGCGAAGACAGAGGAAACGCAGTACAGCCGCTCGCCCGGGGCAAGATGCACCTCATCCGACACCTCCCGCCAGAACACCCACCAGGGGGCCTTCTCCAGGGTAAGGCGATACTCGTCCGCCACATGCGCAAAATTTCTCCCCACCTGAATATCCCGTTTCACCAAGGGAACCGGCGGAATAAGATCCAGGAAATACGCCACCGCCAGCAGACCGGCGATGATCCAGACCGGCGCCGCCCGCCCTGGGCACCCCGGGGTCTTCTTGCGCAGCCAGTGGGTGAGCCCGGCCCCGGCCAGGGTGCTGAGGTAAAACCAAACCATGCCGATGCTGCCGACCATGAATGGCAGAAGAAAGTTGAACAACAGCATGGCGCAGAGCCCGAACAGGATCCAGGTGAGGGTAAAACGATGGTACCTGTCGCCGATAAACTCGTTGGCAACCAGCAACCCGCCAAGGCCCATGGACCAGAGCACGGCGGTCAGGTGGCTGGAGCTTTTGAAATAGAGAATGAACAGCGCGCTGAAAAGCCCGCCGAACAAAAACTGGAGCAGCAGATAGGGAGCGCGCTCCCACCAGGATGACAAAAAGGAGGCGGGCTGGGCCGTGGCCTGCGCCTCCCCCTCACACCCTTCCACGGCAAGGGCGTGGCGCCGGTGCCCCAGCCACCACAGAATCCCGGCGGCGGCCACGAGATAACCGGCCAGAATCGCCAGATCCGCGGGCGCCACCGACCGGCCGATGGTCAGGGCATCCCACAAGAAACCGCCGAAAAAGGCGAGGACAGGAAGATAGGCGCGAAGATGTGCGAATTTGATTTTCACGGAGATGTCCCGCCGGAGGGGAAAAGAAAGACCGATTGCCATTATCTGAACTATCCGGTTTGAAACCGGATAGACTCCAAACCAAGAAACGTAACTGTTCAGCAGCGCCCCAGATGCTAGGAAGAGGCGGGCGAAGTGTGCTGTTGCACATGAGCCGGCCGATGACAACGCAGCTGGGGTGCTGCGGGACAGTTACGATCGCTTCAGCTGGAGGGTGGGCTTGTTGCCGAGCACCAGCTTGAGCCAGTCGTAGCCGAAGGTGAGCAGGGCCTCGTCATCGGTCTCGATGAGACGTTTGCGGGATTTGTCCAGCCGGTAGAGGTTGAGCAGATTGTGTTCGACCACGTATTGCCGGAAACGGTCGATATTGTAGCAAACCATGAAGGCCAGCTGCTGCCTAGGCCCGGCCGCGCCCTCGCCCTGCCAGGGGTTTGAGACCCAGAGGGTGTCCATCTCGGCCCAGAGATCGTCCATGGCGTTGTAATAAGCGAGCTGCTGGTCGCGGAGCCACTCCTTCACCGTCCACTCCTTTTTCTCCTGGTGCCCCAGGCAATAGGAATGATTGGTGATGAAATAATAGGCCCTGGGCTGACCGCGTTCCGGGGTGCGGTCAACGGCCCGCTCCAGGGGGTAGGTGCGGCAGGCGGACGGGCGATCCTCGTAGACGAGGCAACCCCGTTCCGGATCGAGAAACGGGCAGGTGCCTTCCGCGTCATCCCGCATCCGCATGACAATCGCGGGAAAAAGCGGGTTACCCCCCTGGGCCACGCCGGTATAGGTGTTGAGCAACTCCTCCGAGGTGATCCCCAGCCTTTTTTTCAAGCGGATGAGATCGTAGGGGTAGAGAAAAAGGGTGAGCTTCCGGCAGCAGCGGGTAAAACAGGGAACCTCGGGGTGACAGGCAAAGGGAAACGGGGAGTCACCCAGGGGCTGCATGCCTTCGGGAAATTTTTTCTGGTCGGTCATCATCTTTTCCTGGTGCAATGTGTGGACGGCGCGGTAACAATACGGCTTGCGGCATGGCCTTGCCATGTGTCAAAACGATCGCGCAAGGTACCATCCCGCCGCCAAAAGGTCAACCCGGATGCCAAAACCACAGCCCTGTTCCCTGCACGCCCTGCTCCCTGCCCTGGCCCTGCTGCTTCTGGTCTCGGCCTGCGCCCCACGGCTGCGGAGTTCGGCCTGGGTGGTCCGTTTCGACATGGACAGTCCGGCGGAAATCGCCTCTGTCTGCTCGGAGGCAAAGCAGGCAGGATTGGACCGGCTGCTGGTGCAAGTCCGGGGAAGGGCAGACGCCCTGTACCGGAGCGACATCGCACCCCGGGCCGAAACTCCGGCTTCAACGCCGATGGATTTCGACCCCCTGGCGCGGCTGCTCGTGGAGTGCGCCCCCCTTCCCCTCCATGCCTGGCTCAATGTCTTTTATCTCTGGGGCGGCACCGCCCAGCCGGAAAACCCCAAGCATCCCGGACACCCGGACCAACCCTGGATTCTCTCCGACAATACCGGGCGGCCGGTTTCCGGTTATTCCGAGCGGGAGAGACGGCTGGGCTGGATCGAAGGCAGCTATGCCGACCCGGCCTCCGCGGAATACCGCTCCCTCTTTGTCCAGGTGGTGCGGGAGCTGCTGGACCGCTACCCAATGGCCGGAATCCATCTTGATTTCATGCGCTACCCCGGACCCGGCTATGGAAAAAGCGCTGGTCCGGCCCGAGAGTTTGAGCAGATCTGGGGGATCGACCCGAGGCTGCTGCCGGAACGGCTCAATGCCGGGATGGTGACCGCCTGGCTCGAAGGGACGCAACCGCCGGCGGATCGGGTGCTTACCACGGCAGCGCTTTTCTGGAACGAGTTCCGCGCAGGCCAGGTGACACAACTGCTCCGGGAGGTCCGACAAGCCGTGGATCAGAATGGTGCAACGGGGACAGCCCTCTCGGTCGCCGTCTTTCCCGAACCCTCCGCCGCCTATCTGGAAAACGGGCAGGAATGGCAGGCCTGGGCAGCGGAAGGACTGGTGGACACCCTCTACCCCATGGCCTATTTCGGAGATATCGATCGGGTGGGAGCCCAGCTCCGGGGGATTGCCACAAACACCCCCCGCGCCCCAGGGGTTGCCCTCTGGGCCGGGCTGGGCGTTTCCGGCAAAGACGCGGAACAGCTTGGCCAGGAAGCAAAAATCGCCGGGGAAACCGGCTATGACGGGGTCGCCCTCTTCAGCCTGGGGCATCTTATGAAAGCAAACACTGCCCCGGCCTGCGTCGAGGCGGTGCGGGCTCCTCGCCGTTCCCCTTCTGCCCCAAAAGCGGAACCGGCCTGGGCCGGACCGCTCACCACGGCCCCCGCCACCCTTTTGCCCCCGGACCTGCAGCGGCTAAAAGCCATCGTGACCAAGGGTTTGGGCGGAGCGGTTCCCTCACGGGATCTAGAGACCAAACTGACCAAACGGTTGCAGGAATATGACCGCGCCCGGCAGCAGGCCATCCCCAAAACGCTCCTCCAGCTAAAAACCGGCCCAATCACCCTGCCGGAGCGCCTGAAACTGGGCGGGATCTTCCGCTACGCCAATCCCATGGACAGCCCGGCCCGCTGGCAGAAGCAGGAAATCCTCTGCGAAAAAGCCCGGCAACGGTTGCTGGCCGGGGAGAATTTGGCCACCGTGGCCAGAGAGATGTCCCAGGACGGGACACGAACCATGGGCGGCCTGCTTGCCCCCCGCTTTCTCGATCCGCTCAATCCGCGAGACCAGGAGCTTGGCCAACTGGCGCCCAAGGAAACCAGCCGGGTCATGCGGGTTGCCAACGGTTTCTGGTGCTACCGGCTTGAGAGCAGGAGCCCCGCCGGACAGCTGCCTTTCTCCGAGGCCCCCTGGGAGGCGAAGCGCATCCTCTTCCGCAGGACGCTCTCCGAGATGATGGCAAGCGAGGCAGGGACAGGGCTGTAGGCCTGACCATCATGATGGCGCTGCGGTGCTTCGACATGGCTCGGCACAAACGGAACAAGTCAATGATTTCAAGGCAACTACCGCTCGCCCTGTCGAAGGGCTCCCTTTCCCAAAGCCGTCAACCATGGATGAACACATACTCCCCGTCGTTGAAGATGATCTTCAACCGGCCGCCGTGGTTCTCGCCATACACCTCCCAGCCCGGCCTCCCCTTGATCTCGCATTGCACGGCAGCGGGCGATTGCCTCCCCTGCCGGGCATCCAGCCAGGCGAGGCAATCGGTCTCCCCATTCTCTTGCATGGCCATAATCCTGGCCATGCTCCGGGCCGTTTCAAAATCAAGATCCGCCCCGGTGATTGCAATCAAAATGTCTTTCATGCTACTATCCCTCCGTTGAAGAATATTTACTTTCTACCAGAAAACCAGGATCAGGCAATAATATCCCATAGCCAAGGCATGCCATGCGACTGCGGACCATCATCTTCATCATCCTCCTTGCCCTTGGCATCCTGCCCATCCTCACCCTGGTCGGGGTCAATCTCCGTTCCCACATCAACCAGCACGAAACGGTGGAGAAAAAACGGACCGTGGCCAGGGCCGAAAGCAGCTTTGTCTCCCTCAACGCCCGGGTGAAATGCATCCGGAAAAGCCTCATCCAGGCGGCGGCCACCCCCATGACCGCGGGGCTCAATCCCGCATCCCTGGACCCTGCCGGACGCCAACGGCTGGTGGATCTGCTCGTCGGCCAGATGGGGACGGAAAAGATAATCCTGGGGCTCCGGCTCCTTGACGCCTCGGGCAACCAACTGATCCATCTGCGCCGGAATGGTGATTCCCTGGAAATCGCCCCCGACGAATTGACCGACAATACAGGACAAGCCCAAGCCCCGCTGTTCGCAAAAGGGCTGGCGCTCAAGGAAACCGAGGTCGACACGCTCCTGATCCGCGCGCAGAGCGATCCCGCCGCCCCCCGCCTGAGTCTGGCCACCCCGATTCCCGGCGCAGACGGCGCGATCGAGGGCGTGGTCATCATGGAGATCGCCCCCGGCCTGTTTCTGGATGCCCATGAAGATGCCTGCTGGACAACGCCTGATGGCGTGGTTGTCCATGTCCCCGCCGCTTTTCCCGAGCTGGACCCGACCCACCCCATCACCTCCGGCGCCGGCCTCCCTGCTCTCTTTTCCGGGCTGACACCGCGCATGGCGGATAACCGTCCCTTTGTCTGGGAGAACGACTCCGGCCAAAGCCTTATCTGGCTGCCGCTCATCTTCAACGACAATCTCCCCCCGACCCTCTGGCTCGGTTCGCCCGTGGACCGTAGCGCGGCCAGGGAGTGGAAGCTTTCCCTGATCTACAACATCGTCGGAATCGTGATCTGCATCGCCATCGTCGTCGCACTCATTGCCAACGCCATCGCCCGGAAAATCGACCGGATCAAGGATGCCATTCTCACCGGCCTGGACTCCATCCTGAACAAGGGGCAGGAAAACGTGCAATTCAGCTGGACCGGCCCCCGGGAGGTGGTCAATCTGGCCGAGGAACTCACCACCCTGGCCAGCCGCTATGCGATCACCAGGACAAGACAGCAGGAGGCGGAGGCGGACCTGCGCCAGAGCGAGGACAAGTTCAGAAACCTCACCGCCTCGGCCCAGGACGCCATCGCCATGATGGACCACCGCGGCAATATCTCCTACTGGAACGAGGCCGCCGCCGAGATCTTCGGCTTTTCCGCCGCCGAGGCCCTGGGCAAGCCGATCCACACCCTGATCTCCCCGCGTCTTTCCGAATCCGGCCAACGGGGCGCGGTGGAAGAAGGGCCGGTGAGCGACGGCCCCATCCGCGAGACCATCGAGCTGATCACCCGGCGCAAGGACGGCACCGAGCTGCCCATCGAACTTTCCCTCTCCGAAGCCCGGATCAAGGACCAGTGGAACTCCATCTGGATCATCCGGGACATCACCGAACGCAGGCGATCCGAGGACGAGACCAGGCTTCAGCAGCAGCAGCTCATCCAGGCGGACAAGATGATCTCGCTCGGGGTGCTCATCTCCGGGGTGGCCCATGAAATCAACAACCCCAACAGCATCGCCATGTTGAACACCGCCATGCTCTTCAGGGCCTGGGAAAGCGCCAAACCGATCCTCGACGAATACTACCGGGAAAACGGCGACTTCCTCATCGCCGGCCTGCAATACAGCGAGATGTGCGAACAGATCCCCCGCCTTTTCCTGGAGTTGGAGGAAAGCGCCCGGCGCATCAAAAACATCGTCCACGACCTCAAGGACTATGCCCGGCAAGACACCACCCGCCACATGGAACCGGTGGAAATCAACGAGATCGCCAATGCGGCGGTGCGCCTCAACCACAACAAGATCAAGAACGCCACCAAGAATTTCAGCACCGATCTGGCCCCGGACCTGCCGCCCATCCGGGGCAACCGGCAACGGCTGGAACAGGTGCTGATCAACCTGATCCAGAACAGCTGCGAGGCCCTTGCCGACCAGGACGGCGCCATCAGCATCGCCTCGCGTTATGATGCGGACAACGATGAGGTGGAGGTGCGCGTCCACGACCAGGGAACCGGGATCGGTGCGGAGATCATCAACCAAATCACCGATCCGTTCTTCACCACCAAACGGTCATACGGCGGCACCGGCCTGGGCCTTTCGGTGTCCGCCGGGATCATCAAGGAACATCAGGGCAGGCTGCGGTTTGCCTCAAGCCCGGAGACGGGCACCACCGCGACCATCTCCTTTCCGGTCTGGCGGGGAGCCGCGGAGGTTCCCGCCCCACCAAAGCCGGATGACAAAACAACGCAAGCCGGGTAGGCTAAGCACCGACACGCCCTGGCCCCGCGCCTGCCAGGAAATCTCTGGAGGATTTTCCCTATGGACAAACAGCTCTCCCCGTTTCGCCCCATCCTGCTGGTTGACGATGAAGAGGCATGGCTGCACAGCTTCAGCCTGACCCTGCGCTCCGTGGGACTCAGCAATATCCGCTGCTGCGCCGACAGCCGCACGGTCATGGATATCCTGGCCAACGAGGAGGTGGGGGTGATCGTCCTTGATCTCACCATGCCCCACCTCTCCGGGGAAGAGCTGCTGCCGCGGATCGTGCGCGAACACCCGCAGATTCCGGTGATCATCATCACCGGCCTCGATCTGGTGGACACCGCGGTACGGTGCATGAAGCTCGGAGCCTTTGACTACTACACCAAGGTCAGCGAGGAGACCCGCCTCATCGCCGGGGTGCGGCGGGCCGTTGATCTCAGCCGGTTGCGCCAGGAAAACGACCTGCTCAAGGAGCATTTCCTCAAGGATAAATTGGACCGTCCCGAGGCCTTCAGCCGGATCACCACCCACAACAAGGGGATGCGCTCCATCTTCCAGTACATGGAGTCCATCGCCGACACCAGCGAGCCGGTGCTGATCTCCGGCGAAACCGGGGTGGGCAAGGAACTCATCGCCCAGGCCCTGCATGTGCTGAGCAACCGCAAAGGCGAGTTTATCCCGGTCAATGTGGCGGGGCTTGACGACACCATGTTCGCCGACACCCTGTTCGGCCACAGAAAAGGCGCCTTCACCGGGGCCGACCAGACCCGGCGGGGGCTCATCGAGCAGGCCGGAGGGGGCACCCTGTTTTTGGATGAAATCGGCGATCTCTCCCAGCTTTCGCAGACCAAGCTCCTCCGCCTTCTTCAAGAACGGGAGTATCTGCCCCTGGGCTCGGACCTTCCCAAGCGCACCGATTGCCGGATGATCTTCGCCACCCACCAGAACCTCCAGGAGATGCAGGAAAACGGCGTGTTCCGCAAGGATCTCTACTACCGGCTCCATGCCCACCGCATCCATATCCCTCCCTTAAGGGAACGGCTCGACGACCTGCCCCTGCTGGTCGATCATTTCTTCGAGGAGGGTGCGGCCCGGCTCAACAAGAAGAAGCCGGCCTTTCCCAAGGAGCTCATCTCCCTGCTGGGCACCTACGATTTCCCCGGCAATGTCCGGGAACTCAAGAACATGGTTTTTGATGCCGTAAGCACCCACAAGAACCGCACCCTGTCCATGGATTCCTTCAAGGAGTATCTCCGGCTCAGACGGCCCAATCTGGAAGAGGAGGTCAAACGGCATCCCGAAACCCGGACTCCGTTTGCCGATCTGATCCAACTCCCCTCCATCAGGGAGGCCGGCTACCTCCTGGTGTTGGAGGCGCTGAACCGGGCCAAGGGCAACCAGGCCATTGCCGCGGAGATGCTCGGCATCACCCGGCAGGCCCTCAACTGGCGGCTCAAACAGGCGGACCGGGAGGAATAAAACCGCCGTCAGCCCTAAGCTGTAAGCCCCAGCGCAAATCTTATTGCACCCCTCCCCGAAACATCCCCCCTCTGCCACGCGCAACATCAATAACTATTTCAGACAGATACGCCTCCCAAACAGCCCCTGGCACCCATCTTGCTTTTATCAGGGGGCATCATCGACAGCGCCGTTTTTAAGCAAAATAACTTTACACCCGCGAACCCATGGCCACCCGACACATCCTCCTCGCCGAAGGCAGGCCCAACCTGCAACACAGCCTCAGCCTCATGCTCAAGCAGGCGGAGTACCGGGTGAGCCTTGCCGGGAGCACGGGAGAGGCCCTGGCCCTGGCCAAGACCTTGACCAACACCGTGGAGGGGGTCGACCTGCTGATCGTTGACCTGGAGTCGGCCTCGCTGGAAGCGTGTCGCGCCTTCATGCATGCCCTGTCCGCCAGCACCCTTGCCATCCCCTACCTCGTCCTGGCGGAAGAGATCCACGATCAGGCGGCCGATGTCTTGATACAGCACGGTTGCCTGACCTGCATCACAAAACCCTTCGAACCGGAAACCTTGCTCCGGAGCGTGCACAACGCTCTGGACCGGCCGGCATCACAAGACGGATACCAATCAGGGAGGAAATCAGAAAAAACCAGCGCAGAGCGCACCGCGAACCAACCCGGATAATCATCACTTTTTCAAGGAGAACGATCATGCAGAACAAACAATTGCGCAAATGGATTCCATTCCTGCTGTTTACCGGGCTTCTGGTAAGCGGCCCCACCCTCTCCGGCTCCTTGGCCCTTGCCGCGGATCCTGCCCCGCAGGCGGCCCAGAGCGCCAACACCTTTGCCGGCAAGGTCACCGGCAAATCCAACAAGGCCAAGACCATCACCATCGAGGTGGGGGGCAAGAACGAATTCGTCAAATTCGATGACAAAACCGCGGGCATCGAGCACGCGGTGGAGGGCGAGGCCTCGATCATCCAGTTTGAGATGCGCGGCAGCGACAGGTTCGCCACCAGCATCAAGCCGAAGCTGGTCAGTCTGCCGGAAGGGATAAAAGAGATCAAGACCGATGAGCTGGCCAAGCTCATCGCCATGGGTCCGGATGAGGGCAAGTACGTGCTGATCGATTCCAGGCCGGCGCCGCGCTACCATGAGGGGCATATCCCCACCGCCATCTCCATCCCCGAGACCGTATTGAAGGAAACCGGCGCAGCCTCGCTGCCCGGCGACGCAAAGCTCAACAACACCCAGCTCATCTTTTACTGCGGCGGCCCCACCTGCGGCATGAGCCCCAACTCGGCGGCCATGGCGAAAAACATGGGCTACACCAACCTGCATGTCATGCTTGAAGGCGCCCCCGGCTGGAAAAAGGCGGGCAAGAGCATGACCGCCTCGGAAAAATTTGTCCAGACAGGCAACATCGTCCTCATTGACCTGCGCTCCAAGGAGGAGTACGAGGCAGGCCATATCCCCAAAGCGCACAACATCCCCATGGCCTCGCTGGCCGCAAAGGAGGATGGATTCCCGATCAAGGCTCCCACCGTGGTCTACGCCAACTCCTTTGTCGAGGCGCAGAAAGGCTACAACATGATCAAGAAATGGGGCGTCAAGACGATCTCCATCTGGCCGGGCGGCGAAAAATCCTGGACGGCCAAGGGCAATAAGCTGGCCACCGGCCCCACCCCTGCCGCCATCACCTGGGTACGGCAGATGGGCAAGGGCGAGGTCGGCGTGGCTGAGTTTAAAAAAGCCATGGACGGCAGCACCAATCAGGTCATCCTCGATGTCCGCACCAAGGATGAAGTACAGGGCGGCGCTTTCAAGAACTCCATCTCCATCCCCTTGGACGAGATCGAAAAACGGGTCGGCGAACTGCCCAAGGGCAAGGAGATGCTGATCCACTGCACCACCGGGGCCCGGGCGGAAATGGCCAAGAACGCCCTGGACAAGGCAGGAATCAAGAGCCGTTTCCTGATCGCCGACGTGGAATGCGAACAGGGCAAGTGCGTGATCACGGACTAATCCGCTGCTCCTTAAGAAACAGCCGCCCCCCCTGCGGCTGTTTTGTTGTGCAAGGCCCTGCCGGAACCATCCCCGGCAGGGCCTTTTTTTGGGGGCGACACCTCCACACCACAACCCCCTTGACAAAACATCCAAACGCGCTATTGTCGTGCCCAACATTGTAGCCGAGATCCGTTGCCAAAAACGGATGCGGGGGACCCAGATCATGGGGCGTATTCCTTAACCGGATAGGGCACTTCCAAGCCCGAGCCCGACAGCTAACCTCGTAGGCATTTGGATGGGCAATGGTCCGCTTTGAGCGCGCGCCGCCGCAACACCGGACGCGTCCCCCTCGCTCGACCAGGCCCTTGATACAACACATCGAGGAGAATGCCATGCAGCCTGAGCAACCGGGAACGCGGGAGAATTCCGTCCAGAAAATCAGCCGGATAATCCTTGGCGCACCCAAGTACATCAAAGATCCCCAACTGTTTCACAAGATGTCGCTGATCCCGGTTCTGGCCTGGGTCGGCCTCGGCGCCGACGGACTTTCCTCCTCGGCCTACGGCCCGGAGGAGGCGTTCCGCGCCCTGGGCAGCCACACCTATCTGGCGATCCTGCTCGGCCTGGCCACGGCCTTCACCGTCTTTATCATCTCCGCCGGATATTCTCGGATCATCGAACATTTCCCCCACGGCGGCGGAGGCTACATCGTCTCCACCCACATGCTGGGGAAAAAAGCGGGCGTGGTTTCCGGCAGCGCCCTGCTGGTGGATTACGTCCTCACCATCACCATCTCCGTGGCCTCCTGCGCGGATGCGCTCTTCAGCTATCTCCCCCTCCATTTTCACCACTTCAAGGTGCCGGTCGCCTGCTTCCTGATCCTGATGCTCAGTATTCTCAACCTGCGCGGGGTCAAGGAGTCTATCTCGATCATGGCCCCCATTTTCATGGTCTTCGTGGCCACCCATCTTTTGCTCCTGCTGGACGGCATCTTCAGCCACACCGACCAGTTCGGTCCGCTGGCGCAGAACTTCCAAAGCGGGTTGCGACAGGACATGTCCAGCATCGGTCTTTTCGGAATCCTGATGCTTTTCTTTCGGGCCTACTCGCTGGGCGGCGGCACCTACACCGGGATCGAGGCGGTGTCCAACGGCATCCAGATCATGCGCGAACCCAGGGTCAAGACCGGCAAGCGGACCATGCTCTACATGGCCACCTCGCTGGCCTTCACCGCCGGGGTGCTGTTTCTCTGCTACGCGCTGGTCGGGGTTATGCCGGTGACCGGAAAAACCCTGAACGCAGTGCTTGCCGACACCCTGTTCGCCGACTGGCCCATGGGGCACACCCTTGCCTTTATCACCATCTTCTCGGAAGGCGCCCTGCTCCTGGTCGCGGCCCAGGCCGGATTCGTCGATGGGCCGAGGGTCATGGCGAACATGGCGGTGGATTCCTGGCTCCCCCACCGCTTTGCCGCCCTTTCCGAGCGGCTCACCATGCACAACGGCATCGTCCTGATGAGCCTTGCCGCCGTCGGCCTGCTGCTTTACAGCCATGGCTCGGTTTCCGCCCTGGTGGTCATGTACTCCATCAATGTTTTCGTCACCTTTTCCCTGTCCCAGCTCGGCATGTCGCTGTTCTACATCAAGCGGCGGCAGGAAGACCGGCAGTGGCGGCGGCATCTGAGCATCCACGCGGTGGCCTTTGTCCTCTGCCTGACGATCCTGACCATAACCACCTACGAAAAATTCACCGAAGGCGGCTGGGTCACCTTCCTCATCACCTCCCTGGTCATCGTCGGCTGCACCCGGATCCGCAACCATTATCTCAAGGTCCGCCAGGGCATGACCGATCTTGACGAGACCCTGCTCGCCTTCCCCACCCCAGGCCCGGCCAACAACGCTGTTCCCAGCCCGGAGGCGCCGACCGCGATCCAGCTGGTCTCCTCCTACAGCGGCTTCGGGATCAATGCGCTTTTTTCGATCATCAAGAATTTTCCGGACACCTACAAAAATATCATCTTCGTCTCGGTGGCGGTCATCGATTCCGGATCGTTCAAGGGCGCGGACGAGATCACGGCCCTGGAAAAATCCACCGCCGCCTCCCTGCGAAATTACGTGACCCTGGCCCGAAGGCTCGGTTTCGCCGCCGACCAGCGGATGCTGGTGGCCACCGACGTGGTGGAAGGGGCGACCACCCTCTGCCGGGAGATTTCCCGGGAATTTCCCAAGTCCACCGTATTCACCGGCCAGCTCACCTTCTGCCTGGAGAAATTCTACCACCGCATCCTGCACAACGAGACCGCCTTTGCGATCCAGCGCCGCCTGCAATGCGACAACCTGACCACGGTCATTCTCCCGGTCCGGGTCGCTTTGTAACAAACGAGAAGGACTTGCGGACATTCTTTGCTTGCCCATGGCTCCCAAGCGGTCTATAATTGCGTTTCTTGTATCCTTCCGGCTGGTTGCGCCCTGTTGCCCCAGCCGTGCCTACTTTCGCAACCTGACCCCGGGAGCCGGTCCGTGACCCTATCCAGCACAAAGAAAAAACAGCTGCGCGATGCTGTCGGCAAATTCAGTTCCGCCAATATCCTGGTGCTCGGCGACATCATTGTCGATCACTTCATCTGGGGTTCGGTTTCCCGGATCTCCCCGGAAGCGCCGGTGCCGGTGGTGGATGTCACCCACGAAAACCTGCTTTTGGGCGGAGCGGCCAATGTCCTGCACAACATCTATGCCCAGAACAGCCGGGCATCCCTCTGCGGCTTGATCGGCAACGACGCCATGGGCGACCATCTCCTGGGGTTGCTGGCGGAGCTCGGCTCGCCCACCGCCGGCATCGTCCGCACCGCAAACCGCCCCACCACCCTCAAGACCAGGATCGTGGCCCAGCATCAGCAGGTGGTTCGCTTCGACCGCGAAAAAACCGGGGAACCGAGCCCGGAGCGGCTGACCGAGATCTGCCGCTTCATCGACGACCACCTGGAGAGCTTTAACGCGGTCATCGTCTCCGACTACAACAAGGGCATGATCAACCTGCCCCTGATGGACCATCTGCGAACCCGGCTCAAAAAACGGAACATCCCGCTGATCATCGATCCCAAGCCCCAGCATCCGGAACGGTTCCTCGGCGCCACCATCATCACCCCCAACCTGCACGAAGCCGAGCGCATGGCCGACATGGTGATCAAAACCGAGGAAGACCTGCAAACCGCAGCCCACCTCCTGCAGAAAAAGCTGGCCAGCGACGCGGTCCTCATCACCAGGGGCGAGGCGGGCATGGCCCTGTACGAAAAGAACCAGCCCCTGTTCACCATCCCCACCATGGCCAAGGAGGTGTACGATGTCACCGGCGCAGGGGACACGGTGATCGCCACCCTGGCCCTGGGCTTGGCCGTCGGCCTGACCGCTGCCGACGCCGCCACCATCGCCAATTTCGCCGCGGGCATCGTCGTAGGCAAGGTGGGCACGGCCACCGCCTCCACCGCCGAACTTCTTGAGGCAATCGGATGAAAAGACCGTTGAGCATGACCGGCTACGGCCGGGGCGAAGCGACCGGGGCCAAAAGCTGGACCGTGGAGGTCCGCTCGGTGAACCACAAGTTTCTTGACCTGAGCATCAAGATCCCCCGCAAGTATCTCGGCCTTGAAGACCGGATCAAAAAAGAGATCGGCAATTACTACAGCCGGGGCCATGTGGATGTCTACGTCAACCCCGGCGCGGAGACTGGCGACAATATCCGGTTGGCCGCCAACCTGCCCCTGGCCCGCGATTATTACCGGTGTCTGGAGGCGATCCGAGAGGATCTCTCCCTGCCCGACACCCCGACCCTGGCCATGATCCAGAACTACAAGGAAATCATCGTTGCCCACGAGGAAGAAGAAGATCTGGAAGCGGTTTGGCCCCAGGTCTCCGAGGCCCTGACCCAGGCCCTGACCATGGCGCAGGGTATGCGGGAGCAGGAAGGCGCGGCGCTCAAGGCCGAGCTCGACCAACGCTTGCAAGAGTTTGCCAAGACCGTGGAGACCATTGCCCAGGATGTCCCCGGTATTGTCCAACGCAGGACCGAGAAGCTCAAGGAACGGCTGGCCGTTCTCCTGCAAGGGGTTGATCTCGACCCCCTCCGTCTGGCTCAGGAAGTGGCGATCATGGCCGACAAGGGTGATGTCACCGAGGAGGTGGTGCGCCTGAGAAGCCACATCAGCCAGTTTTCCGGTTTTCTTGCCGCGGACGAGCCCGTGGGCCGCAGACTTGATTTTCTCCTCCAGGAATTCCTGCGGGAGATCAACACCCTGGCCTCGAAGATCAGCGACGCGCCCACCGCCCACCTCACCGTGGAGTTGAAGACCGAGGTGGAAAAGCTCCGCGAACAGATTCAGAATATCGAGTAAGGGTGGACTGGTAAAAAAAGTCCCTCTCCCCTGGAGGGAGAGGGGGAAGATGCTTGATGTGATGCCATCTGCAGCTTCACCCACCCCTCAATCCCCTCCCGTCAAAGGGAGGGGAGGCAAAAACCGGAAGACACACTGTTTGCCCGGTGCATATTTCGAACCGTGACCAAGGAAAGAGCATGGACCAGAGAATGATCAACGTGGGCTTCGGCAACGCCGTGCTCGCAGGCAGGGTGCTGGCGGTGGTGAACCCCAAATCCTCCCCCATGAAGAAACTGCGGGAAGAGGCCAAGGAGCAGAAACGGCTCATCGACGTCACCGAAGGCCGCCGTACCCGTTCCATCATCATCCTGGACAGCAACCACGTGGTGCTCTCCTCGGTGCAGCCGGAAACCATCACCCTGCGCTTCATGGCCTCCTACGACCGGCGCGATGACGAGCAGCCGGAAAAGGCGGACAAATGAGCCGGGGCAATCTTTTTGTTATTTCCGCTCCCTCCGGGGCGGGCAAATCCACCATCCTCAAAAAACTGCTGGTCGCAGTGGACAACCTCGCCTTTTCCGTGTCGCACACCACCCGCGCCCCGCGCCCAGGCGAGAGCGACGGCCGGGAGTACCACTTTGTCGATCGGGCGACCTTTGAAGGGATGCGCACGGATCAGGCCTTTCTCGAATGGGCCGAGGTGCATGGCAATCTCTACGGCACCAGCCGGGCTGCCATCGAGGAACAACAGGCCAAGGGGATCGACGTGTTTCTCGACATCGATGTCCAGGGGGCGCACCAGCTCCGGGAACAACGGATTCAGGGCGCCATCTTCCTTTTCATCGCCCCACCCTCCTGGGGTGAGCTGGAAAGACGGTTGCGGGGCAGGGGCACCGACCCGGAGGAAACCGTGCAGTTGCGTCTGAACAATGCCCGGCAAGAGATGCAGGATGCCGGACGCTACGACTATCTGGTGATCAACGACCAACTGGATGAGGCGGTGGATGTCCTGCGCGCGGTGGTCATTGCCGAGCGGTGCAAGGGACGCCGCAGCCCGAACGGCCAGCCTATTGATTGGGAGAAGGTTAAAGGTTAAAAGTTAGAGGTTGGACCTGCGGTCGCCCGGCGAAAGCCGGGTTTCAGTGTTGGCCCATCTTCCAGAAATACGGGATCGGAGCCTCACACGTGTATCCGGCAGGCCTCGGGCCTTTCACCTTGAACCTTAAACCTATCTTTTGGAGACCCCATGAGCAACCAGCCGGACAACGACGACATCCTCTGGGGCATCCATCCCATCCTTGAGCTGCTGCGGCTGCAGCCGAAAAAGGTGCGGGAGGTGGTGATCCAGCAGGGCAAGGGCGGGGCCAAGATCCAGGAGATCATCGCCTTGGCCCAGGAACAGGGGGTCAAGGTCCGCTTTTTGCCGGGGCAGCGTTTCCCCAGCTCCCCGGACAAGACCCATCAGGGGGTGCTGGCCAAAACCGCGCCCGTGGCCACCTGCAGCCTGCACGAGCTGCTCAAGAAGGCCAAGGAAGAAGAGCAACCCCTCATCGTGGCGCTGGATTCCATCCAGGATCCGCACAATCTGGGGGCTATCATCCGCACCGCCGCGGCAGCCGGGGCAACCGGCATCATCCTGCCCAAGGACCGTTCGGCCCCGCTCAACGCCACCGCAGCCAAATCGGCGGCCGGGGCCATGGCCCATCTCAAACTCTGCCTGGTCACCAACCTGGTCACCAGCCTGCAGGCCGTTAAGGAGAAAGGGTTCTGGGTGTATGGCGCTGCGGGGGAGGCCAAGCACACGGTCTATGCAACCAAATTCTCGGGCCCCGTCTGCCTGGTGATCGGCGGCGAGGACAAGGGGATGCGCCCCTTGGTCCGCGAGCAGTGCGACGAGCTGGTCTCCATCCCCATGGCCGGCAGCCTCAACTCCCTCAACGCCTCGGTGGCCGCGGGGGTCATTCTTTTTGAGGTCGTCCGCCAGCGGCAGGGCAACCGCTGAGCCTGAAGCCGCCCGGGTAATTCCGGCTCATTTTCCCTCAAGCAGCCCCATGACTGACCGCAACACCCCCTGAAGCCCGCTTACCGGGGTATCCGCCATGGCCAGGACAACCATCCCGGAGGTGGCTGCGGCGATCGCCCCGGCAACCCCGGCGCAATCAAATTCCGCGGGAAACTCTCCCCGCTTCACGCCTTCTTCAAGAACCCGCTGCACCACCTCCCGCTCGCGGCGGAACAACGTTGCCACCATTTCCTTGGTTTCCCGGTCATGCTGGTGGCGCTCGAGCGCGGAAAGAATCACCAGGCAGCCCCCAGGCGTTTCCGGACTGAAGTGAAAATCAATAACAAAGGCCAGCCAATTATTGATCGCCTCCCGGGACGAAGCCGCCGCCCCGGTGATGCTGTCGAGCATCTCCTCCACCCGCCCCACATACCGGGCCAGACATCTCTTGAACAGGTTGCGCTTATTGCCGAAGGCGTTGTAGATGCTGGCCCGGTTCAGCCCGGTCCCCTGTTCCAAATCGTGCAGCGAGGTAGCGGCGTAGCCTTTTTCCCAGAAAAGGCGCATGGCCGCCTCCAGTGCCTGATTCTCATCAAATCCCTTTGTCCGCGCCACGGATTCCCCTTGCCTGTTCTTTTTACCATTCGATCAAGAATAATGATTGACACTTCCGGCAACAGGATTATTTTTACATTATATTGTATCGTTTGGTATAAAAAAATCAGGAGGCCGTCCATGAACCGTTTCGCGATGTCCCTTGCCGCCCTTCTCCTTGTTCCCGCCTTTGCCAACCAAGCGGACGCCGCCCCCAAAACCCGCTACGACGCCACAACCCAGACCTGCAGGGTGCTCAGCGATGGGCCGCTGGAATGGGAAAGCCGCCCCTGGGGCGAAGGCGGCAAGCTTTTCAAGGATGTCTGCAAGGGCTGCCACTCACGCAACAACGACAAGGGCGCCCCCTTTCTCTGGGTGGAATCAAAAAACTCGGAGGGCTGGAACCGGGTTTTTGAAACCCGCTCCCCAAAATGCGCCAAGGCCGGAGCCTGGGACGCGATCACCCTGGAACAGCAACTGAAGCTCAACGACTATCTCTACCGCTGGGCGGCAAACAGCCAAGATATCAACGACAGCTGCTGACGCTGACAGCAACCCTCCCGGTCCGGGAGAAAAACAGCAACCAGCCCGCAGCCCGACTTACTTTGCCTTCCCCTTGTTGAACAGGTCGGCAAAGGTGGACATCGGCTTGGAATCCTTCTTCTTTTCCGCGAGGTACTGACGGAAATCGTCCCGGCTTTCCCCATCGGTCGCGCCCTTGTCCTTTTTGCCGCCTGCCTTGGCACCCTCACCCCCCTCAGCCTTGGCAGGCAGGGGCAAGGAAAGGGACAACCGTTTTTTCTCGGAGTCCACGCTGTCGATCTTCACCTCCAGGGCATCGCCCACCTGCACAACCTCGCGCGGATGGCTGATGCGCCGGCCGGCGCCGAGCTTGGAGATATGCACCAGGCCGTCGATGCCCGGAGCAAGGGAAACAAAGGCCCCGAATTCCGTAAGACGAACAACCTTACCGGTGACGACGCTGCCCTCGGAGAACATACCGCTGACCTCATCCCAGGGGTTGGGCAGGGAATCCTTGAGACTGAAGGAGTAGCGATCCTTGTCCCACTCGAGCTTGAGCACGGTGACGGTCACTTCCTGGCCCACACTGATCCGCTCGTGGATATCCTCGATCCGTCCCCAGGCGATCTCGGAAACCGGGATCAACCCCTCGATGCCGCCGATATCGACAAAGGCGCCGAAATCGCGGATGGAGGTAATGACCCCCTTGACGGTCTGGCCGACGGCCAGGGATTCCTGCAACCCCTCCTTCTGCTGGGCCCGTTCCTCCTCGAGCAGGGCCCGCCGGGAAACCACGATGTTCTTGCCGTGTTCCCCGTATTTGGTGACCCGGAAGGCGAATTTCTTGCCGATGAACTCCTCCGCGTTTTCGATATGGCGCATCGCCATCTGGGAAAAGGGGCAAAAGGCCCGGACGCTGCCGGAAAAACGCACCTCAAAGCCGCCCTTGGTCTCGCCGGTCACGGTGCCCTCCACCGGGATGCCGCTCTGGCACGCCTCGTCAAGATGGCCGGCCACCGCGCCGCCGCTCACCTTGGCGGTGAACAAACGCTCGTTGTTCTTCTCGGAAAGGAAATAGACCTGCACCCGGTCGCCCTCGGCCACGGTCAGGTTGCCCTCTGCATCGGTGAATTCGTTTCTGGCCACCGCCCCTTCGCTCTTGGCGCCAAGATCGAGAAAGATCCATTCCTTGGCAATGCGCACCACGGTTGCCTCGATCTTCTGGCCCGGCCGCAACCGTTCCTTGGTGCTGGCCGCGGTTTCCTGGAACATCTCGGCAAAGCTTTTATCATCATCGGTCATTGTCGTCACCCTCACCAACACGTTGTTTTTATAGGTATTCGCCACGAAACCCACGAAAGAACACGAAATGCTTGAACTGCGCAACTGCCTGATTTCGCTGAACAATCCCCTCACTCGCTACGATTTTTCTTTCGTGCCCTTTCGTGGATTTCGTGGCAAAAAAAAAATCAATCTTCGCCAATGGCGGAGCCGATCTCTACCCGTTCCACCTCTTTTGTTTCGCACTGCAGGATACAGAATCCCGGCTGGCCGTCCTTGCCCAACAGCTCGCCGGGGTTTATCAGCAGACAATCGCCGACCTTTTCCACCTGGTAGCGGTGGTTATGGCCGCAGCACACCACGTCGAACATGCCCTGCAAGGCGATGCCCCTGGCCATCTGCGGATAATGGGTAAAGGCAAGTTTAAGCCCCCCGGCTTCCACCGCGCCCAGGATGCCGTGATGGCTGATCGTAGGAAAACGGAGCCCGCACGACTGGGAGATGACATGCTGGTCGCCGATGTTGTTGCCGTAGATCAGATGCACCGCTCCGCTGAAACGGGCAAGCTCGTCGAGCATGAACGGAGAGATCAGGTCGCCGCAGTGGATGATCATGCTCACGCTGTAGGCGTTGCAGTATTTCACCGCTGCCCGCAGGTTGACGATGTGGTCGTGGGTGTCGGAGATGATCGCGATCCTCATGGCTTTTCCCCAAGGATTTCGGCCAGCGCGGCCAGACATCGCTCGTTGCGGTCCTCCGTTTGCAGCGAGACCCGGAAGTAGTGGTCATCCAGACCGGTGAAATTGCCGCAATCCCGGATCATGATGCGTTGACCGAGCATACCCTCCCGCAATTGGGCCGCGGTCATTGGCCCCTCCAACCGGCAGAGGATGAAATTCGCCGCGCCAGGGATCACCCGCACCCCGGGCAAGGCAGCGAGCCGGGCGACAAAATCCGGGCGAACCCGGGCAAGAAAGTCGCGCACCGACCGGACATACCCATCACCATGCTCCAACAGATACTCCCCTGCCACCTGGGCCATGCGGTTCACCCCCCAAGGTTTGCGGTGTGCGGCAAAGCGGGCCATCTTCTCCTCGTCGGCCACGAGAAAACCAAGGCGCAGACCGGGGATGCCGTAAATCTTCGAGGAGGAACAGAGCAAAAACAGATTACCAGGCAGGGGAAAGCCGGCAAGGGTCGGCTCGTCCACAAAGGGAAGGTACGATTCATCGATGAGAAATTCCGTGGCAGGATGGGCGAGAATGAAGTCCAGCAGCGCTCGGCACCCTATCACCCTGCCGGTGGGGTTGTTGGGGTTGCAGAGAAACACCAGCTCGCCCCCGGTGAGACGGGCGGAGAGGTGGTTGAAATCAAGGGCGAAATCCTCGTCCGCCTTGAGGTTAAAAAACTCAACCTCAAGCCCGGCCCACCGGCTGGCCGGCTGGTAATCGCCATAGGTGGGGGAAACGACCAGGACACGCTTGCCCGAAACGCTTGCCGGCACGGCATAGATGAATTCAGTGGTGCCGTTGCCCGCCAGAACCTGTTGCGGGGAGCAGCCGTATTTCCGGGCAAAGAGGTGAACCAGGGTTTCGCTGCCGCTTTCCGGCAGAAAGCTGATCTCGCTGAGTCTTGCAACCAGCGCTTCCCGCAGGCCGGGAGGCATGCCAAGCGGAGTAAGATTGCTGCTCAGATCGATGAGATCCGTGACCTTACAGCCCAGCCGCTTGGCCATGGAGAGAATATCCCCGCCGTGGACGCCCTGGGCGCTGATGGTTTTCGTATCCATGTTCAACCCTTGAGTCGCAGGGGCAGGCCGGCTGCCACCAGAACCACCTGCTCACAGACCATGGCCATCTGCTGATTGGTCCACCCGGCCAGATCGCGAAAACGGCGGCCCAGGGATGATTCCGGCACGATGCCCAGGCCGACCTCGTTGGCAACCAGGACCACCGAGGTATCGAGGCCGGCTACGGTTTTGCCCAACCGGGCGACCTCCCCATGGATCTTCTCGTCGCTGAAATCCTGCATCATCATGTTGGTAATCCACATGGTCAGACAATCCACCAAAAAGACCTCGGACCCGGTCTCGTTTTTACCGAGCACTGCGGCGAGATCCAGCGGCTCTTCCACGGTCAGCCAGCCGATGCCCCGGCTCTGCCGGTGCAGGGCGATACGCTGATCCATCTCCGCGTCGTTCCTGGCCTCCAGGGTGGCGACAAAGACCTTGTCCGAAAAATTTTGGGCAACCCATTGCTCGGCATAACGGCTCTTGCCGCTACGGCAGCCGCCGAGCACCAATTTTTTCACGGGGAGTTGCCCGACCCCTTCCGTCTGCATCATAGTCCTTTTCCCGAATGTACAGCCAGGGCAAGGTACCTTGTTCCCTGGGCAAAGAGCAACCGTTTTGCCGCAAGCTCCTCAAGAAAAGTTGCCAGCTGCGCCCTGCCGAGCTTGGGAAACAGTCGGGCAAGCGCCTCGAACTCGACCACTGTGTCGCAGGCAAGATAGATGGCCCGGGATGTCCCGCGCAACCGGTGATGCAGGGCTGCCTGCCCGGGCAGTTCCTGGCGGATGATGAGCAGGTTGCCCCCATCACGGTAGGAAAGCGGCGGGACCAGATGGGCCGGGCTGCGCCTTGCCTCGTGAAACCGTTGCCAGTCGCGAATCTTCTTGACCACCGGCTGCCAGAGCTTGCGCTGGTTCGCCCGATCCCCGCGATAGTCGTTGAGCAACAGGGTCAAACCCGGCAAGACCTGCGGCGGAAAGAGCCTGCGATTATTCGGGTGCTGAACAATGGCGCGGATGCCGTATTCTGCGGGCTTTTCGGCAACCTCGCAGCCATGACCGAGAAAAAAGGTCGCACCGGTGAGGGGGGTGAAGGGCAGGACAAAATCAAGGTTGATCAGGGTCTCTTGCACCTCCGCCTCGGTGGACTGGGGAAAAGCGGTGATCAGGTTTCCGTCCAGCCGGATGCCGAGAGCAAGACTCTCCTTCATCAGGGCCATATTCTCCATGACCGTGGCCCCCTTGCGCATCCTCTCAAGCAGCCCCTGACTGAGAGCCTCGATCCCGGCCTGCACTGCCACCAGCCCGCCCTGCCGGTACCCCTTGAGCACCTCTCCCCGCTGGTTGACCCGGATTTCGGCGAAAAACCGGAAATCCTTTTTGCCTTGGGCCATCCGGGCAAAAAAATCCGGGGCTTCCCGGCCGGGCAGGACGTTGTCCGTAAAGCTGAAATCCAGGCAGCCATGCCGCGCTGAAAGACTTAGCACCTCCTGCTCCATCTGCTCGGCAGTCTTGCCACGGTAACCGTGCCACTGGAGATTGAGATTGCAGAAGGTGCATTTCCCCCACCAGCACCCCCGGGAAAACTCCACCACCAGCTCCGGCACGAAGGGCTCCCCGGAAAACTCCCGGCGCAGGTCGAGAAAATAATCATCGTAATCCGGGGTCGGCAACTCGGAAAGATTCTTGAACTGGCAGCCGGTGAATGCCTCTTTGTGTGTCTGCCGATTCCGAGCCAAGACCTGAGGCGCCAAGGCGGTTTGGCGCCCGGCCAGAACCCGGCAGAGGTTGGCCAGCACCATCTCTCCCTCGCCATGCACCACATAATCGAGCCAGGGAAAGACGTTGAGCAATGAGCTGCCCATTTCCGCCACGCAGGAAGAGCCGCCAAAGACGATGGGCAGTTGCGGCTGCAACATCTTGAGGTGCTTGGCCGCGAGAAGGGAGGGCAGCAATTGATTGAAGCAGACGGAAAACCCAACCAGATTGAACTGACCCCACTCCTGCCCGGCAAGCCACTGGTGCAGATGGGCATCCACCTTCTGCCAGAGGCTATCAATATCCTGACCGCCTGCGCTCTTGCACTGCTTGAGCCTTCTGGCAAGAAACCCTTGCAAGACCCCGCGCTGCTCCGGAAAAAGCAGCCCGGCATAGAGCCCTTCGCACAGCCAGACATCCTGGGAGATTTCCCGGTAGAGATCAAGGCCGATGGATTTGGCCAACCCCAGATAGGGATGCAGACAGGCAACCTGCACATCCGGCTCGGCCTGGGCCAGATACCCCTTGAGCGCGCCCAGTTGGACTGAAGGCCGGTTGAAAAGAGCCCAGGGCATGGAAATCAGACCTAGACGGAACGGGGACCGCGATTGGTTTATATTTTCAACCATCTTGGATGCTCAGAATCGAAAGGTCTTAAAATTTCGGCAACTTGGAGAACAAAAAACGTTCAGCAGTGCCGCAGATGCGCGGAAGAGGCGTGCGAAGTGTGCTATTGCACACGAGCAGGCCGATGACAAAGCAGATGTGGTGCTGCTGGGCGTTTTTTTATTGCTCGATGATTTCCGTGCCTAGCGGCGGGGTAAAGACAAAAACATCCGGCGAGACCGGTGCGTTGCGGGTGATATTGGAAAAAGCCAGATCGGTGATGCTGCCGAAATGGTCGACAATCTCCAGACGCCGCACCATGAAATTCTCGTCGATCCAGACATGGAGGTAATCCACCTGCGGATGCGCGGTCTTGGGCACGAGCTTGATCGCCTTGAGATTCGCATCCGCCTGCCTTTCCGGCGGCAACACCTTGAAATCGCGGACGATATTCCCGGTGCCGACAAAGAAGGCATAGGTGACGTCGGAGTTGATATATTCCGAAACCGGCTGCACCACCATCTGGGCTGAATTGGCGATAAACATGGAAACCTTCTTGCCGTCGCTGATCAGCACCTGCTTATCCGGCGTCTGGTAATCCCAACGGATCCGCCCGGGCTTGAAGATGACCACCTTGCCCGCGCCGAGCCGCTTGCGGGTGGTCATCGGCACCGAGGTCGACTGCTTGAAATCGGCGGTCATGGTCTTGGTTTCTTCATAGCGGGCCTGGAGTTTCTGGGCCAGCTCCAGTGGGCTCGGGGCGGCACAACGGCCCGAACCGGGCAAACCGGCCAAAAACAGAAGACCAACCGACAGGACGAGCAAGGGTTTAACGAAAAAAGCAGTACGGTTCATGACAAGTGACTCCTGTTGAAAATATCCGAGGCAACCTTTTCCAGACGAATGGGCCGGCCAAAGACCTTTCTGGCGATATCGACGGCCGCATCGGTTACATCGGAAACATAATAATGACTTTCCCCATCAAGTTCGAGCTGCTGGGCGATGGCCGGATTGGCCTCCAGAAAACGGGCCACGCTTTCCGCCACCACTTCGGAAGAGTCGATGATCGTCACCCGCTTGCCGATGCGCGGCTGAATCAGATCCTTTAAAAGCGGATAATGGGTGCAGCCCAGAACAAAGGTATCCACCTGCCTGAGCCGAAGCGGCTGGAGATAGCGGCGGAGGATCATCTTGGTTTCCCGCTTGTGCAGCCAGCCTTCCTCCACCAGGGGAACAAGGAGGGGGCAGGCCTGGGAATAGACGGTGTATCCCGGCTGCTCGGCCAGGATCTTTTTCTCATACACCCCGCTCTTGATGGTGGCCCGGGTGCCGATCACCCCGATGTGGCCGGAACGGCTGGTGGCCACGGCCTTGCTCACCGCCGGAGTGATAACCTCGAAGATGGGCACGGAAAACTCCTGCTGCAGGATCTCGGAGGCCACGCTGGCTGCGGTATTGCAGGCGATGACGATGATCTTCGCCCCCTGGCCGAGCAGAAACTCCGTATTCTGGCGGGCATAGGAGATAATGGTCTCCGGGCTCTTGGAGCCATAGGGAGTTCGGGCCAGGTCGCCGAAATAGGCAATGCGGTATTGCGGCAACAGCTGTTCAACAGCCTTGGCCACCGTCATCCCGCCCACGCCCGAATCAAAAATACCGATCATGCTCGTCTCACACAAAAAAGGAATAGGTGGATTATACACCACCCATGACACGATGTAAAAAAACACCGGGACTATGCTGCGTATTCGGCAAAAAGTCAACAGCCATCCCTGGCTGGACGGCAACACGCCCCGGGTCACGGAGAAAACCGCGCCTCGTCATGAGAAAAAAAAAAGAGGGCCTCCGACCCGCAGGCCGGAGGCCCTCTTTGAAGGACCAACCGAAACACCCCTGGTGGGGGCTATTTCTTCTCGGCGCCCGCCTTCTTGGCCTGGCCGTTTTTCTTGCGCTTGGCAATGGCCTTGCGCAAATTCTCCGGCAGACCGCGGTCCTTGCCGGCTTTCTTGCGCCGGTCGGAAAGGGACTTTGCGCAGAGAGGCTGCCGCAGGGGAAAGCCCCATTTCGAGCGGTATTCCCTGCCGGTCAACCCGTGGGAGCGCAGATGCTTTGGCGACAGCATCTTGAATTCCTGCCCGCATTCCATGCAGACTATTTTATTTTTCTGGATGGATTTCTCCGGGCTCATTCCTGGAACAGCTGCCACTCCGGCAGTTCCTTCAGAAACTCCAGCCTGTATTTTTGCTTCACCGGCCTGCAACACCTGCAATGCATTAAAGGTAGATTGCAAGGCCTGGGTGATTTCCTCTGTATTCATAGCCTTTGCTGCACATTGCGATTGAACCAGATCCGCAGCCATTTCGACAAGCGATTTTCCCATCTTCACACCTCCGCCATTGGTCATTACAAATAAACACCATACAGATCAATACGTATCGTAAAACAAATAGCAAAGCAAGTTTTTTTTATAACAACAGCAAGAGGATACAATTACCACCCAAACAAATTGCTTGTCATGAACGCGCTGTTTTCTTCCGCGGGGGTTCTGCATCACCAACAAAAACAAGCAGGACAAAAAAAAGCACCTGCATCCGCATCCGGCACAGGTGCTGCATTTCTCATGTGTATCCGGCTTCAACACAAAGCCGCGTTCCTGCTTACAACAGACCGACTGTTATGTGTCCCGCCGGTCGATCAGATAGTTGCTGCCATCCATTTTTTTGACGCAATGCTTGAGCTGGGAAGCAACAGAAGAAACCTCGCCGTAATGGGTGTACTTGCCGCCTCCTGTTGTCACCGCCGCAATGGAAAGACTCAAAAGCCCAAAGCGCGTCTCGCGGTCCTGCCGGTCACGGCCGACGAACTCGCCGACGGCAATGTCTTCCGCGCTCAAAAACATATTCCGCACCAGATCGAAATTGGCCAGAATCTTTTTACAGACCGGCTCCACCATCTCTTCCCGGACGATAAAGACAAAATCATCCCCGCCGATGTGCCCGACAAAGCTGCCTTTCCGGGCAAGCTCGTCCACCACGTTCACCATGACCCGGGCCACCATGAGGATCACCTCATCCCCCCGGGAAAAGCCATACCGGTCGTTATAGGGCTTGAAATTGTCGATATCCACATAGCAGACGGCATAGCCGTCCGGTTCCCCGAGCACCCGCTGAATGGCCCGGATAATCGAGGTGTTGCCGGGAAGCCGACTGAGGGGGTTGTTGTCAAAGGCCCGAGCCATGCGGGATTCGGCAAGGCGGATCCGGGTAAGCAGAACCTCGGGGGTAAACGGCCTGGTGATGATGTCATCCACCGGATAACTGTCCCAGTCCAGCTCAACCTGGAGCTGGCTCTCGTCAACGACCAAGAAGATGGGGATGTTGGCCTTTTGCAGACAGGCCTTCACGGCCCGGATCAATTCGATATCGCCGTTTTTGCCGGAAAAGCCCTTTGCCGTCACCAGCAGATCCGGCGGATCTTCCAAAACCTGGGACAAGGCATCATGCAGATTACCGCAATGCTTCAGGGTGTAACCCTTGGCGTCAAGGAGCAGCCGGCACTCCGGCATGATCAGCGAATCGTCGCCTGCAATCAGGACGCGAGACATCCGGGCTCCACCTCGGACACCGGGACAACGGAGGAAATCCTCATGCCGCGCCTTCCGGATTGGACTGAATATCGAGACTGAAGCCCTTCACATCCCAAAGCTTTTCCTCGATTTCCTGCAGCAACGGATCGATATCGGCGGGGGCAAGACCCAGCAGTTTCCAGGCCTTGTTGTTCAACGGCGGCACCCAGATATCTCCGGCATGGCCATAACCGAGGCCCCGGATCATGATATTGGCGAAATGAACAATGGCGCTGGCCAGCTGCTCTTCCTTGGCAAGTTGCGGATTATGATGGCACGCTATGGGCTCGACCAGCTTGTTGGGCAGGTTCCAGCTCTTGGCAAGCCAGCTCCCCACCTCGGCATGATCAAGACCCAGAATCTCCTGTTCCGCCTCAAGCCTGGAGATCTGTTTCTCTTGGGACAGCTCCGTGATCATCTGGTACTCTTTGGGCAACTCCATCTTGATGGCGACCTTGCCGATATCATGGATAAGCCCGGCGGTGCTGATCTCTTCCGGATCCTTCACCCCCAGATGTCGGGCCAGCACGTTACAGACCACGGCGCAGCCCAGGGAATGCTCCCACAACTCCACATCCTGCGACTCCATAACCTCAAAGATGGAGGCACTGATAATCAAACTCTTGATAACATTAAAACCCAGGAGAATAATGGCGCTGTTCAGGGAACTGATCCGCTGCGGAAAGCCGTAGAACGCCGAATTGACCAGCTTGAGGAGCTTACTGGCCAGGATGTGGTCCTTGCTGATCACCCTGCCCATCTGCTCCGTGGTCGTGTCGGGATTCTCCGCCATCTTGCCCAGCTTGGCCACGATTCCGGGCAGGGTCGGCAGATTCTTTATCTCCCGAAGCACCTTTTTAAACTGGGCACGTTTTTGATCGTCCATCATAAGCCGCCATTCAGAAATTACGGTAACAATGCAACATCGTGAACGGCATAACGGGCCGTAACGATGCTGAAAAAAATGTGCTGATTATTCCTTCCCGGCTCCCAAGCTCCGCGAGGCCGCCAGCCTTGCCTGAATCCGCTTCTTGAGATACATGAGCGGCGCGATGTCTTCAACCCGCTGAAAGCGCGAATCAATCTCCTGCAATTCCTCCCGCAGGGTCTTTTCCCCCTCGATGTTGACGGGATGCCCTTCCACCGTGACATCAACCACGTCCATGTTGATCAAGCGCTCGATCAGAGCCTCGCTCAGCTCCGTTCCCGCCCCGCAAAGAACCATCCCCTCGGGGTTAAGAATTTCCTTGGCCAGAACCATTCCCGGCCCGGCCTGGGCCATCAGTATTCTCTGCACGCCGGCTCCTCATTTTTTTCTTCCGGGACAAGCCCGCCATCGCATCCCGCCGGGGAATCCATCGCAAGACATTGACAGATCAGACAACCAGCATTAAATTATAGCCCATTTCCAAGAATGGCCATACTGTAAAATAGAGTATTTTCGCAGATGTTTCGCCAGAAACAGTGAAGCCCGCTGTTTCCGGCACTTTTTTTTAACATTATAACCGTACTGGACTCAAAACGGAGGGACCAGAAATGCCTATCTACGAATACCAGTGTGAGGCCTGCCAGGACATAATCGAAGCGCAGCAGAGCCTGTCCGACAAACCGCTGACCACCTGCCCTGCCTGCACGGGCGCCCTCAAGAAGCTCATCTCCCGGAGCTCCTTTCAGTTGAAAGGCGGGGGATGGTACTCGGACGGATACAGCAGCACCGGCAAAACAGCCTCATCCTGCCAGGCGGCAAGCTCCGACGCAGCCCCGTCCTGCGCAGCCAAGGAAAGCTGCGCCTGCAAGTGCGGCTGATCTCACCCGCGGGGATGCCTGGCAATCAAGGCCATGGCATCCCCGTAGCTGTAAAACCGGTACCCCTTCTCCACCGCCTCCCCGTACGCCGCAAGAATCCGCTCCCGTCCCACCAAGGCGCTGACCAGAAAAAGCAGGGATGACCGCGGCAGATGAAAATTGGTGATCAGGTTGTCCACCACCCGGAACTGAAAGCCCGGATAGATGTACAGGTCGCAAAAACCGCTGCGGGCTGAAACACGCCCCGAGGGATCGGCGGCAAACTCCAGGGCTCGCACCGAGGTGGTGCCCACCGCCCAGACCCTCCCCCCTGTTGCCTTTGTTTCATTGACCAGCGCGGCTGCTTCCTCGGAAACCATGAGATATTCGGCATGGATCGCATGCTCGCGGATATCCTCGACCCGCACCGAGGCAAAGGTGCCATACCCGACGTGCAGCGTGACCTGGGCGATGCGCGCCCCTTGCGCCTGGATTCGCGCCAACAGCTCGGGGGTAAAATGGAGCCCTGCGGTGGGAGCGGCCACCGCGCCCGGATTTTCGGCATAGACCGTCTGGTACCGCTGCCGGTCTTCCTCGGACTGGCCTTCTCCCCGATGGATGTACGGAGGCAATGGCAATTGCCCGTGCGCTTCCAAAAGCCCGGCCAGATCGCCCCGATAGTGCAAGACAACCCGCACCTTGCCGTCGGGGAGCAACTCCCGCACCGTGCCGAACAGATTTTCCGAAAAAAGCAGCTTTCCTCCCGGCTGCGGCCGCTTGGCGCTTCTCACCAACCCCACAACCTCGGCCTGCTGCCAGCCATCCGCACCTCCACCAGCATCCCCTGGCTCCGGCGCCGGGTATTGCAAAATCAACAGCTCCGCCTTGCCTCCGGTTTCCTTTCTGCCCAACAACCGGGCCGGGAAAACCCGGGTATTGTTGACCACCAGAAGATCCCCTGGCGCCAAATAGTCGCAGATATCGGAAAATTGGTGGTCCCTGGTCTCGCCGGCCGGACAATCCACCACCAGGAGGCGCGAGGAATCACGTTGGGCAAGGGGATGCTGGGCGATATTCTCCTCGGGCAGGGCAAAGTGGTAGGAGGCAAGAAGAAAATCAGCGGTGCTGGTCATGGATTCCATTGGGGCGAGTGACACGAAGAAAGGAGGATGAGGGAAGCGTGGCGCTCCGGTCAGGGAATAAGCCCGGTGCGCTGGGTGATATAGCAGAGCAGCAAGCCGAGGCCAAGGGCAAACAACCCCGTGGCCCGCAAGGCCCCGGCGTCCATCTGGCCGATTCGCGCCAGCCACCGCTGCATGGCCTCGGGAAAGAGGACATAGGGAATCGCTTCCAAAATAAAAACCAGACCAAGCACGGTGACAAGAAGTTTCATGGCCGCACCCTACCAGCTGGCCACCGTTTTTTCAAGACCGGAACACGCCCCGGATCCCAGGCTCATTCCGCCATCCCGTTGGCGCAACGAGAAAACGATGGTTCCAGCATCTCCAGATCGCGCCCCGATACCCCGCACTCCCCAAAATGCTCCCGCCAGCCGGAGACGATTTCAAGAAGTTGCCCGACAATGTCCCGCGCCTCCTTATCCGACAAGCCAAATCGCGCGGCCCGGCTCAAGGCGTTTTCAAGAGTAGCTTCCCTGCCCTGCTCGCCGATCGCCATGGCAAGCCGAAAATCACTGCCAACCCCGGGAAGCGCCAAGGAGGGCACGATGTCGTAGGCCGGAGAAAGGATCAGCCGTCCGCCGCGTTCCACCAGAAAACCGTGGTTCCGGGGATGGTCGTCGGTGTTCCGCACCAGGATATTGAAAATCAGCCGCCGGTAGAACGCCTGGATTTCCCCGATCTCCATGTGCCGCCGCATGCCATCGGCCATCTCGGGATACCCCCAGCGCAAGCGATCCATTTCATCCCATTGCAGAAGGGAAAGGCCGCTCACGAACCCGCGCCGCAGCCAGCCGCCCCCGGCCTTTTCCCTGTCAAAACGGCGGGAAAGGAAAATATCCTTGTCGCCAACCGTGACGATGGCAATCTCGGGGATCTTTATCCCGCACAACCCGGCAAGGGTCATGGTGGCGTATTCGATACGAGGGATGTTCAGGGAATCTCCCCGGGCCGGAAATTTCGCGATCCAGAGCGCCTCGTTCCACAGAACCGTACATTTCGGCCGCGCTCCGCCCATGCTGGTGCCCTGCCGGAGAAGCTGGAGGAGATGTTCCTCGGCCCTTTCGCCCGCCTCTATCCGGGCGGATGCCTCGATAAGCCCGGCAAGCTGATTGAATTGGGGCGGTTGCAGCGAAGGCTCCGGGTCTTCCGGGGAAAGGCGGAAGTCAAGATTACCGACCCGCGTCGCATTGGAGGCCAGCAGGTAATCAAGTTCCGAAAGCGCTTCCGGCGGGACTTTCGCTTGGGCGGCAATGACCAGCCTGCCCCAGTAGTCCGGGGCTGCGTCCCGGAATGCCCCATAGATGCCGCCGTTGCTGAGCACCTCAGAAGGAGGCGGGCCGCCAAGGGGCAGACTGACCGGGTCGACAGGGAGGGCATTATCGCGTTCGACATACCTGCGACCATAGGCAAAAGCCCCAAGCCCGGGGCTGTCGTCATGGGTGAATACCCCGGCGGGCACAGCAACCGTTTCATTGGGCAGATAGATGAAGACAATGAGCTTTCGGGCGGCCATGGGAGTCTCCCCTAAAAATCCAGGTCTTCCCGGCTGGCGGAAGCCCGGACCCGCTTGGGAAGGCGCTGCCGCTCCCGGAAGATTCCCACCGTGTCGCGTTCGGGAACCGCCACCTCAAGCAGGTCTTTCTCAAGACCCAGCACCCAGAGCGCGGAGGCGAAAACAGCCAGCGATACCCCGGGGTCGCCATTCTCCAGGCGGGAGAGGGTTTTGCGGCTGACAAACATCCGGGAGGCCATATCCGCCATAGTCAAGGACCGCCGCTTTCTGGCAATCCTGATCCGGGCGCCCAGCTCCGAGATGGCCTGTCTCGCCTGAAGAGGAAGGCTGCTGTCTTTTTCTTGTATCATATATATCCCACAAAGTATTTTTATAGGATATATATAGCACAAAAATATTATAATTGGCAAGAATTTGCAAGGGGCGGGCAATCACCGAATTGCAGCAAAAAAATCCAGCTTGCCAATAGTATCTAATTATGATACTAAATACATGTGAACAGCAAACACCGCAAAACCCTGGAAGCCATCTTTGCCGATCCTGTTCGAGCCAACATCCCCTGGGATGACATTGAGGCGCTCCTCGTGGCCATGGGGGCTGAGCGCTACGAAGGCAATGGCTCGCGGGTTCGGTTTCTGCTCAACGGGGCCAGAGCCACCTTTCACCTCCCGCATCCACAAAAGGAAACAGACCGTGGCGCGGTGGTCTCTGTCCGGAGATTTATTGAAGCAGGAGGGCAAGCGCCATGATGGAATACAAGGGATATGTAGGCAAGGTCGAGTTTGACGACGAGGCCGGTATTTTCCACGGCGACGTCATCAACACCCGTGACGTCATCACCTTTCAGGGAACCACGGTCGATGAGGTCCGGCAGGCGTTTCATGACTCAGTGGACGATTACCTGGACTTTTGCGCCCAGCTTGGACAGGCCCCGGAAAAATCGTTTACCGGCAAGTTCGTGTTGCGCCTCTCCCCGGACCTGCACCGCAAAATTTACATCGCCGCAAGGGCCGCAGGCAAAAGCCTCAACGCCTGGGTCGCCGAGCGTCTGGACGAAACCACCGCCCGCGCCCACTGAGGTTTGTTTTTTTGCAAAAAAACTGAGAATATCAAGACGCAAAAAAACTTACTTTTCAAGATCTGATCCCCATCTTGCCGATCTCGATTCATCTCCCCAGTGCGCCTTGACCATTGCAATGCATTGTATTACAATGTGTTTACATTTTACCTGAGGAGGAATATCATGCTCAAGGCCGCCAGTTTGACAGTACGGGTCAAGCCCGACACCCGTAGCCGTATTGAAGCTCTTGCTCGCGCTACTCGCCGCTCAAAATCCTTCGTCATCGAAGAGGCGCTGGAACAGTATCTTGATGTAAACGAATGGCAGATAAAAGGCATTCAGGATGCCTTGGTCGAAGCGGATAGCCATGAGGCTATTTTTCTGGATCATGATGAGGTGCTTGCCCAGCGAGAGGCCAAGCTTGCACGTTAAATGGCTAAAACGAGCATTGCTCGATCTTGATGAGGTAGATGCCTACATAGCACAGGATAACCCATCAGCAGCAGACGATGTTGTGCTGAAAATCCTCAAGGCGGTTTCATTATTGAAAGAACAACCAGGGCTCGGTCGAGTGGGCCGTGTTCCCGGAACCAAAGAGCTTGTTATTCCTAAAACTCCCTATATCGTACCCTACCGGGTCAAAGAAGACCTTCTGCAAATCCTGCGAGTGTACCATACGTCGCGCACCTGGCCGAACCGGTTGTAATCCGGTATCAGGCATGATGCGGGAATGAACTCCCTCAGAGAGTTAGTCGACAAATCAACAACGTCCTCCCTCTCAAGTGCCTTGTCCCTTGTTCCGCGCACATGCAAGCTTGGGAAAACCGGGATCTCCCAAAAAACATCTTGCGCCTCCCCCCAACCCCAGATAAACTAAACTAACAAAACTTAGTTCAGTGAGGCCCACTATGCAAACGCTCAATATCCACGAAGCCAAGACTCAACTGTCGCGCCTGATAGATCAGGCGGTAAAAGGGGATTCCTTCATTATTGCCAAGGCTGGAAAACCGTTGGTCAAGGTGACTCGGCTGGATGCTCCGTCAGCGGAACATGTCAGGAGGCTGGGCTTCATGGAGGGCCAAGTTACCATTCCTGACGATTTCGACCGCATGGGCAGCGAGGAAATCAAACGGCTTTTTGGCGGTGAAGAATGAAGCTGCTGCTGGACACCCACTTGTTACTATGGGCGGCAGGGTCTCCCGGCCAGTTGCCCGCCACGGCGCGCATCCTGATGGAAGACCTGCAAAACGAACTGCTTTTCAGCGCGGCCAGCCTTTGGGAAATTGTCATCAAACGCAGCCTGGGGCGTTCCGATTTTCAGGTGGATGCGAGAGTGCTACGCCGTGGGCTGCTGGACAACGGTTATCAGGAACTGGCAATTACCAGTGAGCATGCCGTCTTTATCGACAGTTTGCCCCTCCTCCACAAAGACCCTTTCGACCGCATCCTTGTTGCGCAAGCAACTGTCGAGGGTATCACCTTGTTAACCGCCGATGTTTTGGTGGCACAGTACCCCGGCCCGGTGCAGCAGGTTTGATTCTTAAAAAATCGGGCCTCCAGAGTCCCCCTCAGCAAGAAACGCATTAAATCATGCGCACCCCCTAATTCCTCAGACTGCTTAAGATATTCAGGGTGCCCCGTTTTACTTTCGTTCAAGTTCATCAATTCGTTTCAAGGTTCGACTCTCGAGTTCCTCGATTTTCTTGATAAGCTTTGAATAGGTATCGTCACTGATTTCCTGTGCAATAAATACAGATTTCGAATTACCAGCAACGCCGGAAATAAGACCCAAGACAGCAAATGCTCCTGCGGCTACTGCCGAGATTTCACTATTATTCATTATCGATGCAATTCTCGCCAACCATGTGGAGTTCACAAAAAAAACACCCAACAATAAACACAGCACCATAATTGCAATTCCGAGAAACTCTTGGACTTTGACCTTCGACAGGAACTTTTTTACAGACTCACCAATTCCCGTACAAATTAGGAAACAAAGAATCAACAAAATCCACTCACCCCAGCTAAATTCTCCATTCATTAAAAAAAGCCTCTAGGTTATTTGACATAAATCAGTGACTTGCAAAATCAGAAGTTCAAAATACAAACAAAGAAACTGTCTATTTTTTTTCTGATTACCACTAATCTTCAGCTACTTTTTCGAGGCATAGGACGCTATTTGTCCCAGGCCCTATGGGATACTTCTCCAAAAGCACACTTAAAAGGAGAATCCCATGGCCAAAAACAAAGTCCAATTCCAGCGAGGTTTGAGTTTGACACAATTTCTCTCCCAATACGGCACTGAAGAGCAATGCCGATCCGTACTTTTCAGGATGCGCTGGCCGCAAGGCTTTGAGTGCCCGGAGTGTGGCCATACTGGATATTGCGAAATCCATAGCCGCAAAGTCTACCAGTGCCACCGTTGTCATTCTCAAACATCCCTGATCAGGGAGACAATATTTGCCGCCACCAAACTCCCGCTCCAGATATGGTTTCTCGGCATCTACCTCATAACCCAAGCCAAGGACGGCATATCTTCGCTTAACCTGGCCAGGACCATGGGGATCTCGGCCAATGCTGCCCTGCGCATGAAACACAAATTGCAGCAGGTTATGAAAGAAAGAGACGATAGTCAGCCTCTATACGGTTTATTGCTCATGGACGACGCGTATTGGGGCGGCAAGAAGCGTGACGGCATAAGGGGCCGAGGGGCTTCCGGAAAAATGCCCTTTGTCGCAGCTCTGTCTATTACCCCCCAAGGACATCCCATATCCTTGAGATTGAGCCATCTCAATGGTTTCACCCAAAAAGAGATCACCGCCTGGTCCTCAAAGCACCTCAGCCCTGGAAGCCTTGTTGTCTCCGACGGTCTGAACTGCTTTCCTGGAGTCAAACAAGCCGAGTGCGGTCATGAGCCAATCATTACCAACAGCGGTACCGAGTACGATGAGTTCAAGGTCTTCAAATGGGTAAACACCATGATCGGGAACGTCAAAAATGCCATCCATGGCACATACCACGCTGTAAGCGAAAAACACCTGCCCCGTTACCTTGCGGAGTTTTGTTATCGTTTCAATCGCCGGTTTCAGTTGCACGAAATGGTCAATAGGCTCGCCTATGTTGCCCTAAGAACTCCGCCTATGCCACAACGTCTCCTGAGACTGGCTGAAGTTCAATGGTAATCAGAATTTTTTTTAAAAGTCCGCCAGCACTGTGCCCTTATAAAGTGCTACAAAAAACCGCCGTCAGCATCGTAGCACAGTCGCCAACCACCTTTTTTTGCGTCAGTTCTGCCTCGCCTTCAATGTCTCCAACAGCTCTTTCCCATAGGCATCTCCCTGGTCCGCCGCCTTGCGGCACCATTTCAACGCCTCGCCATGATCCCGAGGCACACCTTTACCGGCCTCATACATAAACGCCAAGTGGCTTTGAGCCTCGGCATTCCCCTGCTCCGCCGCCTTGCGGTACCATCGCATCGCCTCGGCATAATCCTTGGCCACGCCTATGCCATTCTCATACTTGAACCCCACGCTGTCTTGAGCCTCGGCATCCCCCTGATCCGCCGCTTTCCGATACCACTTCAACGACTCATCATCACTTTGAGCCACGCCTTTGCCGTTGCTATACATAACTCCCAAATTGTTTTGGGCTGCGGCATACCCTTGATTCGCCGCCTTGCGGTACCATTTCAACGCCTCACCATAATTTTGCGCCACGCCCTTGCCTTCGTGATACATAAATCCCAGGCTATTCTGAGCGCTGGCATCTCCCCTGTCCGCCGCTTTGCGATACCATTGCACCGCCTTGCCATCATCCTGGGCCATGCCCTTGCCAAGTTGGCACATGAACCCCAGGCTATTCTGAGCAGTGGTATCTCCCCGATCCGCTGCCTTCCGGTACCATTTGGCCGCCTCTCCATAGTCCTGAGCCACACCCTTGCCTTCGAGATACATGCCCCCCAGATTAAATTGGGCAGTGGCATTCCCCCGGTCCGCCGCCTTGCGGTACCATTTCATCGCCTCACCATGGTTCTGGACCACACCCTTGCCGTCCTGATACATGACCCCCAGGTTGTATTGGGCATCGACATTCCCCTGGGCCGCCGCCTTGCGGTACCACAGCAAGGCCTCGCCATAATTCTGGGGCGCGCCTTTGCCGTAGTAATACATGTAGCCAAGAATCCGCTGGGCACGGGCATCTCCCCGGCCCGCCGCCTTGCGGTACCATTTCAACGCCTCGGCATGGTTCCGGGGCACGCCTTTGCCTTTTTCATAGATGAACCCCAGAGAGCGCTGGGCCTTCGCGTCACCGGCTTCCGCCTTTGCCCGGAGCGCGGGCAGGATATCCTGGATTGACGAAGAGGCAGGCTGTACCACCGCTCGTTCGACCCCCTCTTTTTCCTCCGCCTGCGCCCCTGCCTTGATCTCGTCGGACGAAGCCAACCCCATGGACACCGGATTGCCCGGATCAGGGGAACCCTCCCCCGCAGACGCCACCACCGGCAACCACACCAGAACAACCAGCACCAGCGCTACCCTGCAACCCTGTCGTTTCTTCATGGGGCTCCTTTTTTGCAAGTCCATCAATTTTGTCCCGCCTCCAGCAGCTTCAAGCGTTGTTTAGCCTCGGCATATCCCTGGTCCGCCGCTTTGCGGAACCACATCGCCGCCTGCGCGCGGTCCTGCTCAACGCCCTTGCCTTCGGCATACATCCTTCCCAAGTGAAATTGGGCAACGGCATACCCTTGATCGGCTGCTAAACGGTACCACTTCACGGCCTCGGCATAGTCAAGAGCCCTGACTATGCTGAGTTCATACCATCCCCCCACGATATCTTGAGCATGGGCGTCACCAGCTTCCGCCTGATTCTGGATTTCCTGGTGGATGCGGTCTTCTTCATTCAGAGCTTCCTTTTCGGGATCTGAAGCCACCTCCACGATCAACACCACGGCCAGCGCCAGCAAACAAAGGAACAGCCCCGCAGCTATCGCCGACCATTTTGCCCACCTTGGCCAACCGGTCTTCCGCTTCCCTGCTTGTTCCGCCACGCCCTTTACATCCATCGCCTTTTCCTTTTTTTACAAGCCGGAAGCCCAGGTTGTCGTTGCGGTTGTCCTGTGCAGATTACGCCACGGGACTACCAATTACCAAGAGAATCCGTTGAAATCTCATCCGGCTGCTGGTGACTTTTCGCATCCCCCGATGATTTCCGCGCACCGGCAAGCATACAACCTTTCTGTTGACACAAGGTTATATATGGTTATCATAAACCCATGAAGGTGCTCTGGCAGCCCAAGGCGGCAAAACAGCTCAAGAAGATCAACGACCGCACCATTCAGGAGCGGCTGCTTGCCGCCTCCCGCACCCTGGCCGATTTCCCCAGATGCGCCAATGTCAAGGCGTTGACCAACCACGACTACACCCACCGCCTGCGGATGGGAAACTGGCGGCTGCTCTTCAACGCCTTCGAGGAAATCAGCATCATCAGCATCGAGGAGGTCAAAAAACGCGATGACCGCACCTACTGAGTACCAGACCATCGAATATCACGGCCAGCCCGCCTTTGTCCTGGTGCCGTGGGACCAGTTCAACCGGGTCCGCCCCCTGCTCGAAGCCGAGCAGGCGCTGGCCACCGGCATCCCCCAGGAGGTGGTGGAGACACACGTGCTGGGCAAGGTTTCCATGATCCGCGCCTGGCGCGAGCATCTCGGCGTCACCCAGGCCGAACTGGCGGCGCGAATGGGCGTCAGCCAGGCAGCCATTGCCAAGTTTGAACGGCCTACCTCCAAGCCACGCCGCGCCACCCTGAACCAAATCGCCGTTGCCCTGGGCCTTGCCCCGGCGCAGCTTGCGTGGTAGCGAGGCAGATCAACCGTTCTTCCAGATGTTTACGACCGTCAACACGAGCAGCCACACGGTGCTGAGAATGCAGGCCGCACCGCCGCATGGCGGCAACAAAGGGCAATAATCTCACAATAACAGCCTTTAGTCCTCCAGACTGGCAAAAAAGGCAGTCATTTCCTTGTCTAGCGAATCCATGTCATGCCCACCAGAAGGATGCTCAGCCAGAGTCCGAAGCCAGGTCTCCCAGTCCGCGCTCTCCGGCCGGATGGCAACGGGAATGACCTGTCGGGCCAGCTCGGCGGCAACCCCTGCCGGTTCACCAACGGCAATGGCCCACAGGAATGTCCGCGCCGTCTCGGCCAGCCGCGCTGCCGCCGCATCCCATTCGCCGTAATCCACCATGAGGTCAAGGGATCGCTCGATTACCGCCGGATTCTCCACCCCAAGCAACAACAGGCGAAAGATATCCGCCGCCGCGCTGTACAGGCGGGCATGATCGGGATCGGACCCACCCACCTTCGCAAAAAGCGACGAGGCGGGAAGATTGTCGATATGCTCCTCAAGGGCCAGCAAACCCATTTTCCCCATCAGGCGCGCCAGCAGATACAGCACGCCGATCAGCCGTTGATAGTGGGCAAGATCAAAGGGTTTGGTTTTTCGATTCAGCATGTGATCCGGCCCTCCTGCTGCAATCTGTCCAAGGTTTCCAGTATCTCCGCCAACGCTTCCCGCCCCCGGATGGCGACGGCCTCTGGAACCGTATCGGGGTTCTTGCCCTGATAACATTCGGTGAGGTCCTCCAGCAAGATGACGGCAACGCGCTCGGATATATTGCGAAACACCGCCTGGCCGATCTCCGGGTTTTTCAGATACCATAAGGCCTTGGTCAAGCTATCGCTCCGCACCTCGCGCAACAGAGTATGCCAAGCCCGATCATCGAGACCAGCCAACCGCTCGCCGCTCCGCCGAAAGCTGGCCTCCATCTCCGGTCGGGTAAGTGCCGATTTGAGCGGCGGCAGCAGGGCCTCGGCCTGGGTAGCCAAGGCACGCAAGGACATTTCCGAAATGGTCATGGAGACCTCGCCCCCTTGCCGGGCGCAGATCAGGACAAATTCCTGGCAATCCTTCACCTTCGCAAGCGTGATTTCTGGCTGGTGCATGGTCAAACGTATTTCCGTGTTCATGACGCATCCTTACTGTTGTTTCGCAATTTCCCCGACAGGGCGGCCACCCCGCAACATCGTCAAAGCCGCGACAGGGGTCCACCAGGATGAGATGCAGGCCCTCCTCTGCAAAGAAAAACCGCATGTCATCCTGGATTCTCCACGATGCAGTGGCTTCGTCCAGATTCGTCATCAGTTGCCGCAATACGCGTCAGGTTCTACGGTAATCCCTGTTTCTTGGATTTTTATTTGTGAATCTTGTGTGAGCTTGATGTAATGATCAGGGTTGAGCGTGTATTTCCCGTCACCAACCTTAACAGAAGCGATGGCACCAAACATTTTTCCTTTCTTTTCCGCTACTAGATGAGTGAAATCAAAAGCTTCGAGATCAGGAGAATGTCTATAGTGTCCTTGTATAGATCCATTTTTGGCGATATATCTTGACTCTATTTCAACTTTTTGTGGCTTTGCAGTAAAATTTCTGACGCACAAGTTATAGTTTGCAGATTCATCCATCTCTCGTTTTTCATTCTCTCCTTTAAACCAGGAATAGCCGGTCGCCAGCAAGCCTAACACCAAAAGTGCTCCGATCCCTTTCGCAATAGTGTCACCGAACGATTCACCTCCGGCTATGGCGCCAAGAATCAGGATGATGATGAATAAAATAACGAAAAAATTCTCTATCATTTCGTGCTGTTCCTTTCCATTGGCTTGCACTCTGTGGCTTCATGCGCAAAAAATGGCCGGGTTGCTTCGGAATTCTCTGTTTTATTCGCGATTATCAGGAACATAAAACTCCTGCGGATTGGGGCTGAACCGCGATGATTGCGACATGAGTCTCATATGCGCAAAGCCGCTTCTCCATAGGTAAACTACAAAGGGAAGGAACGACAGGAGCAGAAATGCATTGCCCGACATAATAATGAAATCGTATGCCCCGTGCAGGATAATGGGCCAAACCAACGACAGAATCAAAAGTTTTTCTTTGTCCTGGGGAAAACACTTTGCCAAGCCCAAATAAAAACCCATGGTAACCCCAAAGAGCGCATGAGCAGGCACGGACGTGAACATACGCGCTATCCCTACTCCTGTCCCGCCCGAATACACATAGGCTATGTTTTCGATTGCCGCGAAACCCAAGGATACGAATACCGCATAAACAATACCGTCGAACCGCTCGTTGAAATTCGGATTTTTCCAGACAAGAATATACAGGGCAATGAATTTAAAGACCTCTTCGGTCAAACCCGCCACCACGAAACCCGTATAGGCAGCGGTGCTCAGTTGCGAGGCCTCCCCGCCCATTTTAGCTGCCCAATAGCTGCCGAGCCCGGCTTCTACAGCAAGCACAGGAATAACGATAATGCCGCCAGCCAACATGGATTTCAGCAGCAACAAAACCGGTTCTTTTTCGTACTTGTCGCGAAAATACACATAAAAAGCGACAATGGCTATGGGGGCAAGCGAAAGGAAAAGTGTCAGCATTCTGGGCCTCTCAAGAAAAGGTTTTAGTTTCCCACCTGGAACAACTTGTTATTTTGAGCATCGCATATTACGCGGCTTTCACTTCGTTACACAAGGCAACAAGGAGAGAGCCAACCCATTCCGACGGCTTTTGGAAAAAACTACTCCACCGCCACCACCACATCCCGCCGGTTTTCGGAAAAGTCGAACAAGGCCGGTTGCTGATCGGGCTTATCAATAAGCTTTCCATCCACCTTAATCTTCTCTTTCATGCCACGCCCGGCCACTTGCATTTCGTCTGCTTTAACCTTTTTCGCCAGTATGGGCACCTGATCCACTCCATAACGCAACCATTCATCAAGTGTAATTTTCCCATCTTTCGGCGCCCGGTCGGCGCTGAACCTCTTCATGCCGTCCACAATCAGCGCAGAGGAGAGCAGGCCATGCTTGAGGTCGTCGATTTCCAGCGCCACGTCGTCGGCCTGGCTTGCCGCCAGAATACGCATACCCTTATCGAAGGCAAGCTGCCCTAGGCCACGGCTGCCCATGGGGCCGGGCTTGAACTTCTCGCCGACGCTCGCGGCCGAATGGCAGGCATCAACGATCATGACCATATTTCCGGCGTCAACATCCCTGAGCCAAGCGCTCAGCTCATCACTGGAGATGGATTTGGCGATAAGCTCGGATGTAATCGCCTTGCTCTTGCCATTCCTTTCTCCTGTGTCGCTGGAGACCAAGTAAAACATCCCACCTTCGCCATAACCGTGGCCGGAGAAGCTGATCAGCACGAAATCGTCGGGAGTGGCTTGGCGCAGTTTCTCGCCACCGGGGATGGCCCGGACCTCCGCCTCACGTCCGGCCAGAACATCGAGCACGGCCTTGAGGTTGGCCTTGGTGGCCAACCTCGGACCCGCGGTATCCGAGATGAGCGGGATGGTGACAATGTCTTCGGCCTCGTATTTATTTTGTCCAGCCAGCCCTGCCTCGAGACTCTTCCCGATTTGACGGGCATCGTTGGCGGCGTAGTGCAAATCCTTCCAGGCCGGATCGTCGTAACTATTGACACCGATGGTGATGAGGTAGGCCCGTGGTTTGCTGCCAACGATGACGCCCGGAGGCGTATAGGCCCGATGAGCGGTCGCGCTTTTTACCCGGTCGTCATTGAAAGCATAGGCCGTGAACTGCAACGGCTCCTGCCCGGTAGGCAAACGTACTCGGAAGCTGCGCTGAAATGGTTTTCCGCCTACTTTGGCCAGCGGCTTATCCTCGTCTTTGTCTCCAGCACACCCCACCAGTTGTCCGTTGCGGAACAGGCGCAGATCGTGGACATCGGTGGCTATGGGTTTCCCTTCCGGCATGTAGGAGCGACTGGCTCCTGCCGCCTCAACGGTCACCTTGACGAAGCCCGTCTGTTCCGGATCAGGCTCAATCCCCGTAATTCGTACCTCCGGCTGGACTCGGTTCAGTTCGCTCAGCGCCCGAACTGGTTTGAATTTCTCGCCATTCAAAATCCGCGGCAGCAGGCGCGGCTCGTAGTAGTCGCGCATGAAAATTTCCAGCGGCAACGGTGTCATCGGGACATCCGGCATCACCCAGGATAGATGGGACGTACCATCAACAAGGTCGGCGACGGCGACATCAAAACGGCCTTCTGGATCGACGACGCCCCAGCGGCCATCGGCAAATGAAATGAGGGAGGCGAGGAGGCTGCCCGATGTCACATCCCAGAGTTTTAGAGTATTATCCAGACTCCCTGACACCACAGTCTTGCCGTCGGGGGAAAAGGCGAGCGATGTTACCTCACCCAAATGCCCGGCGAGGGTGGTGAGCAGTACCCCATCGGAAACCCGCCACAACTTGATGGTGTTGCCATCTTGACCACTCGTTGCCAGCAGCGCCTTGCCATCCAAGAATAAGAAGGCAAACAGTGGTATCCCCTGCCTATCGCGCGTGGACGATTCATGCATACTGCCCGGGCACATCTTAAGAATGGTGGCCGATTTCTCCAATGGCACCGATGCCAGCGTCTTGCCGTATAGGGCAAAGGCGATCTGATCACAGACACTACACTTGCCGGGTGTTGTGGGCAACTCCTGACTCTTGGCTACATCCCACAGCCTGATGTTCCCTCCAACCGATTGTACCGTGTTACCGTCATGCGAAAAAGCAACCGAACTGGTTCCTAAATGATGGCCGAGCACGCGTTGTTCCCCGCTGGCTACGTCCCATAATCTGAGGTTACTATCGGAAGTTTGACCATTCCCTGACACCACCGTCTTACCGTTGGGAGAAAAGGCAACCTGCGTAGAAACCCCGCCGAGCGTGCTCGATTCCCCGCTGTCCACGTTCCACAGCTTGAGTTGATGGTCCCAACTTCCTGAGGCCAATATCTTGCCGTCTGTGGGGGAAAAGGCGACTGAAGATACTTTATGCTGATGCCCAGAGAGCGTGCGCGGTTTGCCACTGGCCATCTCCCACAGCCGGATGGTCTTGTCCGACCCCCCCGATGCCACAAGCATGCCGTCGGGGGAGAAGGCGACCGAGAACGGCGTGCTTGCAAACCCATGAAAATTACGCAGTTCCTCGCCCTTGTCTGCGTCCCACAGCTTGAGGTAGTATCTCTCCCTCACTACTTTCTTGCCGTCGGGGGTTTCGAGGGTCTCTCTGCCCCAAGTCCCTGTCACCACCGTATCGCCATGGGGTGAAAAGGCGACTGAGGATACCAGCGACGAACATCCGCCGAAGGTGCGCAGGACCCGCCCGGTGGCCACCTCCCACAGCTTGAGGGTGTGCCGTGATCGCGCGACGTTCTGACCGTCAGGGGAAGGCGTGACAGTGCACTCATCTTCCGCCGACACCACTTTTCCGCCGTCGGGGGAAAAGGCGACCGAACCCACATGACTCGAATGCTCACCGGGGATGCGCAATTCCTGCCCGGTGGCTACATTCCACAGTTTGAGGTTATTGGTCGTATCCCCACCCCCACTGCTCAGCGATGCCATCCTCTTGCTGTTGGGGGAAAAGACGATCTTAGACACACTACTTGAATGCGTACCGAGCGTAAGCTCTTTCCCGCTGGCCACGTTCAACAACTTGATGGTGCGGTACCCGCTCACTGATGCCACCGTCTTGCCGTCCGGAGAAAAAGTAACGCGCGACATCCCGTCATCATCCTTAAGGGGAAGAAGAGGACGCAGTTCCCTGCCGCTGGCCACGTCCCACAGCTTGATGGTGCGCCCCCCATTCAGCGACGATGCCGCCGTCTTGCCATCGAGGGACATTGCGACACACACTTCGCCATCAGCATTCTCTTTGCAGGGTGAAGGCAGTTTCTGGCCGGTAGCCACGTTCCACAGCTTGATGGCTGTTTGATTTTGCCCCTTCACCACCAAGGTATTGTCGTCCTGAAAAGAGACTATATCAGGAACAGTGGTCTCGGTGATGGTGCGAAATTCCAGGCCGGTGACCACGCTCCAGAGCCTAACAATCTTATTCACGTTATCTGTAGACGCCACAGTCTTGCCATCCGGCGAAAAGGCAATACTATGCACGTAACCCACATGACCTCCCTGCACCACCAGTCGCGGCTGATCGTCATTCTGGTCAACAGCTTCAACACGCCCCCACGCCTGCGCTGACCCGCCCCCCAACAGCCCCACTCCCAGCATCCAGCATATCGCAATCCACAACCTGTTCACTGCTTGCCTCTCTCCCCGTTAACGCGCTGCATATTCACAAAGACATGGTGTTTGTTTAAAACAATTACACACCCAACTCCGAGAAAGCATCAAAGATGCCTTCACTCTCCTCCCCACTGCCGCAACCAGTTGGCAGCGGCGAGGTTCCCCTCCATCGCAAGAGGGACCATCCGCTGAATGGCCTCCATGATCCACTCTCCTTTTCCTTGCTTTGAAAGCCAATCGGCATAGAGCAACTGCCGCATATCTTCCCGTGACTCGCCTTCGACAATGTCCTTGGGCATGGGGGGGATATCGGCAGGCTCCACAAAGGTGAGTTCGGATTCCTCCAAGACTGTTGGCGGAGTGCCAGCGTCTTCCAAACTCAACTGATATTTTCCTGGCTGCCAGTTCCGCCTCGGCAGGGAAACGGAGCCGGTGCCGACATTCTCAACCTTACTCACCTTCACCCCGTCATGCTCAATGGTCAGGCTATACGGTGGTTTTCCTCCAACCCACCTGAAATGCAGGGCTCGCTCGCCGGCAGCCATTCTAGGTGGCGGCAAATTACTCGCGTCCGCAGGCATCTTGAACTCATCGATCCCTTTGGCGGAGGCTGAGGCAGTACTGACGTGGATATTAGGGCTCCGGAAAGCGGCCCAAAGGTTTCCCCACACTGTGTTGGGCTTTACCTGGAGCACATACCCATCCTTGCCCGCATCTTGGGCAGTAATGAGCTGCTCGTTCCGGTTGCCGACATAAAGGGTCAGGGATGCCTGTTCGTGAAAAATAAAAATCCGATCACCGGGAGAGAGTGTCCATGGACTCGAGCCCTTTGCAAAATCGACATCATGCTCTTGCCGTTTCACGACAATAAGCTTTTTCTCCAAGGCATTTTTCGGGGAAACTTCGAGAATGACAATAGGGATCAGCTTTTCATCGGCGGCGCAAACCATCGAAGGCCCAAACCCAATCAATGCCATGGCGACAACAAGCAAGCGAAAAGCAGACAGCGCGGCGAGATAATTCATAACGACTCCCCTGTAGTGGTGTTCGGCAAACAGCGGCTTAACCGCTCATGCAATTCTTCCCATTCCCGGTGGAAATAAATACCAATGATGGGGACGGTGAAATCAACCCAGACGCCATGCCCCTTAATCAGCCAAAAGCTGATGGGACCCAAGAGACAAACGATGGCCGCCATCATCGCGGTTGCGGCCCAGAAAGTTGGCAACCGGGCAAAGGCTGCGCTCACGGCGACAAGAATCACAACAATAATCAGCAACTTTTGCCAAAGCTTGGGAGGCTGTAGAACTCCTACAGTGCAAAGGGAATCGATGGCATTGATCAGAACCAGCGCACCGGGCATTTCTCCAAGAGGCGTTAAATAGAAATCGCGTGAGTCTGTGTAGCTGGCGCCGATGACCGCAATCAAATTTTCTTTTTCGGAGGCGTCCCAACGGACTTTCTCTCCCGGCGATAGCTTAAGAATCTTATCCGCTGACCGCTTCGGAACACCGCTGAGTTCGAGAGGACGCTGACCAATCCACCGCGACAACCACGACGGTTTCGGTTTCCGATGAAAACTGGGAGGCAAAGAATCGGAATCATAAATCCTGAAATAAACACGATTACTCAAAGCTGTCGCGGGCTCTGCTTCCGTTTCCGCTGCTCTCTGGGAAAAAGCACCTGTGCAGTCGGCATGGGTAAACTGGTCCTGCTGATAACAGTCGCCAAAATTGTCTTTCACCCAACGTCCAGCCCTAAAGTCTGCCAGTTGCGAGTCCGTGGCATCACGCAGAATCTCTTTCGGTTCTGCATCATACCCATCATTCATGGCGCAAACAGGCGACACCTCCCCCTTTGATTTCGTGTCAACGCCAAGTGACCAAGGGGGCGGCTCGTGCTGCCCCAACAACGCCGCCAGGACAAGTTGGGGGGAAGGCAGGACAACCCAGTGGCCTTCGCCACTCTTTTCACCTTCTCCGTGTCGGCAGGCGCTTTCCCACAGCTTCCAGTGTCGCAACACGTGATCATCGGAAACCACAAAATTAGGCGCTACGGCATGCACATTATTGGGATAACCAGCAATCAACGCATCCAACACGGAGGGCCGGACACTCCGGGATACTCTCCACTCTTGGAGATGGGGCTCTCGGACCGCCCACATGAACAGTAGATGTATTCCATTTCCATCATGCTCATCCTTATGCTTTTCAAGCAGGACACGCATATCTGCCGCAAATTTCTGCTGCTGCGTGTCAAACTCTTTCTGTAAGGCGTTCTCGGACTGTGGCGGGTTCTCGGGGCCATCAATAGTGAAATCGACCACCACATACCTTGCCCCTTCATATTCCACGGCAAATTCGATAAGTTTGGCCAGCGGTACAAGCGGGAGAGCGGAAGGTTCACCACCACCCCATTGGCTGCTTCGATAGGTCCGCTCGTTCACATCAATCCAGACCTGATTAGGGTGTTTTTTCCCCTCGGCAGGCAAGTTGGTTGAAAGACGCATCATGAAATCAAGCGCGGCGTCTTGATTGTTAACCACCCAAGGAACGCCAAAGTGCGAGAGGGAAATAATCACCAATTCGATGCAAACACCGATAAACAGATTCTGCACAAAATGCCGCCGGAAAGGCGGCCAACCCGAAAAACCAGGGATGATCCACGGCAATGGAGTGGGAAAAATCTTACTCAACAAACGATGCACCACCAAGCCAACATTGGCGACGGCACCCCGCATCAACAGGAATGTTCGAAAAGAAAATTTCATGAATAGACAACCATTACTTCAATATTTCATCAGCACTCCGCCCCGCCAGCCATCGTTGGAGTCGAGGAGCCCGGAGCCGGGAGAAGAGAGGTTAGAATCGGCCCCCTAACTTTGTGAACACCTCTTTAGAATCAAGCCTTGAAACAGAACCACCATAGGCCTCAAACCCATTCACATAAATTGTGGTGTTTGTGCCCTCTAGAAAAAGAGTAACGCAGCCATTGGCATCAGTTCTTTGTTCGCTCCCGCCATATTCTTTTACTCTTTGGCCGGATAGCGTATTCCCCTCGCTGTCTACTACGTACACCTTTATCGCTTTAGCCATAAGAACTCCTTACGTGGTGATGGTAAAAAAACGTGACCTCTGATTACGGCCACACGAACTACGCGCCGCAGCCTCAGGCATTGCCAGGGCGCGTTTTGCGAGGCAATCGGTCTCCCGGCTCCTTCAATGGCCAGGTTATCGGCGGTTTTCCAGGTCATTCTTCAAGTCGTTCACAGCCCGGTTCATTTCATGAATCGACACCCCTTTGCCCCACGGACGCAAGCCATTCCACGCCAACACCAAACCGGCAATCAGATACCAGATTGAGGATGATCCGACCCAGGCAAGGACCGCGCCAAGCGCCAGCCCCAGCCACCCCAGCCGGAATACGACGTAGAGCGGATTCAAATAATTCCTGGCGAAGTCTCCGAATGTCATGTCGTATCTCCTTTCAGCCCCACGCCTGCTTCCACCTACGGCGAGCATCTTCAAACTTTTCCCGGTCCTGATTAAGAGCTTGTCCGTAAATAATCTTTGGTGCTCGCATCCGGCTTTTGGCCATCTTTGACCGCTCCTCAATCGCAAAATCCTCGCCGTAGCGCTGCTACGCCTGTGGTTTTGCTCAATCGTCCCGGCCAAATCCGTCTCAAAATCCAGCGCGATCCCTGAAAAGCTTATTTACGGACAAGCTCTAAAGCTCACAGTTCTCCCCCCGCACTTGACACACTTTTCCCCTTGCAAAGGTTCTTGTGTCCTGTCGCAATTGCCGCAGTAAAACACCTCGCCGGATTCCGGTTGATAAGCCATGCGCGCCTCCTCTCTCTATTTTATTTGCTCTATTTCAATTCATAAAGCGGGTTGCCCCGCGAAAAACTTCCGCATACTTGGCCCGCGCCAACGTGCATTTTATGCACCGCGCAAGCTAAATAACTCGTACGCGGATCGACCATCCGGTTTTGGCAATACTCGCAAACATCGCCACCCGAACCTTCGGATAGACCGTTATTCCTGATGGTCCCAATCGCGTTGTGATTACGAAAATCTCGAAAGAATCCCATATGCCATCTCCTTTTGATGAATTTGCCTGACCACCGGTCCCTCAACCACGTCGGCAAGTTAACCGTCTGTTACTATGGATGGATGCCTCCGCAACATGCGGAAAAACAGGAAAAAATTCTTAAAACCCTACCCCCCCCGCACAAAATGTCAATACTGAAAGAATACGAAAGGCATTTTTTTACGGCGCGACACAGCAGCGTAACCCAGCCAGGGCCACTCCTTGCTACGCCGGCAAAAACTCCGGCAAAAGATGGATGCAGGAAAAAAAGCAAAAGTGTATACTCTCGCACCATGATAACCCGTAGAAAAACACGCCAAATCAAGGTGGGCAACGTAGCGGTGGGCGGCGACGCCCCCATTGCCGTGCAGTCCATGACAAACACCGACACTCGGGATGTGGACGGCACCGTGGCCCAGATCGGACGGCTCACCGAGGCGGGCTGCGAGATCATCCGGGTGGCGGTGCTGGACCTGGAGGCGGCGGCAGCCATCACCCGGATTCGGGAGCAAATATCCATCCCGCTCATCGCCGACATCCATTTTGACGCGCGGCTGGCAGTGGCCAGCATGGAGCACGGCGCCCAGGGTATCCGCATCAATCCCGGCAATCTGGGCGGACCTGACAAGCTGGCCCGTGTTGTTGCCGCGGCAAAGCAGCACCGGGTGTCCATCCGGGTGGGGGTCAACTCCGGCTCGGTGGAGAAGGATATCCTGCAAAAACATGGGCACCCCACCCCGGACGCCTTGGTGGAGAGCGCCCTGCGCAATGTGCGTCTGCTGGAGGCCCTTGATTTTGACCAGATAAAAATCTCCCTCAAGTCCTCCGACGCCATGACCACGGTGGAATCCTACTGCCGCCTCGCCAGCCAGTGCGATTACCCCCTGCATCTCGGGGTCACCGAAGCGGGGGGGCTCATTGCCGGCACGGTTAAATCCAGCGTGGCCCTGGGCATCCTGCTTTACGAAGGCATCGGCGACACCTTCCGCATCTCGCTTACCCGCGATCCGGTGGAGGAGATACGGGTCGGCTTTGAGCTGCTCCGCAGCCTGCACATCCGTGAGCGGGGGCCGGAGCTGATCTCCTGCCCCACCTGCGGACGCTGCCAGGTGAACCTCTTCGGTCTGGCTGAACAGGTGGAACGCCATATCCAGAACATCGACACCCCCCTGAAGATCGCGGTCATGGGCTGCGTGGTCAACGGACCGGGCGAGGCCAAGGAGGCTGATATCGGGGTGGCCGGCGGCCACGGGGTCGGCATTATTTTTAAGAAAGGCCAACTGTATAAGAAGGTGGCAGAGGACAAACTCCTGGCCGTTTTCCTGGCCGAAATCGACGCAATGATTGAAGAGGCGCGCCAGAACGGCGCATAATTTGTAAACGTTTGACCCTCCGCGAAAGCCCCCAAAATTCCCTCCCCCCTGGCGGGGGAGGGGGAGTAATAAGGTTCACACTCAAACATTCACCAGGTGCCCCATGCGTTTTTCCCAGCTTCTCATCCCCACCCTGAAAGAAACCCCCTCCGAAGCCGAGGTGGTCAGCCACCAGTTGCTGCTCCGGGCCGGATTTATCAGAAAACTCTCCTCGGGCATTTACTCCTACTTGCCCCTGGGCCTTGCTTCCATCCGCAAGGTCGAGCGCATCGTCCGCGAGGAGATGAACCGGGCCGGGGCCCAGGAGCTGCTCCTGCCCATGGTTCAGCCGGGGGATCTCTGGCAGGAATCCGGGCGCTGGGAAAAGTATGGGCCCGAGTTGCTGCGCTTCACCGACCGGCACGGACGGGAAAGCTGCCTCGGACCAACGCATGAAGAGGTGATCACCGACCTGATCCGGTTCAATGTCCATTCCTACAAGGAACTGCCCCTGAATCTCTACCAGATCCAGACCAAGTTTAGGGATGAGATCCGGCCCCGCTTCGGCCTGATGCGCGGCAGGGAGTTCATCATGAAGGACGGCTACAGCTTCGACGCCACCGAGGAAGGGGCCGACGCGACCTACAAAAAAATGCACGAGGCCTACCACCGGATCTTTTCCCGCTGCGGCCTGGCCTTCCGGGCGGTGGAAGCGGACACCGGCACCATCGGCGGCAGTTTTTCCCACGAGTTCATGGTTCTGGCCGACACCGGCGAAGACACCATCGTGATCTGCAAGGGCTGCGAATACGCGGCCAACATGGAGAAGGCCCGCTGCCAGACCCCGACAGCCCCGGCAGCGCCGCCCCTGCTCGCCCTGGAAAAAATCGAAACCCCAGGCAAGAAAAAGGTGGCCGCGGTCACGGAATTCCTGAAGATTTCAGCCAAGGAGCTGGTCAAGACCCTGGTCTATATGGCCGAGGACAAACCGGTGGCGGTCCTGCTCCGCGGCGACCACGAGGTGCAGACGGTCAAGCTCGCCAACGCCTTGGGGGTGAACACCGACCACCTGCGCCTGGCCGACGACAAGGAGATCTTCGACGCCACCGGCGTGCCCAGCGGCTACCTCGGCCCCATCGGCCTGACCATCCCCGTGTTGGCAGACAACGAACTCTCCCGGATGCACAACTTCGCCATCGGCGCCAATGAAAAGAACTTCCATCTGCTCAACGCCAACCTCAATCGCGACTTTACCCCGCAGACCATCACCGACCTGCGCCAGGTCACCAGCGAAGACCGTTGCCCGGCCTGCGGCGGCAGCCTCGAACTGACCCGCGGCATCGAGGTGGGGCACATCTTCAAGCTGGGCACCAACTACAGCGAAGCGCTCAAGGCGACCTTTTTGGACAACCAGGGAGCGGAACAGCCCTTCATCATGGGCTGCTACGGCATCGGGGTCAGCCGCACCGTGGCTGCGGCCATCGAGCAGAACCACGACAAGGACGGCATCATCTTTCCGCTGCCCATCGCGCCCTTCCAGGTCATCCTCCTGAACCTCTCGCCCAAGGACGAGGCGATCACCGCTGCTGCCGACGAGCTGTACCAACAGCTGGGCAAGAGCGGGATCGAGGTGCTCCTGGACGACCGGGATGAGCGGCCTGGCAGCAAGTTCAAGGACGCGGACCTGCTCGGCATCCCCTACCGGCTCATGGTGGGCAAGGGCTTCAGCGAAAAAGGAGAGGTGGAGATCCGGGACCGGGCCACCGGCGCGACCTTGAACCTGCCCCTGGCCGAAGCCGGACCGAAACTCGTTGACCTGGTCCGCGCCGCTCTGGCTCCGCCCGAATAAGCGGCCCACACCCAAAAACATTACCGGCGCCGACAGCATGGTTACCATCGAAGCAATAGTCGAACGGGCCAGGGGCTACATGCCCGAGGAAGACCTCGCCCTGCTCATCAAGGCCCATGATTTTGCCAAGGAGTTCTACTCGGGCAAGCATCGGCTCTCCGGCCGCCCCTACCTGTACCACGCCCTGATGGTCACGGACATCCTGGCCACCATGCGCCTCGATGTCCCCACCCTCTGCGCCGGCCTCCTGCACGGCGTGCTCAAGAAAGCCGACGACCTCAAGGAGACGGAGAAAAAACTCCGCGAAACCTTTGGCAATGATGTCACCAACATCGTCAAGGGCGCCACCAAGATCACCGATGTCCAGTTCAACAGCCGCCTCGCCTACCAGGCGGAAAACATCCGGAAGCTGCTTCTGGCCATGTCTTCGGACATCCGGGTTTTACTGGTCAAGCTGGCCGACCGGCTGCACGACATGCAGTCCCTGCGCCATGTTCCCCGGGAAAAACAGGTGGAATTCGCCCAGGAGACCATGGATCTCTATGCCCCCCTGGCCAGCCGGTTGGGCATCGACTGGCTCAAACGCGAGCTGGAAGACCTCTCCTTCTCGCATCTCCATCCCGACGAATACGAGGATCTCGCCACCAAGATCCACACCTCCCTGGCGGATCGGGAGACCTACGTGGACGAGGTCAAGGCGCTACTCAACGAGAAGCTGACCGAGCATGGCCTCAAGAAATTCCGGGTCCTGGGCCGCCCCAAGCATCTTTACAGCATCTACAAAAAACTCGTGGTCCAGAATATCCCCTTCGAAAAGGTCTACGACCGGGTTGCTTTCCGGATCATCGTCTCTTCGGTCAAGGAGTGCTACGAGGCCCTGGGCATCATCCATTCGCTGTGGCCGCCGGTGGACGGGCGCTTCAAGGACTTCATCAGCTCCCCGAAAAGCAATCTGTATCAGTCGCTGCATACCTCGGTGGTGGGGTTGCGCGGGGAATTCATGGAGGTCCAGATCCGCACCGAGGAGATGGATCAGGTCGCCAAGGAGGGCATTGCCGCCCATTGGGCCTACAAGGAAGGCAAGGCCATCACCACCAAGGACGCCAAGCTTTTCAAATGGCTCAAGCAGCTGGTGCACACCCTCCAGGAGCTGGAAGATCCCAGGGAGTTCCTCGATGCGGTCAAGGGGGAGCTCTACGAGGAGGAGATCTTCGTCCTCACCCCCACCGGCGAGGTAAAGGAATTCCCCAAGGGCAGCACCCCCATCGACTTTGCTTACGGCATCCATACCGAGGTGGGCAACCGCTGCACCGGCGCCAAGATCAACGGGCTCATCGCCCCGCTCAAAACCCAGCTCAAAAACGGCGATCTGGTGGAAATCATCACCTCGCCCAAACAAAAGCCCAACCGCTCCTGGCTCGGCCTGGTCAAAACCGCGCGGGCAAAAAGCCGGATCCGCCAGTGGCTCAACCAGGAAGAGCGGGAAAAGACCCTGCAGGTCGGCAGGGAAATCAGTGAGCGCGAACTGAAACGCCACAACATCAGCCTGAAAAAACTGATCAAGACCGGACACCTCAAGGAGCTCCTTAAAGCCATTGCCTGCAACTCCCTGGACGACCTCATGCGGAGGGTGGGTTCGGGGAAGATGACGATTCAGTCCATCATCAAGGAATTGCAGCCCCAGGAAATCCGGGACACCCTGCCGGAGGATATTATTCCGGAGACACCCCTGCCCAAGAGTGGGGGAAAGCAGGACAAGGGCAACATCATCCAGGTGAGCGGCGCGGACAATGTCCTGACCAAGATCAGCCATTGCTGCATGCCGGTGCCGGGGGACGAGATCGTGGGCTTCATCACCTCGGGCCGGGGCATTTCCGTGCACAAAGCGTCTTGCCCCAACCTCGCGGCCTCGGACCAGCAACGCCTTATCGCGGTCAGATGGGCCGAGGGCATCAAGGCTACCCACCGGGCCCAGATTCAGGTTATCGCCCGCGACCAGAGAGGACTTCTGGCCACGCTCAGCAACGCGATCAGCCATGACGACGCCAACATCCTCAACCTTGAAGCCACGACCTCAAACGGCGGGATCGCCAAGATCTCCATCGTTCTTGAGATAAACAGCAGGGAACATCTTTTGCGTCTGTTGCAGCATGTGCAGCAGCTTGACGGAGTTCTGGAGGCGAGAAGAACCTGAGCCCTGGGAAAGGCCGGAGAAAATCGGCAGGATAGAGAGCTATCTCTGCCTGCGCGTTATCACAAAAAAAAAGCCCCTGCTTCGTATCACGAAACAGGGGCTTTGCATTACCTATCTAAATATGGTTCAGGCAGGCTTGATCACGGCGCCGGAACGGATGCAACGGGTGCACACACGAACATGCATGCCGTTGCCGCCGGAGGTGGCCATTCTTACCCGCTGCAGATTCGGCAGCCAGCGCCTTCTGTTCTTGTTATTGGCATGGCTTACATTGTTGCCGGTGTTCGGACCTTTTCCACAAATCGCACATTTTTTTGACATGACATAACTCCTTTAACAAACCGCGCCAGCGGGTATCTTGAAATCACCATACCAGGGACAGCCTGATTTCTTCCGGACTGGTCCCTTTTCAAAGAGGAAAATGTATACACCTTCTCCCGGAGCTTGACAAGTATTTTGTTCTCTTTTTTTCTCCATGCCGGGAAAAATGCAGCCCGACGAAAAAGAACGGAACAAACAGGACAGTGCGGTGTCTACTCGACAGACGGAAGCACCACCTGCCATTCTTCCCGGACCCGTTGACAGACCAGGCCATGCAGCAACGGCCTGTATTCAGGCTAACATCCCGTTTGCCTGGAAGTTTTTTTATTGACAGCCCCCGGCAAACACGGGTAGAGACTACAGATAATTACCCAATGCGGCTCCCCTGCCGCCAAGAGAAAACACCTATCCAATCCTCGGTTCAACACCTCAAAAACCTTCTCGTCACAAGGCCCATATGAAAAAAACAGACAACATGGTATGGCGTTCTTTCGCATCCGTCAGGCTTGCCCTTTTTACCCTGCTGATCCTGGCCACGACCTCCATCATCGGCACCCTGATTCCGCAAAAGAACCCCCCCGAGTTTTACATCGAGAACTTTGGCCAGCGCACCGCGCAGTTCTTCCAGATGCTCGACGTGCCGGACATGTACAACTCCTGGTGGTTCATCACCCTGCTTCTTTTGTTCAGCATCAACCTCATCGTCTGCACCATCGACCGGTTGCCCAACGTCTGGCAAATGGTGGTGATGAACAACCTTGACACCGACCCGGAACGGCTGGAAAAGATGCCGCACCGCCAGGTATTTCATGCCCGCGGCGACGCCGCCGCCCTTGCGGATACCGCCGCCACCCTTCTGGCCAGGAACGGCTGGAAGGCGCAAACGGCAAACAAACCGGGCGGCCCGCTTCTTTTTTCCCAGAAGAACGCCTGGAGCCGATTGGGCGTTTATGCGGTTCACCTCAGCATTCTTGTTATTTTTGCCGGAGCCATCGTCGGCTCCACGCTCGGGTTCAAGGCAGGCATCATGCTCCCGGAGGGCAGAGAAACCGACACCGTTTACGAAACCGGCACCGGAAAGCCCCTCCCCCTTGGCTTCACCTTGCGATGCGACAATTTCAACGTTTCATTCTACGCGGATGGGGCAACCCCGAAGGAATTCCGTTCCGACCTCTCTGTGCTGGAGAACGGCAAAGTCACCATTGACAAGCGACCCATCATCGTCAACGATCCCTTGAACTACAAGGGGATCACCTTCTACCAATCCAGCTACGAACCCATGCAGGGCTTCAATGTGGTTATCACCAACAAAACCACCAAGACCAGGCAAACCTTCCAGATTCCCTTTGGCCAGAAGATCAGCTGGACGGAAGGAGGCATTGATTTCGGGGTCATCAACCAGGAGGTTCGCAGCCGCATGGGAGACGTCAACAGGCTGAAGGTCTGGTTCTTCGACGGGCAGGGCGAACCCAGCATCTTCTGGATGGACAACAACGCAACCCAGACCGTTTCCCGCCCGACAGCCGCATATGAATTCGAGGCAAGCCAGGTCTACGCCACCGGCCTTCAGGTGGCGAAGGATCCCGGGGTCTGGACCGTTTATGCCGGGTGCCTCCTCATGCTGATCGGCCTGTACGTCGCTTTCTTTCTTTCGCACCGGAGAATTTGGGTATATATTGCCAGGGAAGAGGCTGCGGATCGCTGCCGGATCCTGGTTTGCGGCGCCACCAGCAAGAACAAGATCGCCTTTGAAAAAGAATTTACCGCCCTTGTCGACTCTTTCACTCACGACTCCACGTTTCAAAACGCTTAAGGATCTGCCATGAATAGTTCACAACTTTTGGGCATCACAACTTTTGCCTACCTTTTCTCCGCAATGCTCTACATCGCGATCTTTGTCTTCCGGGCAAAAAAACTCGGCCTTTTCGCCACGCTGGTCACGGTTGCCGCCTTCCTGATCAACACTGCGGGCATCGGCCTGCGGTGGCAGGAATCGTATCAGGCCGGCATCGGTTACGCGCCCCTTTCCAACATGTACGAGTCCCTGGTCTTCTTCGCCTGGGCCATTGCCATCTTCTACCTCGGCTTGGAGTGGAAGCACAAGAACAGGGTTCTGGGCGCTTTCTCCATGCCCTTTGCCTTCCTGAGCATGGCCTACGCCTCCTTCTCCCCAAAATTCGGCAAGGAAATCAAACCGCTGATCCCGGCCCTGCAAAGCAACTGGCTCATCGCCCACGTCATCACCTGCTTCGTCGGCTATGCGGCCTTTGCCGTGGCTTGCGGCATGGGAATCATGTACCTGATCAAGGACCGGAAGACCAACGCGGCCCCTGAGTCCCTTCTCGCCTCCCTGCCGGAACTCAAGGTGATCGACGATATCATCCACAAGACGCTGGTCTTCGGCTTTCTCTGGCTCTCCGCCGGCATCATTACCGGCGCCGTCTGGGCCAACTCCGCCTGGGGTACCTACTGGAGCTGGGATCCCAAGGAAACCTGGTCGCTGATCACCTGGTTCGTCTACGCGGCAACCCTCCATGCCAGATTCACCAGGGGCTGGGGAGGGAGACGCATCGCCTGGCTGGCGGTGCTCGGTTTCATCTCCGTGATCTTCACCTACTATGGCGTCAACTTCCTGCTTTCCGGCCTGCACAGCTACGGCGGCAACTGAGTTAAGCCCCCGGCAGCAAGGAACAATCCGGCCGGAGTAAAATATTCTTCCTGCTTGACAAGGCTTGGCAAGTGGGTTTATAAAACAACATTATTTGTAAGTGAATGGGGATTCATAAACCCAATTTTATAAACCAACTGTATTAAGGGAGAAGAACAATGAAGAAATCCGTTATCTGTTCCGCAGCCTTCGCGCTTGTTTTCGGCTTTGCCGTTGCAGGCTCCGCTCTTGCCGCAGACAAGGGTCCGGCCGATATCACCCTGAAGACCGAGGCAGGCAAGAAACCCGCCGTATTCCCCCATGCCAAGCACCAGGCCAAGCAGGATTGCGATTCTTGCCACAAGAACGCAAACTTCCCGGCGGACAAGAAATGGGACATGAAGAAAGGCCATGGTCTGTGCCAGGATTGCCACAAGGCCAAAGGCGGCCCGACCAAGTGCCCCGATTGCCACAAGTAATTCTTGCTTCGTAGAACAAAAAAGCTGCTCGGTTGAGTCTCGGTTGAGTCTCGACGGGCAGCTTTTTTTATGTCCATTTTATAAACGACAGAGGCCGGACCGACCATACCCCCAACGCCTATGAAATATCCACCCCTCGCACTCGCCTGCATGCTGATTATTCTGAATACGCCAGCCCATGGAGCGCAACAAACCTCGAATAAAGGACCAGAGCCTCCTCTTCCCCCCGGCCCTGCCGAGATCATTCTGAAGACCGAAACGGGCAAGAAGCCGGCGATGTTTCCACACGCCAAGCACCAAGCCAAGATTGGGTGCGACGCATGTCACAAAAACGCCGACTTTCCGGCGGACAGGAGATGGGACTTCAAACAGGGACACGCCCTCTGTCTGGGATGCCACAAGGCCAAAAACCAGGGCGCGGTTAAATGTGACGGCTGCCACAAATAAGCCGCCTGCTTCACAGACAAAAAAAAAGCCGCTCAATCGAGCAGCTTTTCTTGCCTTACGCCATCCTGCAACCAAGGGTCAATCACCAGTCTGTTCTTCTCCAACTGGTCACTCACTCCTGATCACAGAAATCATGGCAGGCGCCTTCCGTATCTTTCAGGGCAAAACTATTTGCCTTGCGGAGCCTCACCTCAGATCATCGCCTCCGGCTCGACCCCATTCCCTTGTTTCGCCAGGGAAACCACGCCGCAGACAGCGGCAATGGCGGAAAACGGCCCCAGGAGAAGAAACAGGGCAAAGGTCGCAATCCCCCACAAAGCCTCACTGACCTGCCGGAAAGAAACCCGGACCGGAACGCTTCCCGCTGCTTCGTCCGCACCCAAACCGCTGAGATTGATTTTATCCAGAAACTGCGTAATGGTGGTCATTGTCGTTCTCCTTGTGTAAAAAACAGCCGTCCATCGCTCAGGCGGCAACATCCCCGGATCTCTGTTCCACGCTGATCTTTCTGGGGACCAGTCCGCTGGACATAAAGGCCGTGCATTGCTTTCTTTTTTCAAAGGAGCAATCGGCGATGTTCCAGCAGGGGGTGTACTGCAACAACTTCTTGATGGCCGCGATGCTGATGCCGTGCTCATGGATCATGTCCCGCAGGCACTGAATCCACTTGATGTCATCCATGGTGTAGTAGCGCCACTGCCCATTCCGTAAAGGCTTGATCAGGTTTTCCCTCTCGTAGATCCTCAAGGTCCGCGGATGCACTTCCAGCATTTTCGCTGCGGTCCCTATGGTGAAGATTGCCTTATTGTCAGATATCATTGTCTCTTCTCCGGTTTGAGCTTCCCGCGGGCAGGCAATCCCGCCCGCGGGAGGTCATTTGTCTTTACTCAGCCTCGTGCGGGCAAGTGATCAATGATGACCGCTGGGCCGGAAGGCCTTGCCGAAAAAGCGCTCGCCAAGGAGGAACCCGAGACCAACCACCCCGAAACCACCCAGGGCGATCAAAAACTCCGCCGCGGAGGGGATGTAGGACAGATAGGTCGGCAGTTCATCAAAACCGTTGTAGATCGGCACGATCTGGCCGGCGACCACGATATCAAAGCGCTGAAAGTACGCACCGACCAACACCATGAGGGCGGCGGCGGAAAGAGCCTGCTGACTCTTCATCCGGGAGAGGGTCATGATCACGATGGGGGCAAGCATGCCGACCACGGTCTCGAAGACCCAAAAATTCATGGAGAGCGGGCCCTGGATCAGGCTCAGGGCGGCAAGACGCGCTTCCTCGGCGCCACCGGCAAAGGCGGCGATGAACTTCCAGGTCGTGGCAATAACAAGCAGCACAAGGGTGCTGAACATAACCTTGCCGGCGCCCTGGAGACCTTCACGGGTGGACTGGCTCATTTCCTCGCCACGCATCTTATAGGCCCAGTTGCTGAACAGGATGATCGCGGCGGAACCGGTCATAACCGCGGAAGCAAGAAAATAGACGGGCAGCTGGGAACCGTACCAGAAAGGACGCGCGGAAAGGGTCGCGAATACCGCGCCCAGGTTGGTGTTGGCCGCAAGCTCAGCCAAGGCGCCAAGTACGCCAAGGGTAACAGCCATGGAGTATTTCTTGGTCAGGATCAGGTAAAACTCGACAAACATGAAGCCCACGGCCATGCTGTACAGGGTTCCCATCCACCAGATGTTGGAGGTCAGGTTCGGGGAAAGCATGTTGTACAGGAGCATGCGATGGGGATTTTCAAGCTCAAGGCCGATAATAAGGAACCCGCCGAAGATGACCACGATGGAGAGATACACCATGCGGTTGGCGAGCGCGGTCAAACGGTTGTGGCCGAAGATGTGGCTCAGCACGGCAAGCAGACAGAGGCCGGTGGAGATGATGGCGAAATAGGCATAGTTCGCGATCAGGATACCCCAGGGCATCTCCCGGGTGTTGGCAAAGGCGTGTTCATGCCCGACTACCTGGGCATAGAGACCGGCGCCGACACCGACCAGGGCCAGAATCGCGCACAGGATGGTAGCTTTGGTCACGGTCGGGGTAGCGACCTTTTCCTCTGCCACCTCAGCGAGTGAGAATGTGTTCAACATGATTTTTCCTCCCTTAGATTTTTTACCTGCAGATTACAATTCAGTTTCAACTCACTCCCGGCCAGGGAGTTATTTTTGTAAGCATCTTTCAATGTTCGATTTCAACCTGTACCCAAACAGTTGCTGTTTTTTTCTGGAGCAAGGTCTACTTTCCGGGCCGCCACCCGTTGATTGAGGAGTTTTCCTCTCCAGAATTTTTTTCCCAAACTCTGCCCGGCCACCTCCTTGTCTGTGCATACGCTTATTCGGCAATGGGCTTTCCCCACACAGCATCCTCGTCGATTAGGGTACAGAGCAAGGTGCGTGCCACAACAAAGCATCTAGCGTTCTTTTCTTCACAAATTTCAGTTTTCCATAGAGAAGCAAGGAGTTAGAGTTTTACAACAGTGCATTTCATATCCTTCCCGAACACATGCTGTTTCAGCTTATTTAACGTGCAGGACTTTTTTTGATCCAAACACCGAAGCAAAGTGGGCGCAAAACAATCCCTGCAACAACAAAGAAACGCACCCAGAAAAAATAGCGTACAAACAAAGAGTTCCAACGAAAGATAACACCCCCCGCCAAATCCACCCCCATTGCCTCTTCAAACAACCGAATCACCCGGCGACTGTTTTATTCTTTTAAAATCAGCAGGTTACACAGATTGAGACGCAACATACGCCGCCCGTGGATTCCAGCAACTCCCCCATGGAGGATTTCCAGATCTCATTTCAAGGATCTTCACAGGAGAAAACTCATGGCAATGGCCGCAACAGACCGAATTGAGAACCGCCCGGGGATACGGATAGCGGCATCCTCTCGCATCCTCAACCACTGAACACACAGGGACACGGTTCGACACAGCGTGCGTTAAGGCGAGAGGTTACCTATTAATTGACAATGGGCGCTACAGAGACGTCCGTGACGGACACTTGATTTTTTCGAGCGACCGACCTGCCGTGACAGATCCCGCCGAAAGAAGAGAGGGGAAACAAAAAAAGCGGAAAGCCCAAGCACCGCTCAGGCTTTCCGCTTCAAAAAATCGGTACGGAACACAACTCCTTCCGCCTGCTCGCTAAAGCAGCAACGGAAGGATTCAATCAGAAAATCAATGCTTGCCGGAAGCCTTGCCCTGGGGCGCGGGGCCGGTCAGCTTATTGTACCCTTTCACCCCTACATGGCAGGTGGCGCAACGGGTGTTGGAGGCAAAAGCCATCTGCCCGTCATGGCATGCGCCACAGTATTTCCCTTTATACAGGGAAGCCATGGTGAAATCGGCACTCTGCTCGGCAGTGCCTGCAGCCATTTGGAAAATGCTGTCATGGCAGCTGTCACAGGAAAGCCCGGCATCCATGGTGTGGGTTTTATGGAGAAACACCACGCCCTTCACCGGCTTTGTCCAGACAATGGGCGCCTTCGGCCCATAGGTGTCCTCGTCGTAGGCTTCCTCTGCAAAGGACAGGCTGGAAAAAACAAGGAGGCCAACCACAGCCGCCAATCCCACCATATTCATTACGCTCTTATTATTGCGTTTCATTACGGCCCTCTCCGCTGTTTGGTTAATCATTCATGTAGAACACGTTCGGCATGGCGCCGGTTTCAGGCCGAAGAACCCAAACAACCTTCTCAGGCGTGTGGATCAATTTGTATGCTTCGCTGTTGTAATCGGTGAGATCGCCGAACACACGAACTCCAGCCGGACACGCCGCGGCGCAGGCCGTCTTGCTCTCGCCCTTGGACAGACGGGTGTCGAAACAGAAATTGCACTTGTCAACCGCCCGGTTCTCTTCCTTAAAATAACGAGCATTGTAGGGACAGGCGGCCATGCAGGTCTTACAGCCGATGCAGCGCTTGTAATCCATCATGACGATGCCGTTTTTCTTGTCCTTGTAGGTTGCGGTGGTGGGACATACCCGGACACAGGGCGGCCGGTTGCAGTGGTTGCAGAGCACCGGCATGAAGACCCGCTCTTTTACGCCCTTGCCGATCTCCCGTTCCTGCTGGAGGATGGTGGTACGATAGCCATAGGAGGGAACATTGTTGGTCTTCACACACGCTTCCATGCACCGTTCGCAGTCGATACAGCGGTTTTGCCGCATGACCATGGTGTAGTGAGGGCTGTAAGGGAAAGCCCCGGATGCGGGCACAGGGCCCATGGCGCTCTCGGCATTACGGGCGGAGGTCAGGGAAAGCACGGACCCTCCGACAAAAACACCGGTTACCGCCAAACCAAAGCGAAGGAATCGGCGGCGCTCCTCGGAAGGAAGGTTTTCAACTCCCTCATTCTCGAGTTTTTCAAGATCGTCTATCTTCATTCTCACGTCTCCTCAATGTATTTCAGAAGGGTGCTCGGTCTCTTCCACCCTTCAGGAATCGGATAATCCGGAAGGTACTTAAGCAATTAATCCCCAGGTTAATTGCCGATGGATAAATTCAGCGCATTGTATCTTGACAACCTCGCATGTCAAGATAATTTTCGCGGTTTCCAGCCAAACTTTTCCCTGGTTCCGTATTGGCAAAAGACCGGCCAGGCAAGCTTTCTCCGCCAAAGAGAAAAAACACGTCGGTGCTCGCCTTTCCGCAAGCATACTTTGTTTTTTTTTGCTATATCCATTAATGAATCAAGAATGATTCTTAATCAATAATCAGCCAGCCAAACAAACCCCACTACTTCATAAATAATGGACACCAAAACCGCATCCCCCTCCGCTCCTGCCGTACAGGAAGCCGTTTTCACCGTAAATGAAAACTGGCAGATCACCTCCTTCAACGAAGCAGCTGAAAAACTCATGGGTCTCACCACCGGGGAGACCCTCGGCAAGAGCTGCCAGGACGTTTTCAGCGGCACGGGCAGATTCGAAGCCCTGTGCAGCCTGTACGGGCCACTCGCCTCGGGCCGGGCCATGCACGGCCTGCGGGTCGTGATGCACAAGCCGGACAACAATGAATCGATCATCCTCCTGGTCACCGCCATCCCGTTTCCCGACAAGAACGGCAAGCTCGCCGGCGCCATCATCACCCTCCGCGACGCCAGCGATCCCGGACAAATCTACCCCCTGGTCCTGGACAGCATTGCCGATGGTGTTTTCACCGTGGACAAACGCTTCCGTATCACCTCGTTCAACCAGGCGGCCGAACTGATCACCGGCTGGACAGCCCCGGAAGTGGTCGGAATCTCCTGCCGCGAAATCTTCCACTCCAATATCTGCGGCGCGGACTGCATTCTGGCTCAGAGCATCAACGAAGGCAAATCCATTGTCAATCGTTCCATCTATATCAAAGGAAAAAACGGCAGGACCATCCCCATCAGCATCAGCGCCTCACCGCTTCTTGACCCGGACGGCCAGGTTATCGGCGGGGTCGAAACCTTCCGGGATGTCACATCCAGCCTGCAACAGGATCTCATTCTGGACAGCATTGCCGACGGCGTCTTCACCGTGGACCGGAACTGGAACCTGACCTCCTTCAACAAGGCGGCGGAACACATCACCGGCTGGCACAAGGATGAAATCCTCGGCAAACCCTGCAGCACCA
>JAJZPC010000053.1 GCA_021811385.1 Deltaproteobacteria bacterium | reverse complement strand
AGTTCAACCCGCTCACCGCCACCCTGACCCTGCACCAGCTCATTGTCGGGCCGAAACTTTCCCAGCCCGATGACCCGGTGGACCCGCTGCTCTCCGCGGGCAGCATCACCATCACCCTTGAACGGCAACGGCTGCCGGAGGGAGAGATCGCCTGCACTCTCGACGCCAAGCACTTCCTTCTGCATCTGGTCCGCCAAAAGGACGGCGGCTACAACCTCGGCCAGACCATGGATGAGCTCCTGCCCGCCATGCCTGCGCTCCCGCTGCGGTTTTCCCTAAACGCCATTGCCCTCGCCGACAGTCGGGTTGTTTTTGACGACGAACAGACCGGCAAGTCTCATCTTGCCGAGGGGCTTACCCTGGCCATTTCCCCCGATCGGAACGCCCCCCTGCGCTTGCAGGCCAAGGTCAACGCCATCCCGATCACCCTGCCAGAGAACGCAAGCCTGACCGCAGTCCCGGTCCAACCCACCGAGCCGCCCCTGGTCACGCCTGAGCCGGCGGAACCCGGAAAGGACGGGAGCGCCCCAGCCCAGCCCGATGACATTGCGGCAAAAAAGGCAGAGGCGATTGCCCTGGCCCGGAATCTTGCCCAGGCAGCCAGACAGTACCTGCAACCCTCCGTCGCCCAGCCGACGGGAACCCCCCTTGCCCCCTGACCCGGATACCGCCCATGCTCCGCCCGCCCTATACCCAGTACAGCCGCCTCTACACCTACCATCTCGACCTCAAGGATCTTCCGGCCATCGACGACCCGGATCTCATCGGCACCTGGATCGAGGACGAGACCGCCATCCTCTTTTTTCACCGGCCCAAGGAACGGCTGGTGAAAAGTATCTGCGAGGCCTCCGGGGCCACGGTTATCTATGAGGCGGATCTGGATTACACGGATTGGGAAGCAGGCAGGGAGATCGGTTCATTCACGGTGGGCGGACTGACCGTGGCCCCGGTCTGGGAAAATACCCCGGCGGATATCCGCCTTGATCCAAGCGTCATCTTCGGCAGCGGCTTCCACCCCTCCACCCGCCTCTGCCTGGAAGGGCTGCTCAAATATGCGACCAGCCCGGAAATCGCCATCAACACCGCCCTGGATCTGGGCTGCGGCACCGGACTCCTGGCCATTGCCGCGGCCAAACAGGGGGTGCAAAGGGTTACCGCCTGCGACAACAACCGGTTGGCCTGCCAGGTGGCCAGGGCCAACTGCCAAATCAACGGGGTGGAGGACCGGGTCACGGTGCTGGAGGGCGACCTCCGGAGGCAATGCCCGGACACCAGGGTGGATCTGGTGATGGCCAATCTTTACAAGGGATTGATGGTTGAACTGTTCGAGAACCCTGATTTCTGGCAGGCGAAACTCTACCTGCTCTCGGGCTTCATTTCCGGCATGGAAGAGGATCTGCTCGCCGCCCTGCCGCAGAGCGGAATCACCTTTCTGGAACGAAGGCGGAACGACCGCTGGTGCAGCTGGGCTCTGTTGCGGCAATGACCCGGAGCCCTGCCCGGATTTTCAGCGCGCCTCCCGGCTACGCCGCTGATACACCGGGCATTGCGCGCGCTTTTCCCCTGTGCAGTCGGCAACCTCCCAGCACGGCGCATAGCGCAGCAGCTTGCCGATGGAGGCGATGGTGATGCCGCCGCCGTGGATCATGCTGAAGAGACACCTGATCCAGGCAATGTCATCGACGCTGTAATAGCGCCATTTGCCCTTGCGGCTCGGGGTGACAAGGCCCGCTTTTTCATAGTTGCGCAAGGTGCGCGGGTGCAGGGCCAGCATATCGGCCGCCGCGGAAATCCGGTAGATCGAGGGGTGGGTTTGGCAATGCATGGGCAATCCTTCTCATTTGCTCTGACTTTTGCGACAATCGCGCTCAATCGCCCTTCACCGGGAAACTGAACGCTATCCTCGTATATCGTCCTTCTTCTCCGCCGATCTCCAAGAGCCCGCCATGGTCTTCGACGATCCGGCGGCAGACGACAAGCAGCCGCCCCCATCTCCGGGATGGAACCATGCCGGGTCCGGGCCCGGACAGGCTGTCCACCGGGATCACCGGCCCGAACTCCTTGATGCTGATCTCAAATACCCGGCCCCGGCCATCCGCCACCAAGGTCTGCGTGGCAATGCCGAGTTTTTTTCGCGGATCCCTGCCCACGAACCTCTCGGCAAGCGCGGTCCGAAGGCTGCCCAGAATGGAGAGAAAGACCTGCTGCATCTGCTGGGCCTGCACCGGCACCACCGGCGGCGCAGCCTCCAGATCGGTTTCCAGCCCGATGCCTTCGCTTTTCAGATGGTAGCCGATGAGCAGCAGGGCATCCTCCAGCACGACGGACACCGGCAGGAACTCTCCCGCCGCCGTCCCCTCTTGCCGGCCATAGAGGATGAACTTGCGGACTATCTCCGCGATGCGTTCGCCTGCCTCGATGATCTTGGTCACCAGCTCGTTTTCCGGCTCCCCCGGGCTCTTGAGCTGCTCTTCATCGGCCAGCACCTGGGCATAGTTGATCAGGCCGTTGCTGAGATCGCTCACCTCGTGCGAAACCCCGCCGGCCAGGGAGGCGATCATCTCCAGCCGCAACCCCGCCTCCTGGTCCCCGGCGCCATCCTGCCGGGCAAGGGCAAGGGCAAGGGGATATCCCACCAGGATCAACCGTTCCGGCTCGCCGCCCATCTCCCGGTCCGGGACCACCCGGCACAGAAAACGTTGGGGAGGCGTGACCCCGGAAAATTCCAGCTGGGCGCCCTCCTCCGAGCGCAATTTTTCCAGCAGGCCTTGGGTATCGCCGGCCAGGCCCGGCTGAACCGGCTCCAGAAAATCCCGCCAACCGCGCCCCGGAACCCGGTCGGCACCACAACCCGCCAGGCCTGCGAAAACCGGATTCGCGCCCAGGATCTCCCCTGACGGCGACAGGGCCAACTGGATCACCCGCAGGGCCTCAAAAAGCCGGCCATGCAGATTCTCCCTGCTGGCCAGGTGTTGCTGTCCTTCAATGGTGTGCAGGGCCAGGCCGAGATCCCCGGCCAGTCCTTCGAGCAATTCCATTTCCCTGGAATCAAAATCCGTGGCGGAAAGGGCGTAGATGGAAAGCACTCCGTAGACGGTATTCTGCCAGATGATGGGCAGGGCGGCGCACGCCGCCTGCCCGTCTGCCAGGGGGGTTCCCTTGAGCAACCCCTTGGGAATCCCGGCCAGGATATCGAGCCGCACCACCGGCGTCTTGGAACGCAGGGCCAGGGCCGCCGGATTCTGCTCCAGCCCCTTATCCTCGGCCTCGGTAAGCAAAACAGCCATGCAGGCCTCGCACTCCTTGTTGCTCATGGAGGTCGCGCCGTCCGCGGTCACCGGCGTGATCTCCCCGCCCCCGTCGGTCTGGCCAATCCACACCAGGCAATACTCGCGGTTGGCGAGCAACGCCCGGCAGACCTCCTTGAACAGGGAATCCCTGGTTTTCGCCCTGGCGATTGCCAGCTGCGCCCCTTTCACCGTTGAGGCCACCCGCTGAAACGCTGCCAACCCCTGGGCCGTGATCTCGCGGGCCATCAAGAGATCGTGGAAGGAATAGGCCAGCTCGGAGATCTCCCCGCTTTTCCCGGCAATGGAAAGACCGGACCTGGCGCCCGCGGCTACCTCTTTCACCTGCTGGACGAGATCCAGCAAGGGGGCGATCAACCGCCTCTGAAAAAAAAGAAGCAGAACGATGATCAGACTGACCACCATGGCCAGGGCGCCGATCACCACATTCTGGAAACTGATCAGCTCGCGCTTGCCATGCTCGACCAACACCCGGTCGAAGAGCATGAGCCGCTCCCCCAGGGTGCGGATCTCGGTATTGAGTTGCCGCAGGTGCTCGGGTCGGGCCGGACCACCGCTGATCTTTCGCACCAGCAGGACAAGGCCGGGCAGATCGATGGCATTGGCCAGGGTGAGTTTGTAATGGTCGTCTATGGACCGGGTTCCGATAACGGAAGCCAGATTGAGATTGAGTTCCTCCAGCTCCGCGCCCACCGGGGCCAGCCCTGCATATTGCCCTTCCAACAGGTTTTCGGTCACATGCTCCCGGATGATGGCGAACTGGAAGATGAGTTTTTCGGTCTGGCGGCTGACTTCGACATGATTGCGGTACAGCTGATACTGCCTGATTCCCAGGCACATCAGAGCCACGAGAATCAGCGAGACCGAGATGGCGGTGGCATGGATGGTTTTCTTCAACGGAAATGCCATTTCTCTCAGCCCGGAGTTAGAGTTGCGGCAGGGCCGGAGACCCGGCCCTGCCATTTTTCTTCACTGACGCCGTGTTACTTGTTTTCCTTCCAGGTGTAGAGGATCGGCATCCTGGCCAGAACCGCCCGGTAGACCACGATATAGGTGGCATAGACGGTGACCACGATCACCAGCTCCCGCCAGTGCGGGATCTCCTGATACAACTGCCAGTTGAAGGTAATGAGCGCCGTGTTCAACCGGTTCAAGGCGAGGCCGAACACCGCCAGAAAGGCGCTGAAGCGGGCCAGGGAGGCGTTGCTGTTCCGCACGGCCATGGTGTAGAAAATCAGAGGCAGGATCACCCCCACCACCATCTCGAACATGAACCAGGCTCCCCAACCGGAGGCCAGATACTGCCAGTCGTTATCATGGGCAACGCCGATGATCTTGATGACCAGATAGGTGATCAGGGCAAGGGACGCGCCCTTGGCCAGACCCAGGGTCAGTTTGCTCAGGTTGTTCAGATAATTTTCATCGCACCGCCAGCGCATGAACCACTTGGTGAGGGTGCTGACCACAATGAGCATGGAAAGCCCGGCAAAGACCGCGGAAACGAAAAACTGGAACCACTGGAAGGAAGAAGAATACCAGAGCGGATGCACCTTGCCCGGCGCATAGGTGAACAGCGCGCCCAACGCCCCCTGATGCAGGGTGGAGAGGATGATCCCGGCGATGGTCAGCCCAAGCACGATCTTCTTGATGGCCTGCTTGGCCTTGGGGAACCCCATCCATTCGGCAAAGGCGGGAACCAGCTCCGCCACCTGGCAGGAGAGATAGGTGGCCACATGCCAGGCCACGAGAAAGAGCACCGCCGCCGGTCCCAGGGAGACAAACATGGGGTAGATCAACCGCCAGGGCTGGCCGAGATCGACCTGCAAAAACATGACCGCGAACAGATAGCCCAAAAGCCCGTTCAGCAACCCGAGCCGCTCGATGGGCTTGAAATCCTTGCGGCCGAAAAGCTCCACCGTGGTTCCCATCATGAAGCCGGAAGCGGAAAGCGGCACCATGGTGAACAAGCCCCAGCCCAGAAACAGCCCCCAGGGATAGTCATAGGAAGAATGGGTGACCCAGCCCAGGCCGAATATAAACCGGCCCACCAGAATCGGCAGACCCACGGCATAGATGGCCCAGAGCACCCAGTTGAACGGGTTGCGGAGCTGCACCGCCCAGTACTCCTTGGGGGAAAGCCCCAACATGATCTTTTCTTTTACGGTCCACTCGCGCCCATCCTTCTTGAGATGGGAGACAACAGGGGCGAACCCTTTTGATTGTAAGCTATTCATCGTCGTCCACCTCTTCTCAGCTTTTATTTTCTTCGTTTTTCAGGGCGTCTTTCCGGTTGCTCAACAGATGGAAACCGGTAAAGAGCGCGGGCCAGATGGTGAGCACCATGGGCACCACCGCCAGGAACTCCTTGACATAACTAATGATCGGCTGGTCGCCCAGATGGGTGTCGTAGCCGATCTTGTCAAAGGGCACGTCGGAGAGATACATCCAGGCCGTGCCGCCCACCTCGGTTTCGCCGTACACATGATCCACGTATGCGTCCGGCTTCTCGCTGATCCGCTGATGGGCCAGCTTGAGGAGATCCTTGCGCTTGCCGAAGGTCATCACCTCCTGGGGACACGCCTCGACGCAGGCCGGAGGCTTGCCGAACTTGAGGCGGGTGTCGTAGCACATGATGCATTTCTTCACCACCGGGTTGATGGCGCTGGAATAGCTGTAAGCCGGGATATAGAAAGGACAGGCCACCATGCAGGTGCGGCAGCCGACGCAGACCGTGGGATCGTACATCACCGCGCCTTCCGGCGTCTTTTTGTAGGCATTGACAAAACAGGAGGTCAGGCAGGCAGGCTCGTTGCAGTGGTTGCACTGCACCTTGCGGAACAGCGGATGCTCGCGGCCAGGTACATCATATTTCTGCACCACGGTGTAGGCCTTTTCCGTTGTCCTGCGCGGCAGCCCGCCCTCGCGCTTTTCCTCGAAGACCGAAGGGTCGTCAAAGGATTTGTCCGGCGCGGGCAAGCCCTGTTCCTTGTTGCAGGCGGCTTCGCAGGTGCGGCAGCCGACACATTTGGTAAGATCGACAAGCACGCCCATGCTGTCCGGGTAGCCTCCAAAGCTCCCTGCAGCCTCGGCCTGTTTGCTTGTCCCGACGGCGGCGATGGCAGCGCCACCGGCCAGTCCGCCTTTCAAGAAACTTCTGCGGTTGAACATTTTCATAGTAAATTCCTCTGATATCGTTTCAGCGTAAGCTCCAAGCCTCTGAGATCTTCAATCAATGCCCGCCGCCATGCCCGGCGGAAGTGCTTGGAGCCGGAGCGTATTTGCCGGCATTAAAGAAAGCATCCCCCTTGTCGTTGCGGGTGTGGCAATCCTGGCAACCGGTCGGGCCACCCATGGTGGTGTGGCAGCCAAGGCATTTCCGATGATAGGCCCCTTTCAGGCCGGGCTTGCCCTTGTGATAGAGTTGCGGCTTTTCCCCGATTTTCGCCAGGTCTTCCGCGGAAAACCGCTTGTCGGAATGGCAGTCCTTGCAGGCAACGGAACCCGCTTTTGCCCCGGCCTCATGGCAGCGGGCACAGGTCGGATCGGTGGGCGCAAGTCCGGTTGTGTGGTGATGGCACTCGGCGCAGCTCGATGCGACCCCGGTATGCATGGCATGATCAAAGGTCACCGCGGAATAATGATTCGCCAGACTGCCGATTTCCACCGTGCCGGGGCCATCCTCGGCCCAAGCCGGCGCGACAAGTGGCGCGGTCAGGAGCATCAGCGCCGCCATGCCCAAGAGTGTCTTCTTTCTTCCTCCCATGTTGGTCTCCTTCTGAAAAAGTAATCTCGTAAGCCGTTGTTCAAACAATAACCGTGACATCGAAAAATCGTGATCGGCAACAGTGCTGACTGCGTAAGGGATGGTTCTTCCGCAACACCCCCTAAAAAAACAAACTTCGGTTGCGTTCTCCTTGCGCCAGGGGAATTCCCTCCGCCAAGGCCGAGGCTCCACACCCCATTCCGGCGGGATTCCGGGGATTCCGTCCCCTGATTAAGCACATCCTGTGCCACGCGCTCCCTGCGAGGGCATGAACGGCTGCCGCGACACTGCGGGACACAAAGCCGGAGCTGATGGAGTCGGGCATTGCGACACAAGGGAAGCAAAAAAACGGGCGGACAGAGAGAAAGAACCGTGTCGGGATATGGAAGGCCAATAGGGATTGTCGGAAGAGCGGCAAAAAAAAATCATCGCCGGCTGATTTTCACCGGGCGATGATGTTGTGCGACATGGCGAAAAGGTGTCGCATGCAACACTTGTGGCGCAACAGAAGTGTTGCATGCAACAGGTCGTCCCCCAGGACCGGGCACCCCTATCTGGACAACCCGGTTTGCACCTTGTTTTCCTCGGTCAATTTGGGGCAGGTCACGATGATATCGACCTCTTCCGCGTCAATGGTCTCGTTGAGCAAAAGAACCTCTGCCAGCTTGTGCAGGAAGGTTATCCGTCCTTCAAGGACAATGATCGCCTCCTGATAGCACTCCGCGATAAGCTTGTTGACCTCCTCGTCGATGGCCCTGGCGATCTCCTCGCTGTAGGGGCGCTGCCGGGAACCATTGCCGAGAAAGCCCTGATCCGGGGTGACAAAGGCCCGTGGCCCAAGCCGGTCGCTCATCCCCCATTCGCAGACCATGCGGGTGGCGATGTCCGTGGCAGCCTGCAGATCGTTGCTGGCCCCGGTGGAAAATTCGTTGAAGATGATCTCCTCCGCTGTTCTGCCGCCGAGCAGAATGGTGATCCGGTTGGTCAGATACTCCTTGGAATAGGCGTGGCGATCATCGATGGGCACCTGCTGCATAACGCCCATGGCCTGCCCCCGGGGAATGATGGTGATCTTGTGCACCGGATCGGTGTTGGGCAGAACCTTGGCGATGATCGCATGTCCTGCCTCATGGTAGGCCGTGACCTTGCGCTGCTGCTCGCTGATGACCAGCCCCGTTCGTTCGGCGCCCATGAGGATCTTGTCCTTGGCATCCTCGATATCGCTGAGCTGGATCCCGGCCTTGCCCTTGCGCGCCGCCATCAGGGCGGACTCATTGATGAGGTTGGCAAGCTCGGCGCCGGTAAACCCCGGCGTGGACTGGGCCACAACCTGCAGGTCAACGTCCGGGTCCATCATCACGTTGCGGGCATGCACCTCCAGGATCTTGCGCCGCCCCTTGACATCCGGGGGCATGATGGTGACCTGGCGGTCGAAGCGCCCCGGCCGCATCAAGGCGGGGTCCAGGACATCCGGCCGGTTGGTCGCCGCAACGATGATGACGGTCTGGTCGCTCTGGAAGCCATCCATCTCCACGAGCAGGGCGTTGAGGGTCTGCTCCCGCTCATCCTGGCCGCCCATGGCCCCGGCAGCCCCGCGGCTGCGGCCAACCGCGTCTATTTCATCGATAAAGACGATGCAGGGCGCGCTTTTCTTGGCCTGGGCAAAAAGATCCCGCACCCGCGAGGCGCCGACCCCGACAAACATCTCGACAAAATCGGAGCCGCTGATGCTGTAGAATGGAACCCCTGCCTCCCCGGCAATGGCCTTGGCCAGCAGGGTTTTTCCGGTTCCGGGAGGGCCTTGCAACAGCACCCCCTTGGGGATCTTGCCGCCGAGCCTGGTTATCTTCTTGGAATCCTTCAGAAAATCGACGATCTCAACCAGCTCTTCCTTTGCCTCGGGAATGCCTGCCACATCGGCAAAGGTCACCCGCCGCGCCTTGTCCGGGTCCATGGCGATCTTTTTCTTGCCAAAGCCGCTGCTGCCGCCGCCTTTCTGGCTGCGGAGCATGAAAAACATCCAGCCGCCCATGAGCAGCAAAACCGGAAAGGTTGATGACCAGAAAGGCGACGATGCCTCGGGCTTTCTGGCGGAGATACGGACATTCTTCTTTTCAAGCCTTGGAAGCAGTTGCTGCACATCCGGGGCATAGGTGAAAAAGGACTGGCCATAGCTGTCCGTGACGCTGATCTCCTGTCCCTGTATCCGCACCTCTTTTATTTCGTTGTTTTCCAGCCGGACAAGGAAGGAGGAATACTCAAGCATGGGTGGGCGATTTTCCACGAGCCAGACGTTGTACACGACAACGGCCAGGGCTGCCGCCACCATGAGCAACAGATAATTTCGCACGTACTTGGCCATGATCTCCCTCCCGGACAAAATGAATGGAATGCGACAGTGAATGCGCCATGCAACTGATGTGTTGCAACAACCAGGCCAGGCAGCTTTGCCTGCCCGCACCTCATCTTGGAAAAACGGCAAAAAAAAGCCCGGGACAAAAGCCCGGGCTCAAAGGGAGGAAAGTACTGCAAGGTTAGCCGTGAAACGGCATAAGGGGCCGTAACGGATACTTCAAGGAACAAAGCATCCGCACGGCTCCTAATCAGCGTTGGCCGGGAACCGTAACCTTCGGGGTGTTGACATACTTGAAGAATACCGGGAACGCGGCAAAGAAGGCGACACAGACCAGGTACTCAACGCCCTTGATGTGGGTGTAGAAATCCACCAGGGTGGCCTGCTCGCCGATCAGACCGATGGCCACCATGTACTGCCGCACCACCTCACTCAAGCCTGCCTTGGAGAGGCTGAAGCTCAGGGCGGCAAAAGCCCACAACCCCACGGCCGCGCCGATGCCGCCCATTATTGCCATGAAAACCCCTGCGCCCTTCTTTTCCGTCATTGCCTTTTCCATGATCTTTCTCCTTGTCGAATCCGATTGTTCTCTATGATCCTTAAATGATCACTCCTGTATTTTCGCTCTGCCTACATCCCGGTCACGGCGGTGAGCCAGCCGCGGCCCAGCTCCATGATTCCGCCCATGGTGCTCATCCCGCCGATCAGACAGGCAATGCCCCATGCGCCGATCACCGCTGCCAGGGTAAGGATAACCGCCACACCTGCCTGGGAGATTCCCTCACCGATTGCTTCCTGATCAAGTTCGCCAAGTCCGAGTCCTTGTTTCTGCAATGTGTTCTTCATGGTGAGCCTCCTATGATTTTGTTTTTTCGCTCTTATTGCGATGTTGATCTCGTTTGATCAGGAGACATTGCACGGGGTGTGCCAACACCACTCCGAAAACGGCCGGCTTTTTTCCAATCCGCATCCGTAACGCTTTGATTACAAAGGAAATAAAAAATATGACCATTTGCGCGAAGCAGGAAGCGAAGGCGGCGCCAAACATGGAGGAAAACATCCTAATATCAGCAAGTTACAGAAATATTACCGTGATATTCAAAGGGAATACACAACAGGGAATGGCAGGAGGAAAACAGGGAGGTGAAAAAACAAAAAGTGTGGCGCCGCGGATTGCGGCGCCACACTTTTGCTGTTGCATGTGTGGCAGAGTGTTGCGGGTGCAACACTTGCAACTATTCCAGGCCGTATGCCTTCATCTTCCGGTACAGGGTGCTGCGGTCGATGCCGAGCAACCGGGCGGCCTTGGCCTTGTTGCCGTCGGTCTGGGCGATGATGCTCAAGAGATGCGCCTTCTCGCTCTCCCGCGAAACAGGAGCGGCACCCCCGGAATCATTGGCAGCCGCGGTTTCCGCTCCGCTCCCCCCTCCGGGTGTTGCATCGGCGTCGCGGCCGCCACTGCGTACCTCCTCGGGAAGATTGGAGGTGGTAATCGTGTCGTCCATGCACAGCACACAGGCCCGCTCCACCACATGCTCCAGCTCCCGGACATTTCCCGGCCAGCGGTAGGCCCCAAGCAGCTGCAAGGCCTGGTCGGAGATCCCGGTGATGTTCTTGTTCAGCCGTTTGCTGAACCGGGCCAGGAACAGCTCCACCAGGATGGGCAGGTCACCCTGCCGGTCTCTGAGCGGCGGCAGGGTGATGTCGATCACCCGCAGCCGGTAGTAGAGATCCTCGCGGAACTCCCCCCGCTGGACCTTCTGCTTCAGATCGGCGTTGGTGGCGGCCACCACCCGGACATCCACGGTAACGGGCCTGTCCTCGCCCACCGGGTAGAAGGTGCGCTCCTGGAGAAAACGCAGCAACCGCAGTTGCATGAGCGGCGAGATATCGCCTATCTCGTCGAGGAACAGGGTGCCGCCGTCCGCCTGCAAAATCCGCCCCTCCCGGTTGCGGTCCGCCCCGGTGAAGGCGCCCTTTTTGTGGCCGAACAGCTCCGACTCCATGAGGTTTTCCGGGATGGAGGTGCAATCGAACTTCACCAGGGGCATGTCCCGGCGCGGGCTTTCCGCGTGCAGGGCCTCGGCCACCAGTTCCTTGCCGGTGCCCGATTCCCCGGTGATCAGCACCGAGGTGTCCACCTGACCGACGTTTTCTATAAGGGTGTACACGGTCTGCATGGCCCGGCTCACCCCGGCCAGCCGGTGAAAATAGGTGCGTTTGCCCCGTTTTTCCAAATCCTCCAGCCGGCTCACATCGCGAAACACCAGCACAACCCCGAGAAAACCCTTGTCCTGCTGGCTTTCCAAGGGCGCCGCGCTGATGCGGAACACAACATGGCCGCCGCTCTCCAGATTGACCTCGATGCGATGCTCGCGCACCGCTTCCCGACATTCGAGAACCTTCTGCACGTCCGCGGCAAATACGGCAAAGGAGTCGGCCACCTCCTCCAGGCCGGCGCCGATGGCAAGGCCGGGCATGTGCGTTGCCGCCCAGTTTTTGGCCTGGTCATTCATCTGCACCACCCGCAGATCATGGTCAACGGTGATGATCATGTCCCGGACGCTGCGGAAGATCGTTTCGAGATACTGCTGGTAACGCTCCTTTTCCCCGCTCAGCCGCTCCTTCTCCTTCCAGAGGCTATACTGCTGCAGGGCCATGCGCGCGGTGCGCAGCAGGTCGGCCTTTTTCACCGGCTTGGCCAGATAATCAAAGGCCCCGAGCCGCACCGCCTCGGAAGCGGTGTTGATGTTGGGATACCCCGTGACCATGACCACCGGACACTCCAACCCCAACTCCCGAACCCGCCGCAGCAGATCGATGCCGGAGGCCCCCTCCATGACGATGTCACTGATGATCAGGTCAAAGGTCTGCTGCTCGATGAACCCCAGAGCCTCCTCAAAGGTCGAGGCGGTCACCACGGGCCCGTACCCCTCGCGGCCGAGAAACATCTGAAAGGTCAGCCGCAGGCTTTCCTCGTCGTCAACCACCAGTATCCTGGTCTCTGATTTGTCCAGATCAATCATTTTTACCCTCGTAAGAAAGGAAAAAGGTCAGCGGATGGGCTTGCCCCATCGGCGCAGGTCCGCACACAAACGCAATGAGTTCCCAAGGGATACCTTTTGAAGTCGCGGTTTTTTTTGCGATTTCAACAATCATTTTTGCTGCTCCCCCGGCAATTCAATGCCCACCAAAGTACACGCTCACTCTTCATGCGCAGGCAGATCAACGATCATGGTGGTGTGCTCCCCCAACTCGCTCTCCACCCGGAGCGCCCCATGAAAATCCCTGACCAGACCGGCGCTGATGGACAACCCGAGACCGGTCCCTTCCCCGGGTTTCTTGGAGGAGAAAAACGGCTCGAAGATCTGACTGAGAAGCTCCGGGGGGATTCCGGTGCCATAATCGGTGATTTCCGTTCTCACCAGAACACGCCCCGGATCCTGCACGGCCCGGCAGCGGATTTCCACCTTTTTGCCGGGATCCCTCCCGGGATAACGCTGGTTGAGGGCATAGCGGGCGTTGCTGAGCAGATTGAGAAAAACCTGCTGCAACTGCTGCGGATACACCCTGACGGCCGGCAACCCCTCCGGGATATCGGTGCGGATGATCACCCCGTCCTTCTGGAGCTGGTGCTTGATCAGGGAAAGGGAATCGTGGACGATCGCCTCGATTGCGACCACCTCCGCCTCTTCCTCCCGCTGGCGGGCAAAAAAGAGGAGATTGCGCACGATGTAGGCGATCCGCTCCCCTTCCTTGATGATGCGGTCGAGCATCTCCCGCTGGACCGGGTTGACGGCCTCGCCTTCCAGCGACACCTGGCTTGAGTCGTCGAGCAGCACCTGGGCGTAGTTGATGATGCCGTTGATGGGGTTATTGATTTCATGGGCCACCCCGGCGGCCAGTTCGCCGATGGAGGCAAGCTGCCCGGCCCGCATGGTTTCGGCCCGGTACATTTTTTCCTCGGTGACGTCCCGCAGGAGAATCAGGGCCTTGGTCTGGCCGTCGACATCGGCAAAGGGCACGTAACTCTGCTCATAGTGCCGCCGGTCGGACATGATCTCCTCGGTGCGCTGGATATCGTTACGCTCGATGGCGGCATGCATGCGGCATACCTCGCAGGGCTTGTCGCGCTGCTTGTAGACCTCATAGCATTTTTCGCCGATCTTATCGCCGAAGATCCGGCGCAGGATCTCGTTTTGGTATTCAATCACATAATCCCGGTTGACGATGTGCATGCCCTGATCGAGGGCGGAGAGAATTCCCCGGAACTTGTCCCGCTCGGTGCGCAGCTGTCTGTCCACATCCTGCTGCACCGTAATGTCCTCAAAGCTTTCCACGGCGCCGATGACCTTGCCGTCCGCATCCCGCAACAAATCGGCGTTCTTGCTGATAATCCGAATCCGGCCATCCTTGGTCCTGATCTCGCAAACCCGGCTGAGGATGGGCTTCCTGACCTTGTCCGAATACACCCCGCACCCTTTTTTCGTGCAGGGATGCAGGGCAAAGATGCTGCACGGCTTGCCGAGAACCTCTTCTTCCCTGTATCCGGTTACGCTTTCGGCCTTTTTATTCCAACTGGTGATGTTCCGGTTCAGATCGACGGTAAAAATCGCGCTGGGGATAACGCTGTACACAAGCTCCGCCTGCTCCAGGGACTGGATAAGCTGATCCTCTGCCCAACGCCGCTCATCGATCTCAAGGCGCAGGGCTTTATTGGCCTTTTGCAGCTCCAGGGTCCGCTCCTCAACCCGGCGTTCGAGCTCGTCATGGCTCTTTTTCAAGACCTCGGCGGCAAGCTCACGCTCGGTGACGTCGCGCAAAATCTCGATAATGCCGAGGAGCTCATCATTGCCGCCCCAGAGGGGGGAGGCAAAGACCTCGTAATGCCGAAGCTCGCCGCTTTGCAAGGTGACGATCTGGGAAACCGTGACCGCCTTGCCGGTCTCAAGAACCTCCATGAGCGGACACTCGCGGCCGTCCTTATCACAGGCCTGCTCCCTGCCGAACAGCACCCGGTAGCAATGGGAATTCTCGGCAAACTTGCCGCTCTTGCTCCGGGGAACAGGAAAATCGCGGGCCGCCTGGTTAATGAGTTTCACCCGCATATCCGTCCCGATCACCAGGACAGGATCGGTCACCCCGTTGATCACCGATTGCAGAAAGCGGAGGTGATCCAGCAACATGCGGCCAATGGCCCGCCTGTCGTTTTTTGCTACCCTGCGGTCATGGGCATTCCAACTCATCAGCGCTCCTGCTTGGCATCCAAGGCTTTCGGGTTTTGGCTCAACACCGTGTCCATCGCATCGGCCAAATAGGAAAGATGCATTTTTTCTTCATCCGCCAGACGCAAAAACAATGCCCTGGTCCCTTCTTTTTCACTCTTCCGCGCCATGCGGCTGTACAGATCAAGGGCTTGGGTCTCTAGCGCCATGGCCAGCTCCAGGATATCCTGTCTGGTGTGCAGATGGGGTTCGGCTTGGACGAGAAAATCCTCCACCCTGGCGCCGCCCTCCATGACTCCGGCCCTCTCCTTGCCCGGCAAGGCCTCCACCCCGTGCGCCTGCCGGAATTCGGCAAGAAGCCGGACCTTGTGGGTATCCTCAAAGCCCATGAGCCGGACATAGAGCTGCCGCGCCTCGTCATCCCGCGCCCGCTCGGCCATGAGCCGGTAGAACTCCTGCAACCCATCCTCCATGGCATAGGCAAGACTTACGCCGTCCGCATACTCTTCCTGACCGGTGAAAAACTCCAGCCCTGCCTCCGCCTTGCCCTTGGCTTGATGCCCCTGCCAGGCCTTGATGCCTCCGGCCATATTGTAAACGCTTGCAAAATCCTTGCCAGCGAGCAGCTGGGCCGCCGCCTTACTTCTGCCCCCGATGGCGCAATAGACGATGACCGGTTTTTCCTTTTCCAGCTCACCCAACCGCCCGGGCAGCTCCTTGAGCGGGATGAGGATGGCCCCGGCCAGATGCCCCTCCTCATACTCCTTGGGCTGCCGGACATCGAGCAGCTGATAGCCATCCGCCCCGAGCTTTTCCATGTATTCCCTGGCCTGGGCCACGCTGAAATCCTCGCCCGGCACAAACAGATTCTTCCAGTTCATTGAGATCTCCCTTGTTTGTATATTTTCCGCCGCGATCGTCCTGCTCTCACGGGGTATTGCGCGTGAAGGGCAGCGCCAGCAGCCGCCAGAACCCCAGCTGCCCGATCTGCCGGTGCGAACCGATGCCGATGATGATTTTCTCCTGTTCCACCTCGGTGGTCAGGGTGCCCAGCATCCGGTCCCAGATGGAGAAGATCACCCCGTAGTTGGTATCCCGCTCCTTGATCCGTACCGAATGGTGGATCCGGTGCAAAAAAGGGGGGACAAAAAGGATCACCCACAATTTCTCGAACCAATCGGGCACCCGGATGCTGCTGTGGTGGAATTGCACGGAGAGGTTCACCCAAATCTCAAACAGGATGTAGGCGGTAAGCCCAATGCCGAAGGTGTGGATCACCGCCAGCCGGATCAACCCGGTGAAGAGGAACTCGCCCAGATGAAACCGGTTGGCCGTGGTCACATCCATGTTCATATCGCTGTGATGAACCCGGTGGAACCGCCAGAGGAAGGGCAGTGCATGGGTGAGCAGATGCCAGAGATAGATGAAAAAATCCAAGATGAGGATGCCCGCGATAATCTTCAGCCACTCGGGCAGACCCCAGGCATGGAGCAGGCCGACCTGCCTCTCCTGGCCGGCGAGAATCAGGGCGACGATGGCGCTGGTGTACAGCAGATGGTAGATCGTGCCGTTCATGATGGAGAGAGGCAGATTGACAAGCCAGCGCCTGGGGCGGGGCACGGTGGGCTCCCGGTAGGAAAAAAACTGTTCGCACAGCAGAAAGATAAAAACTCCGCCCCAATAGATGTAGGGCTTGATTGCATACAGCTCCATGCCAACTCCTCCTTCGGGTTTGTCCGCCGTCCTATATGGTGATCACCGTATAGCCCGCCTCCACATAGCGGGCCATGGCCGGATGGCCCTGCATCTCGTCGGCCAGGGGCAGCCCCTGCTCCTCGGCGGCGGCCAGGGCGCCCATCTTGCCGGCGCAGGCCCGGCAGACGCAGTCGATAAGCCCGGATTTTTTCGCCTTGTCGTAGAGGGGGGGCAAAGGGCGCATCCGGTTCGGCCAGCTCTTTGACAAGGGCCGTGGCCCTGCCTTCGATGACCAGCTTGACGTCCCAGCCCCTGGCCTGCATATCCAGACCGTTCAGCAGGGCATGGGCGAAACAGGGTGGTTCTCCGGCAAAGGCTACGATAACGATTTTATGCTCCATGGCGTCCTCCGTTCAGACACACTATGCGATGCTGCGATGGGCGTTCCGCTTCTCCCGAAAAACTACCACGTTTTTTCCGAAAAACCGGAAAAAATCATATCCCATCCCTGCCGAAAACAATCTTACGCAATATCACAACGGAGGGTGCGGGGCGACCGGAGGATGAGATGAAAAAATGGGAGGTGCAAAACGAAAACCGCGGCAAGGAGATGGGGGCTTATCAAGCCAGCATCTTGCGGAGCTTGATGGCAAGGTCGCCGGGGGAAAGGGGCTTACTGATGAAATTGGCGTGCGTCCGGGAAACACCGTGCTCTTCGAGCATGGAATCGGTGTAGCCCGACATGAACAACACCCGGATCCGGGGATCGATCGCCTGCACTCTGACGGCCAGCCCGTGCCCGGTCATCCCCGGCATGACCACGTCGGTCAACAGGAGGTCGATCCTCTCCCTGCCCTCTTCGATAAGGTGCAAGGCCTCCGCGGCGGATGGCGCCGTAAGCACGGTATACCCCATGGATTCCAAGGCATGCCGGATAACGGCAAGGATATCCGGCTCATCGTCAACCACGAGAATGGTCTCGCTTCCCTGCAATACCTCCAGGGCGGCGCCCGTTACCGCAGCCTCCACCGGCGCCTCCACCCGAGGAAAATAGAGGCGGAAGGTGGCTCCCTTGCCAGGCTCGCTCCGCACCACGATGTAGCCGCTGTGTTGCTTGACAATGCCGTAAGCGGTGGCCAGGCCAAGACCCGTTCCCTTGCCCTGCGGTTTGGTGGTAAAAAACGGCTCGAAGATATGCTCCTGCACCTCGGCGCTCATGCCCTCCCCGGTATCACTCACCACCAGGACCACGTACCGCCCTGGCCCGATATTGCCGAAATTGGAAAATTCCTCCTGTTCCAGAACCTCCTCGAGACAGGAAATGGTCAAGACACCCCCGTCCGGCATGGCATCCCGCGCGTTGATGGCCAGGTTCAGCAATACCTGCTCGATCTGGTGCTGGTCGGCGAGGATCCTCCCCTGTCCGCAGGGCGCGACCTCCACTGCAAAATGGATGGAGGGATCGATAAGGCGCCGAATCATGGAGCTTAACCCCGAGACAACGCTGCTCAGGTCGATAACCCGCACATCAACAACCTGATGCCGGCTGAAGGTCAGCAACTGCCGGGTCAGGGCCGCCCCGCGGATCCCGGCGTCACGGATGGCGCGCAGGGCCTCCGACAGAGGATCGCCCTCCGGCAGACGCCTCAGATAGAGCTCGCTGTAGCTTAAGATCGTGGTGAGCAGGTTATTGAAATCATGGGCCACGCCGCTGGTCAGCCGCCCGATGGCCTCCATCTTCTGGGACTGGAGCAATTGGGCCTGCAACCGTTTTTCCTCGCTGACGTTGCGAAAAATGCAGCGGGTCATTTGGGGTTTACCGTTTTCGTAACGGCAGTTGGCCGCGCCCTGAATCATGATTTTGTCGCCATTCTTGGCGACAAAAGACGTCTCTATCCTGTCGACCCGCCCCTGCTCCAGAACGCGTTGAAAGGTTTCCATGCAGTGATTCGAACAATCCGGATCAATGAGGTCAAAGATGGTAAGCTTCTCGACCTCCTCGGCCGAATAGCCGAATGTGGCGCGCCAGGCCGGATTGACTTGGAAGAAGGTGCCATCCGGGCGGACGAATTGAATAAGGTCGCCGGCGCTTTCAAAAAGATCGCGGTATTGCTCGCCGTTTTCCCGCAGGGCGGATTCCATGCGCTTGCGCTCGGTGATATCCCGGGCAAAGGCGCAGATATAGTCGGCTGTGCCGAGGGTCACGCAGACCGCGTCGACTTCCTTCTGAACAATCTGCCCGCTCTTTGTCCGATGCGTGGTTTCAAGCCACAGCTTGCCCTGCCTTTTCCACTCCGGCCAGAGCTGCCCGACCCTGGGACCGATCTCCGGATCTATGTCGGCAAGGGATAAATCAAGAAGCTCTGCCTCGGAATAGCCGAGATTTCTGGCGGCGGCCTGATTCACATACGCAAACCGGCCCTCGGCGTCGATCAGATAAAATTCCACGGTTGCCGTATCGACAACGCGCTTGAATACTATGTTCAGTTCCTGATTATCCACGCTGCATCCGAGTTTCTTCTTTGATTGATGCTGCTCCGCCCTTGCGGCATATCCTTAGAGCTTATCTATAAATAATCATGATTTTGTTTAAAACGATCATCGCAGCCGCCAGGCTGTTCAGCGCAACGTACGAGAGATCTGTTTTCTCATATCGCGGTATCAGCTTGCGAAATCGATTGA
>JAJZPC010000052.1 GCA_021811385.1 Deltaproteobacteria bacterium | reverse complement strand
TGCGGTCTGGAGAAATTTACGTCTCGTCAGATTCAAAGCCATTTCACATTTCCTCCCTTGTAAAAAAATCAATGAGATTAACTAGAACTCCATAAAAAGGGTGACGACCCTCTTGTAAAACCCGTGCCTGGAATTTGGGGAACCATGGTCTGAAATGCTTTTGCAAAAAGAGTTCTTCTTCCTTCTCCTTGCCTTCCTCGGCGAGAAGCGCCAGGAATTCAAGCTCAAAGGTGATATGATCGGGGATATCGGCCTCACCCGCCAGATCGAAGCCCTGTTCCCGGTAAAAGGCCTTGGCCTTTTCGGCACTGGGGCCGTACAGCATGCCGTCGGCGCTGAGGTAGACAGACCCATAGGGGGGAGCGATCACGGAGGGAATGGCATTGACAAACAGCCTGGTATGTTCCACCTGGAGGGGCTCAAGCCGGTCGGCATCTTTGGAGATTGACTGCCGGAGGGATTGCGCCTCGGTCTCCCAGCCAAGCTCGGTAAGAAAGGTCTCAAGTACGGAAAAATAATCATCCTGCATCCACTCGGAACTGGGATATCGCATGGACTGAGCGAGAAAGCGGTAGATCTCCGCCATGCTGATCGAGGTGGATTGGGTCATGGTCTCACTTGAAAGGCAGGAAAATATCGTTTAAAAAATACGCTCACCGGATGATGTGTCATCATATCGAAAAGCAGCCAACCGCGCAAAGAAGATTCCGGTCAATTGGCGTTTATAGGAAAATAAAACAACTGAGTGGCTATAACACAAGGCCCCCCCGTTGCAAATGCGGCAAATTGTCGCATTTGCAACGGGGCAAAAGGAAGCACTTCAACTCCCCGGAAAATAATGGTATGCAGCATGGGTCGCTTTCCGGCAAAAGACGGTCCGCCGCCGGAACACATCATGCTCACGCTGTTTCCCGCAAGAAAAGAGGCTATTCCGTGCATCCCACCGTTCAACATAACTACTTCAGCGGAGGCGAGGAAAATTCCGCCTCGGCCAGAATCGCCTTGGCCTGGCTGCTGCATCTGCGTTGGGGCGCGGTGGCGGCCCAGGTTCTTTTGGTGCTGATCGCTCTCTTCTTTCTTGAAATCAGTCTCCCCTATTGGATTATTTCCGGCATCCTCGTCTTTGAAATCATCACCAACCTTCTGTTCGGTTTTCTGAAAAGAAAAGAAACACCCATGGCCGACCGGCTTTTCATCCTGGCCATGTTCCTGGACACCGCTCTCCTGAGCATGCTTCTGTACTACTCCGGCGGTCCCATGAACCCGTTCACCTTCCTCTATCTGGTGCATATCACCCTGGGGGCCATCCTCATGCCGCCGCGATGGTCATGGAGCCTGGCCGCTTTCACCACCGGCTGCTATGCCACCCTGTTCTTTCTTCCGGCCCAAGGAAGCACGACGCAGTCCTGCCATCCGGACCCTGCAATGCTGGCCCCCCTGAGCGACCCCTTGAAGATCCATCTCCAGGGCATGTGGGTCGCCTTTGCCGTAACCGCGTTTTTCATCGTTTTCTTCGTCAGCCGGATCCAGCGGGCCCTGGCCAGGCACCAGAAAACCCTGGCGGACCTGCAGGAGGAAAAAACAAAAAGCGAGCGCATGGCCTCCCTCGCCACCCTGGCCGCCGGAGCGGCCCATGAATTTTCCACCCCGCTGTCAACCATTGCCCTGGCCGCGGGCGAGATGCTCCATGCCCTGAAAAAAAACAACGGGGCCGACCTTGCGGAACTGCTTGCCGATCTCACCCTGATCCGCGACCAGGTGACACGGTGCAAGGATATCCTCTTCCACCTGGCCGCCGATGCCGGAGACCAGATGGGGGAAGCATTCACCGATTTCTCCATGGACGAGCTCATGGAAAATCTCCTCAATTCCTTTCCAGGTTCACTCAAAAATCAGGTACACTATACCAACCATACGGGCGGGCTGTTGGTCAGGATGCCGCTGCGCACCTTGCGCCGCATTGTCCGGGGCCTTATCAAGAATGGTCTTGATGCCGCCCCGAGCACGCCTGTTTTGGTGGAATGCCGGAACGACGCGACCCGGTTCTATATTGAAGTCACGGACAACGGCTCCGGCATGGCCCCGGACATTGCCGCCAGGGCGACAGAGCCGTTTTTCACCACCAAGGAGCCGGGCAAGGGGCTGGGGCTTGGCCTTTTTCTTGCCAAATCAATCGCCGAAAGGTTTGGCGGAGGACTGTCCCTGATTTCCGAGCCGGGCAAGGGCTCGAAGGTGACGCTTTTCTTTGCTCTGCAACAGATCACGGCCGGTACGCCGGAGGAATTACATGGATAAGACGATTATTCTGGTTGACGATGAGGAGTTGTTTCGGGAACGGTTGGCAAAGGCTTTTAGCCAACGGGGATTCACGGTTTTCACGGCCGGAGGTTTCGATGAGGCAGTACGGGTCATCGGCGAACAGAATCCGGACCTGGGGGTGTTTGATCTGAAAATGCCCGGCAGATCGGGGCTGGAACTCATTGCCGCCGCCAAGGAGCGCAACCCGGAGATGCAGATTGTCGTGCTCACCGGGTACGGCAGCATCGCCACGGCCACCGAGGCGGTCCGGTTGGGGGCGCTCTACTACCTGCCGAAACCGGCGGATGTGGATGATATTCTCGGCGCCTTTGCCAGAAACCCCGAACTTGCCCTGGAGGTGGACCAGGATGAGTTTTCCGCCCCTTCCCTGGCCCGGGCCGAGTGGGAGCACATCAATCGCGTGCTCTCGGACTGCGACGGCAACATCTCCCTGGCCGCCAAAAAACTCGACCTGCACCGGAGAACCCTGCAACGAAAGCTGCAAAAATATCCTCCCAGCAAATAATCACCACAAACTTCACACGGAGACACACCCATGCGCACCACACCAACCGGCAACAATCACGGAAGACGGCTTATCCTCGCGCTCTTGTGCGGCGCGGCAATGCTGCTGACCTGCGGCCCGGCCATCGCCGCAAGCCCGCAACCCCAGGCGATCACCGAAAAGATGAGCTGCGCGGCCTGCGGCATGTTTCCGCACCGCTACCCTCAATGGCAGACCCAGGTCATCTTCACGGATGGAACCATGGCCGCCTTTGACGGCAGCAAATGCATGTTCCGTTTTCTCCTCAACATGCAGAAGTTCGCCCCCGAACGCAAAGCGGAGCAGGTGGCGGCGGTGTGGGTGAAGGACTTCAAGACCGGCGCCTGGCTCGACGGCAAAACAGCCCATTATGTAATCGACAGCAAGGAACTGGGCCCCATGGGCAAGGAACTGATCCCCTTTGGAACCCGCGCCGCGGCGGAGGAGTTCCAGAAGGCGAACGGCGGAACCATCGAACCCTATGCGAACATCAGCATGGCCACCATCAAGTCGCTCATGGGCGGAATGCACATGCAGATGAACATGCCGCACGCTCCCATGAAATAAGCCCGCGCAACAAGGCACGGGGAAATCCCCCGTGCCTTCCCCTCCCTGCCCGACCCGGCTCTTGCCATCCCTGGTTGTCATGATTACCGAAAACAACATATTCCCCAGATGCTGCCTTATCCGGCAACCCTGATCATCACCCCCGCAGTTTACATATAACTACCTGAAAACACGCTTCTTTTACGCTTGACCTCCCGCCGAAAGACCTATATTCTAGCCACAGAGCAAAAATCGTTCGGCAAGATCCGGCTTACGGCAGGTGACATATCATGGCGCTTCCATCGTTGGCAAACAGCAGAAACCGGACCATATCCGTGACGCATGAAGTAACCGATGGATAAAAAGCAAATACCACCCGGCATCCACACCGGAGACAATTCCCGTGCGGAAACGCCTAAAAAACCACGGCAACACCCAAACAGGCCCGGGCGTACCCTGCGTACGTTCGGGCTTTTTCATTTATAATTGGCGGCAGGATACGCCTTCCGGTACTATACAATGCATCGGGAAAACATCCCGCAAGCAGGACAACGCCCAGCCTTCGCGTGCAAACGCATCGCCTACGGAAAGAGATTGCCATGACCAGACTTTTCTACACGTTCTTCCTCATCGCCGTGCTTGGGGTTATCGGCTTTGCCACCGCTCTTTTCTGGAGGATGGAAAACACCAGCCCGCCCCTGAAATACGACGAGTTCCTGACCAGCCTGGAAAACAACGAGGTCGCCGAAGTACACCTCAAGGGCGGCAACATCTCGCTCACGGATATTTATGGTCGCGAGTTTTCAACCTTTTCTCCCGATGTGGGAGAACTCATGGGCAAACTTTCCAAAAAAAAGATTGCCATCACAGCGGAAGAAAACCATCCCTCGCCATTCTGGACTCTCCTTACAGTCACGCTGCCGATAGCTATCATCCTGATCGGCGGGCTGGTACTGATGCAAACCCAGCGGCGGCGGGAGGCTGAAGAAGAGCAGAAATTCGCCAAAAACAAGGTGATTCGTTTTGACGGCAACAACAAGCCAATAACCTTTGATGATGTCGCAGGCATCCCGGAGGCAAAGGAGGAGCTCAAGGAGATCGTCAATTTCCTCAAGGAACCGAAAAAATTCAGCAGGCTCGGCGCCAGCCTGCCCAAGGGCGTCCTGCTGCAAGGCCCCCCAGGCACCGGCAAAACCCTTCTCGCCAAAGCCATTGCCGGCGAGGCCGGGGTTCCGTTTTACAGCTTCAGCGGCTCCGACTTCGTGGAGATGTTCGTGGGGGTTGGCGCCTCCAGGGTAAGGGATCTCTTTCGGGAGGCCAAGAAGAATACCCCCTGCATCGTCTTTATCGACGAGATCGACGCGGTCGGCGCGCACCGCAACGCGACAGGTTCGGTGGGCGGCCAGGATGAACGGGGCCAGACCCTGAACGCCCTGCTGGTCGAGATGGATGGCTTCAGCCGCGACGACACCATCATCGTCCTGGCCGCCACCAACCGTCCGGACATCCTCGATCCGGCCCTGCGACGCCCAGGCCGCTTTGACAGACAGATCACCATCCTCCCCCCCGACGTGAAAGGAAGACTGAATATCATCCAGGTGCACAGCAAACGCGTAACCATCTCGGAACGTGTCGACCTGGCCGAGATTGCCAAAAACACCCCCGGCTTTACCGGGGCGGAACTGGCCAATCTGGTGAACGAAGCCGCCCTGATCGCGGCGCGGGAAAACAAGGAGGCCATCGAGGCGAAGGATTTCAACGAGGCAAAAGACCGGATTCTCATCGGCATCGAGCGCAAGGGGTTCGTGATCAGCAAGGATGACCGACGGACCATGGCCTACCATGAGGCCGGACATGCCATTGTCACCCGCCATCTTCCCGGGGCCGACCCCATCCAGAAGATCACCATTATCCCCCGGGGGAGAGCCATGGGGCACACCCTGCAACAAACCCTTGTCGACCGCCAGGCCTATACCAAGGAATACCTGCAGGACAGGATCACCATTCTCATGGGCGGCAGGGCGGCGGAGAAAATCGGCCTCAACCAGCAGACCACCGGAGCTGAGGACGATCTGTTGCGCGCCACCCAGATTGCCACCAAGATGGTCTGCCAGTGGGGGATGAATGAGATCATCGGCCCCCTGGCCTATGCCAAGTCCGACGAAGGTTTTCTCGGGGACCAGGCAAACCAGCTGATCTATAGCGAGACCACGGCCAGACATATCGACATGGAGGTGCGAAAGCTGGTGGAGGATTGCTACCAAAGAGCATACGCCATTCTGCAGCAGGAAAAAGCCTTTCTAACGCACCTTGCGGAAACCCTTTTGCAAACCGAAACCCTGGACCGGGAGGAGATGGAAATAATCTTCGAGTGCTCCCAAAAAAAACAGGCTGCGGAAGCAACGGAACCCAGCGAGGAAGATATCCACCAATGCATGGCCTGCCCAACCGGAAACCAGTGCCCGCATCTTCCTTAAGCGTCCCGCCGGCGCTGAAGCCGGACCCGCGCGCAACGCCGACACCTTCCGCGCCTTCCCCTGTGTTTTTTTGCGATATCGGGGGCAACCAAAAAGCTGACATTCCTGTTTCAACAAATCCTGCCTGTCATTTAATCCCGCAATACTTACACCCCTGACTGACACGTAACCTATTAAAATTATTTGTTTTTTTATTTGCACTCATCTTGCTATAGGTTATAAAAGAATGGCATTTCACGGAATGTGAAACCATGACAATTATCGAAACAGGAGGATGAGCTTTGGTCAAATTCACAGACATTATCAACACGTTTATCAGAGGTATTTCACGCAGCAAGGTTTCCCTGATGGGGGCAGTCCTGACCACCGTTACCTTTCCGATCCTGCTGGTTGCATCGGTCCTGGACCTCATGGGAATTGTGCAGAATCCATATTTCGGTTTTATCATCTACATGGTTCTGGGCCCGCTCTTCATGGTGAGCTTGGTTCTTGTTTTCATCGGCCTTTTTTTCTTCAAAGGCAAGGAAGAGGTCGGCATCTTCACCTATGAATACCTGAAAGAACAATTCACCGCCCCGAACCGGTTCGCCAAGGTCCGAAAGCTCATTTTCCTTGCCACCGCCCTTACCCTGCTCAACCTTTTCATCCTGGGCCTCATTTCCTACACGGGCTATCATTATACGGAATCCGTCGGCTTCTGCGGACAACTGTGCCACAAGGTCATGGCGCCGGAATACACCGCCTACAAAAATTCCCCGCATTCACGGGTCCGCTGCGTGGAATGCCACATCGGCCAAGGCGCCCAGTGGTTTGTCAAATCGAAGATCTCCGGGGTCAGGCAAATCTTTGCCGTGGCCTTCAACACGTACAGCAAGCCCATCCAAACCCCGATCCACGGCCTGCGTCCGGCCCGGGAAACCTGCGAGGAATGCCACCGCCCCGAATTGTTCCAGGGAGACAAGCTCTACATCAGGGATAAATTCCTGCCCGACGAAAAAAACACCCATCTCCAGACCGTGCTTCTTCTCAAGGTCGGCTCGGGCGGCTACCAGGGGACCAATGCCCACGGCATCCACTGGCATGTTGCCCCGGAAAACAAGATAACCTACACCCACACGGACACGGCGCGGGAAAAAATCAGCGAAGTGAGACTCTCCAAGCCGGACGGCACAGAGGTTGTTTTCACAAAGGCGACGGAAAGCACCGACGGGTCCGAGGGGAAAGTCCGAAGCATGGATTGCATCGATTGCCACAATCGCCCGACCCATATCTACCTCTCCCCGGATGAAGCCCTGGATCAGAAGCTGGTTCAGGGGGATATCCCCGTCTCCCTTCCCTACATAAAGAAAAACGCGCTGGAATTGATCACGAGAACGTACGCCAGCCAGGAAGAAGCCAAAAACACCATCGCCACCGAAATCCGAGCCCGTTACCGGAGGGATTACCCAAGACTGGTGAACAACAACATGCCGCTTCTGGGAAAGGCCATCAGCGGCATCCAGGCGGCCTATACGGAAAATGTCTTCCCGGAAATGAAGATAGAATGGAACACCTACAGAAATTTCCTTGGGCACAAGAATGATTCGGGCTGTTTCCGCTGTCATGACGAAGGCCATGAGACCACGTCCGGAGAGACTATCTCCATGGACTGTGATACCTGCCATGTCATTCTCGCCGAGGACGAAGCATCCCCCGAGGTTCTGAAAACACTGCGCGGCAAATAAAAAATGTGTTACCTTGGAGAAGGCCTGCCCGAATGGGCGGCCTTCTCCTTACCCTGCTCAAGATGAATGGGTTATTTCATACCGGATAAGCACGGAGCAGCACATGGCCCTTGATAACAGCGAACCTATTTACCCGATCAGTGTTGCGGCGAAACTTCTTTCCGTTCACCCGCGAACCTTGCGGATATATGAAGAAGAGGGGTTGATAAAACCAGCCCGGCAAGGCAACAAGCGCTATTTCTCGAACAACGATATTTCCTGGATCACCTGCCTGCGCACCCTTATCCACGAAAAGGGCATCAGTATCCCCGGCATCAAGATGCTGCTCGAACTCACCCCCTGCTGGGAAATAACCAAGTGCCCGCCTGAAAAACGAGACCATTGCTCAGCCTATATCGACAGGTCCATCCCCTGCTGGCAGCGGGCCAGTACTGCCTGCAGCAAGGAGTTTGGGCAATGCGACAACTGCGAGGTCTATATTCGGGCCATGAAGCAGGTCACGGACATGGCAACGGCCGACACCCCTCCGCCGCCCCTGCTCTCCGCAGGGCGGAAACAACAATCCCCCCCCAGATAGTCCGCGGTTCCTTGCCTGTTTTCCGGCTTGAGGATGCGGGATACAACAGCGCAGGACCATCCGTGTAACGGATCTTGCCTCTCCCCTACCCCCGCCAATTTCTGACAAGATCGAACAGGGTGCGTACCGCTATGCCGGAAGGCCCTTTGGGGATATAGGATTTTTCGGTGAAATCCCAGGCGGTGCCGGCAATATCCAGATGGGCCCAGGGGGTCTCCCCGACAAACTCCTTGAGAAAGGCGGCGGCGGTAATGGTGCCGCCGTCCCTTTTTCCGACGTTTTTGAGATCGGCGATCTCGGACTTGAGCTGCTTGGTGTACTCCGGATCCAGGGGCAGCCGCCAGAGAGGTTCGCCACTACGCATCCCGGAAGCGAGCAGCCGGTCGCATAGATTATCGTCATTGGACAACAGACCGGTGCGGTGATGACCAAGACCGACAATAACGGCGCCGGTGAGGGTGGCAACGTCGATCACCATGTCCGGCTTGTATTTCTTGATTCCGTAGGCCAGGGCATCGGCCAGGATAAGACGGCCCTCGGCATCGGTGTTGACCACCTCCACGGTTTTGCCGCCATACTGGGTGATCACATCCCCCGGCTTCATGGCGGCCGGTCCGGGCAGATTTTCCGTGGCCGGAACAATGGCCACCAGGTTCACCCCCTTGAGCCTCGCTTGGGCAACCGCCTGCATGGCGCAAAGGACCGCAGCCCCCCCGCACATATCGTACTTCATCTCTTCCATCCCGGCGCCGGGCTTGAGCGAAATGCCGCCGGAGTCAAAGGTGAGGCCCTTGCCGACCAGCAGCAGGGTCGGCGCGTTTGGTTTTACCGCATACTCGAGGATCACCATTTCAGGGGGCCTGGCCGAGCCCTGGTTGACCCCCAGAATCCCGCCCATGCCCAGTTTTTTCATCCGGGCCTGATCCAGAACGGTGCAGGTCATCCCGTGGGCAACAGCCAACTGCCTGCCGTATTCGGAAAAATTGCCCGGCCCCCAGTAATTGCCCGGCTCATTGGCCATGTCGCGGGCCTTGCAGGCAGCCTGCGCGGCGATTTCCCCCAGCTTGAGCGCCTTGGCAACCCCTTTGCTGTCCGCGGCATACAGGGCTGCCTGCTGCAACATCTCCCCCGAGGCCTCGGGATCCTTCTTGGTTTTGTATTTCTTGAACCGGTAAGCGCCCAGCACAATCCCCTCGGACAAACCCTCGACCATCTCAAGCATGTCAGAGTCCAGATCAGGCACCACGAGCAACAGCTCCCTGGCCTTGCTCTTCATGGCCAGGGAGGCGATGGTTCCCCCCGCCTTGCGAAACAGATCCCGATTCAACTCGTCTTTGCCCAGACCGACCACCAGTATCCGCTTTGCGGAGGGTGCGCCTTGCTTTCCCTTTTCCGGATACAACAGCAGATGCTCTCCTTCTTTTCCGGAAAAATCCCCAAGCGCGTGCACGCGTCGCACCGCTTCATCAACCGGCCCGGCGCCACAGCGAGGAGAACCCTTGCCCGGCTGACGCGCCAGATACACGAGAAGATCGCCGGAATAACTCCGGGGGCCAACCTTACTGAGCTGCAACATGAATGTGTTCCTCAATCTGTATGCTGGTTACGAAAAACCGATGCGGTCAAACGCGCGCATCACGCGGCAATGGGCATGATCGTTTCCAAGGTCATGGAACGGGCCCATTGCAGCCATTGCTCCACGGGCAAATCCTTGGGGAGCAGATTGAAATCCGTGGTGATCGCCTCCCCGTTGGCGGCCTTGAGAAGACAACGGTCGGCTATGGCCACGCATAACGGCACCCCTTGCAGGGAGTTGAGCGGCTGCCCGTGGTTTGCCGCGGCGTCAACCATGACCAGGGGAAGATTCCACCAGAGGAGCAGGGCGCTGCCCAACTCCAGATGGCTGATGCCGAAAAGCTGTTCCTCCATCTCGGTGGCAAACAACCCATATCGGCGCATGAATACCGGGGAATGGTGCAACGCCTCATCCAGGGAGGCAAGAAAGACCAGCTTGCCGATATCATGGAGAAGCCCGGCGGTAACCGCGGTTCTCTCCTGGCCTGGGGCGAGCCTCCTGGCGATAAGCCCGGCCAGCTTGCCGCACTGAATGCTGTGATCAATGATCTTCAGGGCATGGCGATGATATTTCTTGGGATACTGAAAATGGTTGAGCGCACAGAGGAAAAGGACCATCTTCCGGGTTCTGCTGATCCCAAGGCAGCTCACTGCCCGGTGGAGATCATCAATCTTCATCCCCCTGGAAAAATGCACGGAATTGACCATCTGCAGAAGCCGGGCGGCAAGAACCGGATCCTTGCCGAGCACCTCGACAACCTGAGCCAAGGCATAATCAGGCTTCTGGAGAATGGCTTCCAGTTCATGCACCACGGGGGGGAGCGAGGGAAGTCCCTGGCCATGGTTAAGAAAATCCCAGCACTTGCGCATCCGGATCCGCGAACGCACGGACAGATCATGTTCCAGCGAGCGGCCCAGATCCTTGCTCACGGGCAGACAGAACGCCCGGTGCGCACCCCCGGTCGCCACGAGCCTGACCAGGGCATCAGCCCCTGTTTTTTCGGAAAAAACAATCCTGATCGCATGGGGGCAGACGCTGGTGACATAGCGCAGAAAATCATGTTCGTGCAGGCCGGGGAGGCTGAGATTGCACAAAACGATATCCGGCACGATCCCGGCAAGAAGCTGCTTGAAGTCTTCGATGGTTGCGCAATAGCAGACGAGATGCTGCCAGGATCCCAGCAATTCCTGAAACGCCGCTTTGTGCGACGGATTCGGATCAACAATAAAAACCGAACATTTTTTGGTGCAAACCATAGAATAGTAATCCCCTTCCGGCCTTCCGCATAAGGCCATGGCAAAGCATCCAGAAAACAGGAGCTGTTTTCGCCATCTCAAAAAAATGAAGGGTTCGGTGGGCTTTCCGGGTCGGCTTTCCTTGCCTGTCTGGAGTTAATTGAAGGAGATATTTTTTTATATAATACAGAGTATCCCTTACGCAATGTAAATTGCATGATACAATCAAATAATTACGGTATATATCCTACAGTTGGCGCGGAAAAATCCCCCCGCTGCATACCCGAGCTCACAAAGGAGCCCCTGATGTTTCAATTATGCCTCAGCGCAGGGCTTGTCATTATAATCTCCGCCCTGAGCAGTATCCTGGAAGCGGCCCTGTACTCGTTACCGATAAGCCATATCGAAATCACCGGCCGGAGCCACAAACGGATCGGCCGGATACTCATGGCGATGAAAAAGGATATTCACCGACCCATCACTGCCATTCTCACCATGAACACCATTTCCACCACGGCGGGCGCCACCATTGTGGGCCTCGCGGCCGCGGAGGTTTTCGGCGGCCACAACGTGGTCTGGTTCTCCGCGACCTTCACCCTGGCCTTCCTCCTCTTTGCGGAGATCCTTCCCAAAACCCTCGGAGTCTCCTATTGCCGGGAACTGGCGATCTGGATCGCCTACCCCATCCAGTGGATGGTGAAACTGCTGACCCCGTTCGTCCTGGTAATTCAGGCGATCACCCGTCTTCTCCCGGCCAAGGATGACGGCCTCCTGGTCTCGGCCCAGGAAATCCAGGCCCTGGCCCGGCAAAGCCATAAATCCGGGGAGATCAGCCTTCAGGAGCGGAGGGTGATCACCAACATTCTCGACCTGAAGGACAAGACCGTCCGCCAGATCATGACCCCGATCACCGTCACTTTCATGCTCGATGCCAACCTGACCGTGGCCACGGCAATGCAGGCCAACGAGATGCTCAATATGCACAGCAGGATTCCGGTCTATGAAAAAAACCGGGACGAGGTGGTCGGCATTATTCTGCGCAAGGATCTGTTCAGCTGGGCAACCCAGGGAGCAGAGGGAAAAAACCTGCGGGAGTTCATGCAGCCTGCGCATTTTGTCCCGGAAACCGGACGGCTGACCACGGTCATGCTCGAATTCTTCGAGCACCACAAGCATCTTTTCGTGGTGGTTGATGAATACGGCTCGGTCACCGGCGTTGTCAGCCTGGAGGATATCATCGAGGAAATCGTGGGCAGGGAAATCATCGACGAATCAGACCGGGCCACGGACATGCGGGAGCTCGCCAAACGCAAACGGCTCTCCTTCATGACCCAGTTTCAGCTAAAAGATAACAGTCAGATAGAAAAAAAGCAGAGCGATAATCAGTAGATTGATCCCGAGGAAATTCCGGAAACGGATGTGGCCCTCGAAATCGTTGAGACAAAACTGCCAGAGGATGTAGCACCCGGCGATGGAGCCGTTGAGCATGAAGAAGGCGGAAAGGATCTGAACCGGAAAATCCGGGATGGCAAAAGAGAGTTTCTCCAGAAACCCCGCCCCGGTCTGACGCCCGACGGTGGGGATGAAATCGCCCACCCCGGCGGCAAAATATCCCAACCGGTAGACAAGCTCCCCGGTAAAGGCCATGGGGATCAGGATGGGAACCATGGGCGAAAACTTGCCGAACATGGGATCCTCGTTGATTCCGAACAGACGGGCGCCGAGACGGATAATCGTCAGACTGAAACCAAACCCGAGCAAAAGCAGCAGACTGAAAAGAACCGCGTCCGGCCAGCCGGAGAAAGCGGCAAGCTGGCTATAGATCTCCTTTTTCCGCAGAAAACGGGCGAGCTGGGAGCCGATGAGGAAGGGAACGATATACGAACAGGTGATGTAGCGCCCCTTGTTGCGGATCAGCTCCGAATAGGGATTTCGCAGGAGCAGCTGCGGTGAGTCCCGGTCACAGAAGGGAAGACAGTGGCCGCAGACCAGGCAATGCAGGTTGTTCTGAACACTGTAGGCGCCAAGGTAGACCGGACAGCCCCGTTTGCCATCAAGCCCCTTTTTGCAGGCAAAGGTCTCGCAACCACGGCATTTTTCGTGATCCGGCCTGAACTCGGTGATGGAAAGGGTTGCCGCCGCGCCGCTGATGCGGCCCAGGGGGCAGAGATGCCTGCACCACGCCTGACCCGGAAAAAAAACCGAGAACAGGGCCGCGCCAAAAACAATGGACAGAACAAAAAAAGAGGTGCCGATGGGCGAACGGTCGAGTCCGGCAACAACCTCGGTCCAGATGATAAGAGCCAGCAGAATAACCGAGGCGTATACCCCATATTTCCGCAACACTTTCGGCACACTCAGGGAAAGGGTTATCCCCCTGCGCTGGAGAAAGACGCCGAGCCCGGGAAACGGACAAATCCCGCACCACATCCTGCCCACAAAAAACCAACTCAGCACGATACTTGGCCAGATGAAGCCCCAGGAAAGAAAAACCGCGACATTGCTGCGCGCGTCCCCAGGGCCGAAGAGCCCGGAAACAACCACCAGGACAAAGAGAACATCACCGGCGGTCCGCAGATAGGCATAGTGATGCCGGGCCGCCAGAAACCGTCGTATTCCGGGAAACACCCGAAACAGATCCAGTCGCTGCTCGTTTATGGAGATAAGACTCTTGAGGGCGCGGGTCCACCAGGTCACGGAGCTATCCTACCTCTTCCAGTACCACTGGCAGTTGCATCTGCCGCTCTTCCCGCTCGATGGTCAGGGTAACCCTGTCCCCGACCTTGTAACGGTCCATGGCATTGCGCAGGTCGTCGTAGGAAGAAACCTTGCGCCCGTCGACAGCCAGGATGACATCGCCGAGGAGTATCTCTCCGCGAACCTGCCGTGTTCCCCGCAGCCCGGCGGCCTCGGCGGAACTGCCCGGCTGGATGTTCATAATCAGCACCCCTGCCACCCCTACCCGCCTGGCAATCTGATCATCCGCCACGGCAATGCCGAGACCGGGACGAATCAGCCGCCCATGCTGGATAATCTCCGGGATCACCCTGGCCACAACGTCCACCGGCACGGCAAAGCCGATACCGGCGCTGCCGCCGGATGGGCTGTAGATGGCGGTATTCACTCCGATGAGACGTCCGGCGCTGTCGAGGAGAGGCCCTCCGGAATTGCCCGGATTGATGGCGGCGTCCGTCTGGATGACCCCCTGGATGGTTCTTCCGGTTGCCGACTGGATCTCCCTCCCCAGGGCGCTGACGATGCCGGAGGTGAGGGTCTGGTCAAGGCCGAATGGGTTGCCGATGGCGAAAACCTTCTGGCCCACCAGGAGGTTGTGAGACTCCCCCACGGGAAGCGGAGCGAGTTTCTCCGCGGGCGCCGAGATCTGCAGCACCGCCAGATCCTTGTCCGGGGCTACGCCCACCAGGGTCGCCTGCCAGGTTGAACGGTCCGCCAGGGTGACTTCGACCCGGCTGGCCGATTCAATAACGTGATAGTTGGTTACAATCCGGCCCTGCTTGTCCCAGATGAATCCGGAACCTGTTCCCTTGGGGATTTCATGGATATTGAGGCTGAAGATATTCCGCCGCACCTCGATGTTGGTGATATAGACCACCGCCGGAGAGGCGGAACGAAACAGGGCGATGGTGCTCTGCTCATCGGCGGCGAGATCCCCCCGCGCCGTAACGGCAACGGGAGCGACTTCAGGGGTGGGAACCGGTCGCTGGTAAACGAAGAAGAACCACCAGCCAAGAAGGATGAGCAGCAGCAGGAGCGCGAAGGAAACCCGCTTTTGCCGGGGGGTATTTGCAGGGGGAGTATTCATCGCGTGGCCTAACGGCTCGGCAACTTTTCAACAAAGTGCGTGGCCGCACGCAAACGGCGCATAACGTTTGCGTGCACCATCGTTTTGTTGCGGATACGGTGTGTCTTGATCGTAATATGCATGCTCTCAACCCGCCTGTACGTCGAAAATCAAGAGTAATACGTCAAAAACTATAGCGTGTTTCCGCAAAAACCGCCAACCATAAAGGAGGGCCTGCGAACATGAAAACTCCTTGAGGTTCCAAGGCGGAAGGGGTGTTGCCCGGGATCACCCGCACGGATTGCGCAAAGGCGCATCAAGGTTATGCAAGCCAGCCGCGCAAGGCGTCAACAATTTTTTGCGCCTGATCGGGACTGGAGATGTTGAACTTGGACTGCTGGCTGTATTCCCCGTTCACCTTGCGGTAGCGACGGATGGAGTACCGATCCGGGCTGTATTCATTCTTTTTGGCATCCCACTGCTGATAGCGAAAGAGGATGGTGGCCCAGGCGCCTTTGGACAGGATAACCTTTTCGAGCTCCTTGACAACCACGACTCCGTCTTCTTCATAATTGATTGTTACCTCATCAACGGTTGCCGCCATATTCCCCCCCTGCTCAATTGCCGGTCACCAAAACGGTCCGGCGAAAAACAGCCTCCGGCTTGCACTTGCCCAGGACGCTGCAACAAAAAAAAGGACTCGGCAGCTACGCCAAGTCCTTAACATTTACATGGTAGCGGGGGCTGGATTTGAACCAACGACCTTCGGGTTATGAGCCCGACGAGCTACCGAACTGCTCCACCCCGCGTCAATTTTTTGATATTACTCTTTATTGGGAGAATGTCAAGGAAAATAAAGGATTAAGACGCGTCCGACGACTGTTCCCGTAAAGCGACAAGCAACTCCCCGGGAAACTTTGTCAGTCTTCCGGCAAGATCGACGACCGCGTGGGTGGTGTATCCCTGGGCCAGCATCTTCCCGTCATTTTCCCGGATAATCCGGTAATTGAAACGACAGGTCCGGGGCTTCACCTCAAGAAGACAGGTTTCAACCAGCAAAAGATCGTCGTAACGGGCCGAGGCCTTATACCGCACATGACACTCCACCACCGGCATGATGAGCCCCTGCTGTTCCATCTCCTTGTAGGAGAGCGCACGCTCGCGCATCAATTCGGTCCGAGCCGCCTCAAAGTAGCGCAGATAATTGGCATAGTACACGACCCCGCCGGAATCGGTATCCCCGTAAATTACCCGGTGGCGGTACCGATGCAGCGGTTCGCGCATATCCAGACTGTTATCGGCCATCAGCGGTCGAGAACCCGCATGAAAAACTGCCGTCCATCACCCAGCAGCTTCCCCGCCGTGACGGCGCTTTGCTCATCATAGGGCAGCCCGCTCCCCGGCCGCCCGGCCCGGGAATCATAAATAGCCACCGGCACCGGGTCGGCGCTGTGGGTTCGCAGCGAAAGCGGAGTCCAATGATCCATGGCCACGGCCAGGCGAAAATCCTGGCCGCTCGCCATCATTGCCTCAAAAATCGGCTTGACGATCTTGGTGTCGAAATCCTCGATGGCCTGGAGCTTGTCCTGGAGACTGCCTTGATGCCCGGCCTCGTCCGGCGCTTCAACGTGGACAAAAACAAAATCCTTTGCCTTGAGCGCCTCAACGGCCGCGGTCGCCTTGCCTGCATAGTTGGTGTCCAGATACCCCGTGGCGCCCGGCACATTGATGATCTCAAGACCGGCATACACGCCGATGCCCTTGAGCAGATCGACCGCGGAAATCAAGGCCCCCTCGATACCGAATTGCTCCCTGATGGCCGGCATGGACGGCGCCTTGCCTTCCCCCCAGAGCCAGATGCCATTGGCGGGGTTGCGCTGACCCGCCCGCCGCGCACGGTTCACCGGATGGTCAGCGAGAAAATCCACCGCCTTTTTCAGGGCTTCCTGGAAATGGGGGATGCTGTTGTAGCGTTGCCAAAACTCGGTTACCTCCCGCCCGGTATAGTCATGGGGCGGCACGGTGACCAGCGATCCGACCTCGCCGGAGTGCACGAGCAGGTGCCGGTAGCTGACCCCTGGATAAAAACGCAGCCTGCTGGTCCCGGCAACCGCTTCGAGTCCCTCAATGAGGATCCTTGCCTCCTGGCTGGAGATATGGCCGCTGCTGTAATCCTCCATGAACACCCGCTCTTCCTCGAAACGCAGGGTAACCAGGTTGCAGCGGAAGGCGATTTCATCGGGCGCCAGGGAAACGCCGAGGCTGGCCGCCTCCAAAGGGGCGCGGCCGCTGTAACACTCATGGGGGAGATAGCCGAGCAGGGAGAGGTTGGCCACATCGCTGCCAGGGGGGAACCCCTCGGGCACGGTGCGGACGAGACAGAGCTCGCCTTGGCTGGCAATTCTGTCCATGGCCGGGGTTTTGGCATGGGCCAAGGGGGTTTTACCCCCCAATTCGGCAATGGGCCGGTCCCCCATGCCGTCACCGACCAGGATGATGTATTTCATGTTGGTGTTATTCCGCATGGGCCTTCATGATCCGGATCTTCACCGTCTTGTCGGTGCAGATATCCAGGGCGTCGATCTCGGCCAGGGCCTTGCGCACCGAGGCCTCCTCCGCCTCATAGGTCATCATGACCACCGGCACGGTGCCTTTTTTCTGCCTGCCCTTCTGGATGACCGATTCGATGCTGATATTGTGCCGCGCCAGAATCCCGGCGATGGTGGAGAGGACGCCGGGCTTATCCATGGCGGTCATCCGGAAATAGTAACAACCGCGCAGGCTCTCCATGGGGGTGATACCCCGGGGTTTGATCTCCTCGGGCAGATAGGCAAGGCACGGCACCCGATTGATGCTGTTGCAGAGGATGTTCCGGGCAATGTCGACCACATCGGCGGCAACCGCGCTGCCGGTGGGCATTTTGCCGGCGCCCTGGCCATACAACAGGATATCCTCCACCATGTCCCCGGTGAACTGGATGCCGTTGTAAGCGCCGCCGATGTTGGCCAACAGATCTTTTTCCGGGACCATGGTCGGATGCACCCTGGCCTCCACTGTTTCGCCGTGATTGTGGCTGATGGCAAGGAGCTTGATGCGATAACCGAACTCCCGGGCAAAGTCGATGTCGATGGGCTCAATCTGGGAGATCCCCTCGATGCTGACATCGCTCAGGCTCACCTTCATACCGTAAGCCATGGTCATCAGAATCACCAGCTTATGGGCCGTATCAATCCCCTCGACATCATAGGTGGGGTCGGCCTCGGCATACCCTTTTGCCTGGGCCTCCTTCAACACCTCGGCAAAGGGTATGCCCTCATCGGTCATCTTGTTGAGGATATAGTTGGCCGTCCCGTTCATGATGCCCATGATCGAGAGGATCTTGTTGGCGACCAGCCCCTCCTTCAGGGCCTTGATCACCGGAATGCCGCCGCCCACGCTGGCCTCGAAGCCGACCTCCACGTTTTTCCGGGCCGCGGCTTCAAAGATTTCCATGCCGTGCTGGGAGATGAGGGCCTTGTTGGCGGTGACCACATGCTTGCCATGGTCAATGGCTTTCAGGATAAAGGTTTTGGCCGGTTCAATCCCGCCGATGAGTTCGACCACGATGTCGATTCCCGGGTCTTTGAAAATAAGGTCCGCATCCCGGACAAGCTCAACCCCCTTAAATTGCGGGGGCAACGCCTCAAGGCGGATATCCGCAACCCGGCACAACCGGATAGACGCGCCGGTCTTCCGTCGCAAGCGCTCTGCCTGCTGCAATAAAACCTCTGCCAAGCCACTGCCAACTGTGCCAAAGCCCAGCAAACCAACCTTGATTTCTTTCATGGGACCATCCTGCAAATGTAACCGGAAACGGAACGCAATCCTGCTCAAGCGGGCAACGCAGCCAGCCAACGTTCCGACGATGCTCAACCGGAATTTAATACCTTTTTTGATAAATGATGTCAAAAAGATTCCACGCAGGAGCCCAGCCGGGTTCTCGATAAAATTTTCTTGAAAAACCTCGCTATCATTAATGAGTTCCATTGACAAGACGCACAAAAAAAATTACAAGTAGCGGGAATATTCGGGGATGCAATCCACCGGAATACCACTGCGTCACATCCCCATTTTTCGACAAGGACCAGCCTCAGCTGCTTCACCGATGTGCATCCTTAGTATGGATTTTACGTTTCTCAGATCTCAACCAAATTAACCTAATAGAGGGCAACTGAAAGTGGGTGAGCTTAATATTATCTCAATGTTCCTGGGCGCCGGACTCACGGTCAAATTTGTCATGACCATGCTCCTGGGCTTCTCGCTGTACTCGTGGTTCATTGTTTTCCAAAAATTTTCCCTGTACAAAAAAGCGCGGATGGAAAGCGAGGAATTCCTTGAAACCTTCTGGCAGAGTAAAAATCTTTCCGAAGCGGTCAGGTTTGCCAACAACCTGTCCTTGTGTCCCGAGGCAAATATTTTCCGGACCGGCTACCATGAGTTGCAAAAGCTCGGTAAAACAACCGCCACCTCCCGCGCTGTGGACGAAACATTGGAAACACGCCTTGCCGGCATGGAGCCCCTAAAAAGAGCTCTGCGCAAGGCGGAAAATCTCGAATCTGCCCGGCTGTCCGAGTCTCTCTCCTTCCTGGCCACCACCGGCAGCACCGCTCCCTTTATCGGTCTTTTCGGTACGGTTTGGGGCATCATGACTTCATTCCATGAAATAGGCATGCGCGGCTCAGCCTCGCTGGCCGTCGTGGCGCCCGGTGTCTCCGAGGCCTTGGTCGTAACGGCGGCAGGCCTTGCCGTGGCCATCCCAGCCGTAGTTTTTTACAACTATTACTCCAACCAGATGGCGGAGATCGAAAGCAGGATGCACAGCTTTTCCGTTGATTTTCTAAACCTCGTGGAGCGGGATTTCATTTCCCGCCAGAGCTAACACATATTTAGGATCTGTTCCGGAATAATCTGAACAGTCTTGATCGTTCGTTACGGCTCCTTATGCCGATTACGATATTTCACCCCCTTATTTCTTAAACAACGGCTTACAGGAATTCACCATGGGCCCGGTCGAAGACGGCAACTGCAAAAAACGGCTTGTTTCGGATATCAACGTCACCCCCTTGGTTGACGTTATGCTCGTACTGCTGATCATTTTTATGATTACCGCCCCCATGATGACCCAGGGCGTTGACATCAACCTGCCGGAAACAACCGCCAAACCCCTGCAACAGGAAAAGACCCCCATCATTGTCACGATCACGAAAAAAGGGGAATTCTTGCTCAACAACACCAAGGGGACCCAGGCGGCGATCAAGGAATCACTGGCCGCCCTTGCCAAAAAAGGAACAAACGATGCAGTCCTGCTCAGGGCGGACAAGGAAGTACCTTATGGGGTCGTGGTTTCTCTCATGTCCGACATCAAGGCCGTTGGTTTTGATAAACTTGGCATGATAACCCAGCCCGAAATCAATAAACCAAAAAGATAACATACCCACACCGTGCCTTACCGTCTCCCGACATCCGAGCTGCCCGACAAACAATGGCAAAAATCCTTGTTTTTGACCATTGCCGTGCATGTTTCGCTTTTGATCTTCGGCTTTTTGGCCCCGAGATTTCTGCATTTCCAGCAAAAAATCCCGGAGGTGTATACGGTTAATCTTTTTTCCGTTGAGGATCTTGGCGGGCCAGCTCCGGCAGCACCACGTAAGGCGGCTGCCGCTGCCCCCAAGGCTGAACCACAGCAGTCCCAGGCCACACCACCCCCCCAACCTGCAAAGCCCACCCCCCCGCAGAAAACACAGCCTGTGCCCGAACCGCCAGCGGTTGCCAAGGACGCCATCTCGCTGAAGCCGATAAAAACGAAGGAAAAAGCCGATATCGACAAGGTAAGGATGTT
>JAJZPC010000051.1 GCA_021811385.1 Deltaproteobacteria bacterium | reverse complement strand
TTGCGAGAGCAAGGTGACGATGAAACCCGGCAACTACTTCTGGCGCAAAGGGACCGGCTTATAGCACAGGCTGGCTGGCTTGAGAGCACGATTATAGAGATCATCATCAGCGAGGCTCAAAACGAGGTGGCCGATTTCAAAAAGTGGGGTTTTGACATCATCCCCCACAGGGCCATCATGAAGTTGGGTTTCGAGACCGCCGACGGCAAGCGAGTAGATGTTGAATCGGCGTTCAAAAATCCCAGGCATCCATTCCGCATCGCCATTGTCTGCGCCATGTGGCTGACCGGCTTTGATGTGGAATGCCTCTCAACGCTGTACATAGACAAGCCGATGAAGGCCCACACACTGATGCAAGCCATTGCGCGGGCCAATCGTCGTTATCCCGGCAAGGACTTTGGCTTGATCGTGGACTATAACGGCATGTTGAAGAGCCTGCGCGAAGCCTTGGCCCAATATGCCCTGGGGGACGGCGAAGGAGGCAACGAAGAAATCGTTGCCCCGATAGAAGAACGGGTTACGGCTTTACAAGCCGCGATCGAAGAAACAGAGGCACACCTGCGTGGACTCGGCTTTGACTCCGGCCAGCTTATCGGCGCCAAGGGCTTCACGCGCATCAAGGCGCTCGCGGATGCGGTGGAAGCTGTCTATACCTCCGACGAATCCAAGCGCCGTTACGAGATTATGGCTCGGCAGGTGTTCATCCGCTTCAAGGGGCTGCTGATGGAGCCGTCCGCCCTGCTCTATGCCGAGCGGCACGACAATATTGAGGCTATCTACAAAAAATTGACGGAACGCCGGGATACCGCGGATGTAACGGACCTGCTCAAGGAGTTGCATCGCATTGTCAACGAGGCAATTCAAACCCAAAGCACACTGGCTGCCCCGACAGCTGAATCCAAATTCTATGATTTAAGCAATATTGATCTTGAGAAACTGCGAGATGAGTTTGCCAGCAAGGTACAGCGCAAGGCCTCAGCATTGCAGGACATTCGACAGGTCGTGGAACAAAAGCTGGCTGCCATGCTCAAACGGAATCCCATGCGGATGGACTACTACAAAAAATATCAGGAGATCATCGCTGATTACAACCGGGAAAAGGATCGCGTCAGCATCGAGGAAACCTTTGTCAAGGTAGCTGCCCTGGCTGCCTCATTGGATGAAGAGCAGCGACGGATGGTGGAAGAGGGGCTGAGTGAGGAGGAATATGCGTTGTTCAGCCTGTTGGTGAGAGACAATCTGACCAAGGCGGAACGGGAACGGATCAAGTCCGCCAGCCAGACTTTGCTGCATGAGATACAAACCCTTCTTGCACCCCTGGAGCAATGGACCCATAAAGAGCAGACCCAAGCCGAGGTGGAGGTGTTTATTCTGGATCATCTCTATCCGCTATTGCCTTCGCCACCATTTACCGATGACGAAAAGCAGGCTGCTGCACATGAGGTGTATAGCTATATCTGGAACAGCAGCGCATCAGGTGATTTGTCTGTGGGGAATGGAGCGTGATTGCAACTTTAGTGTGGTGCTGCTGAACAGTTTACTGTTCCAGCCCGAACTCGAAGGCCATCCCGGTCTTGGCCAGATGACCGAGGATATTCTTGAGCCCTTGCAGGGTGTCGACCTGAAAGTTTATCTGCCAGGCCGAGGTGCGCGACGGTTGGCTGGAAAGCAGATCGATCTCGCTAATCTTCATCTCTTCCGGGGCCACGCCCAGCATCATCAAAACGCGGTTGCGGGACGGGGCCTCCAGCACGAGGATGGTCTGCGGCTTGGGTACCGGTGTTTCCTTGAGCCGCCAGCGCACCTCCACCACATCCTCCCGCTGGACATGGAGGGAGGTGATGGTGGAGCACTCCTTCTGGTGCACGGAAAGCCCCCGCTCGCTGAGCAGGCCGTACAGCCCCTTTTCCGTGGGCACCGGGTTGCAGCAGCGGGAAAATTTGATGCAGACCGGGTCCAGGGTGGCAAGTTCGATGCGGTTCAGGCTGCCGGTGGGCGGTTGCAGGGTTTCCCTTCCCGCGTACAGCCGGGTTTTGATTTCGCTGATGAGCTCGCGTAAGCGGAATCTCCCCTCGCCCAGGCCAAGAAAGAGCTCTGGCAGCTCCCTTGCCCCGAGGGGGGCCATGATGCCTGCCATGCCCGGATTTTCCAGAATCTCGTAGGGCAACCCATAGCGTTTGAGTTCCTGGCGGAGGATGCTCTCGCCGATCATGCGGGCCAGCCACTCGCGCCGCTGGCGGAACAGCTTGGACAGCTCCGCCCGGGCCCTGGGGGTTTGACAGCGTTGCTGAATCTCCGGCTCGAAACGCACCGGCTCCTTCTGGCAGATGATCTCCACCTGATCGCCGTCTTCGAGCAGGGCGTCCGGCTCCACCTGCCGCTTGCCGATCCTACCCTTGATGCAGCGCTTGCCCACATCGGTATGCACCTTGAAGGCGAAATCCAGCACGATACTGTGGGCGGGCAGTTCAACCGGATCGCCCTTGGGAGTGTATGTGTAAATGGCTTTTTTGCCGCTGACCGCGATCATCTCCCGGTAGGAGAGATCCTCCTCCGTCCCCAGGATATCCAGCATCTCCCGCAGTTCCACCTCGAAACTGGAGGGAACCTTCTTGTGGGCAAACCACTCCCGCACCAAGCCGGTGCGGGAGGACGTGGTCATCTCGGCGGTGCGGATCTTGAACAGGTAGTTGCGCCCCTTGATGTTGGCCCGGGTATGCAGGCTCTGGTAGCCGGTGGCCTTGGGGTTGGCGATGAAATCCCGGATGGTTCGGGGAATGGGCGGATAGTTTTGGTGGATGACCCCGAGAATCCGGTAACAGGTCTGGATATCGTTGGCAACGATGATGAATTCCAGGGGATTGGCAATGGTTTTGTGCAGCACCTTTTGGGCCGGATCATAGTAGGCCCACAACCCCTTGGGGTTGAGGCGGATCTCGTGGGTGATCCACACCTCCTTCATCCGGTCTTCCAGGGTGCGCTTGATGGCCAGCACCTCATCGCTGCCCTGCAGCCGCTTGATGGCCGCCAGCACCTTCTGGCTCTGGCGGGGGAATTTATACATCAGGGCCAGGGTGTACAGCTCGCGCTTGATGGAGTTCAAGCCCATGACCTTGGCCAGGGGCGCGTAGATGTCCAGGGTTTCCTCGGCGATCTTCTGCCGCTTGTCCTTGGGCATGGAAGCCATGGTCCGCAGGTTGTGCAAGCGATCGGCCAATTTGACCAGGAGGACTTCCAGGTGGGCAGCGGCCCCGGAAAAAAGCTTGCGGTGGACCAGCTTGTAGAAGGTCTGCTTGTCTCCGGAGAAGTTGGCGATCTTGGTGCAGGCATCGACAATGATCTCGATGTTCTTGCCGAATATCCCGCCGATCACCTCGCTGGTCACCTCGGGCACATCCTCCACCGTGTCGTGGAGCACGGCCGCGGCCAGCAGCTCCGGATCGCGGATATCCAGCTCCTCAACGAGGATCTTCGCCACCTGGAGGGGATGGCTGACATAGGCCTCGCCGGACTTGCGCCGTTGATCCTGATGGGCGGAAACAGCAAAGGAGAGCGCCTCCCAGAAGACCTTGGCCGGGCCTTCCTGACCGCCGAGAATCTGTTCCATGCGCTCGCAGTAGGCGGCTATATTAAATTTTTTGGAAGGGGCCATGAATGGTCGCTGTCTTTCTTATCCGGTCATTGGGAAATGGATGATCTGTCCCCGCAAATAAGGTACAATCACAGTTGTCAGGTTATTTTGTAAGGGTATTTCGTTCTCAGCCCTTGTGCAATGATTTTCCATTTCTTTAAAAGAAATAGCGTAACTATCAAGCTTGATGCCGGAATGAAATGAGATGAAAACCACAAAATATAACTGTTCAGCCGTGCCGCAGATGCGCGTGTCAATTGTCGGCAGCAGTGCCGACCAAGAGGTCTGCGAAGTGTGCTGTTGCACATGAGCAGACCGATGACAAAGCAGATGTGGTGCGGCTGGACAGTTAGCCGGAGAGAGGCGCGCCCGTGACACAGAGAAGAAGGGTTTTCCGCAGCAAACAGGGGCGGCCGGGAAAACGGCAGCGCGAAGGGGGCAGGATTCCGCGCCAGCACCAGGAAGCACGGTTTGAAGGAGAGATCCTGGGCAAGCTCTACACGGCGGAGATGCCGCTTTCGGCCCATGACATCTTTGCAGCCCTTGGCTTGAGCAAGAACCACCGCCAGGAAGTGCTGGGGGTGCTGGATGATCTCTGCCGCCGCAAGGTGCTCTCCTGCAAACGGGATACCTTTATTCTGCGCAAGGGCGCGGAGCTCTTTGCCGGGCCGATCAGCGTGACCACCAAGGGGTATGGCTTTGTCGCCCCCACCGAGGCTCCGGCCGAACTGGAGATCGACCAGGACGTTTTTATCCCGCCCGGCATGCTGGGCGGCGCGGCGCACAGCGACAAGGTGCTGGTCCAGTTGATGAGCCGCCGCCAGGGCCGTTACGAGGGCCGGGTGATCGCGGTCCTGAGCCGCGCCACCACCCGGCTGGTCGGGACTTACATGGCCGGGGGCAATACCGGGCTGGTGACCCCGGAGGACAGCCGCTTCCCGTATAATCTGGTCATCCGCAAGGAGGACAGCCGGGGCGCCAAGAACGGCGACGCGGTCTTGGCCGAAGTCACCTCCTTTGCCGCCGGGCAGCGGAACCTGGACGGCATCATCCTCGAGGTGCTGGGCAATCCCGCGGACATCCAGGTGCAGACCGAGATGGTCATCCGCAAGTTCGACCTGCCCCATGTCTTCACCCAGGAGGTGACCACCCAGGTGGAAGCACTGGACCCGGAGGTGAAAATGTCTGCCTCCCGCACCGACCTGCGCAAGGTAACCCATGTGACCATCGACGGGGAAACGGCCCGCGACTTTGACGACGCCGTGGCCATTGAGCCGCTGAAAAAAGGCTTTCGCCTCTATGTCTCCATCGCCGATGTCAGCCATTACGTGCGGCCGCAAACCCCGGTGGATGTGGAGGCCTACCAGCGCGGCACCAGCGTCTATTTCCCCACCCGGGTCATCCCCATGCTGCCGGAGCGGCTGTCCAACAACCTCTGCAGCCTGGTGCCGGGCGAGGACCGTTACACCTTCACCGCCGTGCTCGATTTCGACGAGCACGGCAACCGGCTGGCCAAGCGCTTCACAAAAAGCATCATCCGCAGCAAACATCGCCTCACCTACACAAAGGTCAAGCAGATCCTGGTGGACAAGGATGAAGCGATGCGCAGCCAGTACAGCGACATGGTGGAGGATCTGGAACGCATGGGCCAACTGGCCCTGAGCCTGGAAAAGCAGCGGACAAAACGGGGGAGCATCGGTTTTGAACTCCCGGAGCCCTTGATCGTCCTGGGCGAGGACAACACCGTGCAGACCATCAAGCGCAGCGAACGCAACCAGGCGCACAAGCTCATCGAGGAGTTCATGCTGGCGGCCAACGAGGCGGTGGCCGAGGCGTTGGAGCAAGGCAAGATCGACTCCCTCTACCGGATCCACGAACCGCCGGACCAGCTCAAGGTGGCGGAGTTCACCGAGTTTGCCCAGAGCATGGGGCTTGCGGTCGACGACGGCACCGGCTCGCCCCAGTGGTTCGGCAAGGTATTGGCCATGGCCGCGGGCACCCCCCAGGAGTACATCATCAGCAACCTGTTGCTGCGCACCATGCAGCAGGCCCGCTACTCCCCGCACAACGTCGGCCATTTCGGCCTGGCCGCCACCCACTACACCCATTTCACCTCCCCCATCCGGAGGTATCCGGATCTCATGGTCCACCGGGCACTGGCCGCGAGCCTGCAAAAAAAGGGCGCGGTAAAGCCCAGCCCCGGAGCGGTGTCCACCGAGGAGTCCGGAACCTTTCTCTCCAAGCGGGAACGGGTGGCGGTGGATGCCGACCGGGAGATGGTGGAGAGGCTCCAGGTCCATTTCATGGCCGACAAGATCGACGAGACCTTTGAGGCCATCATCTCCGGGGTCACCGCCTTCGGGTTGTTCGTCGAACTGACCGAGGTTTTTGTCAACGGCGCCGTGCCCATCACCGAGATGCGCGATGATTATTACGAGCTGGAGCAGGGCCGCCACCGACTCATCGGCCAGCGGACCAAGACCGTCTTCCAGATCGGCGATCTGGTGCGGGTGCGGCTGACCAGCGTGGAGATCCCCCGGCGGCGGATCAATTTCAGCGTGGAGGAAAAGCTGGCCCGGGCCACGGACTTGGTGCAGGGTGCCCCCAAAAAACGCAAACCAAGCGCGCTCAAGGGCGAGGCCAAGCCCCGCAAAAAATCAGCCGGGCAACCAAGAAAGCGCCCTGTTCCAGGCAAATGAACGAGGCGGTGCAGGATACGGTGCGGGAGCTGATGGCTCAGGCGGCCATCGTTCTGGTCTCGCCCAAGTTTGCCGAAAATGTCGGCTCGGCGGCGCGCATTGCGGCAAACATGGGGATCAACCGGCTCATTCTCGTCTGCAAGGAGATCCCCGACCGCGAAAGGATGCTCACCCTGGCCACCGCCAAGGCAGCCCACCTCATCGACACTCTCGAACACCACCGGGAGCTGGGGGAGGCCCTGGCCCCCTTCGGCTGGGTGCTGGGCACCTCGGCCCGCCAAGGGAGAAAGCGGACCACGGTCAACAGCCCCAGGCAGCTCATGGCAGAGGTTCTGCCCCAGCTTAGAAACAACCGGGTCGCCCTCCTCTTCGGCCCGGAAGACCGGGGCTTGGCCAACGAGGAGCTCCGCTACTGCAACCAGATCACCACCATCCCCACCGTGGATTTCTCCTCCCTCAACCTGGCCCAGGCCGTGGCCGTCCTGTGCCACGAACTCCATTACAGCGTTCTGGATACGGTGAGCCGCAACGCCTTTCCCCCCTCGGCCCCCAAACAGGGAGACAAACGGGAGCTGGAGGCCATGTTCGGGCACGTGGAAGAAACGCTCACGGCCATCGGCTTTTTGAAAAACGGGGAGGATGATTACTGGATGAAGAGCATCCGCCAGTTTCTCGGGCGGATCGGGCTGAAATCAAAGGAAATCAAGATCATCCGCGGCGTCTGCCGCCAGCTGCTCTGGCGCTTTGATCAGCACCACCCCTGAAGCAAGCCGCCGAGACGCTTCCCTTGTAATGGTAACTGTTCAGCAGCGCCGCAGATGCGCGGAAGAGGCCTGCGAAATGTGCTAGTGCACATGAGTAGGCCGATGACAGCTAAGCGAACACCGTGAGACTGCGAAGCAGATGTGGTGCTGCTGGACAGTTACCTAGAACATCCTTTTTTTCCAGAGGACATACCCGGCCACGCCGGTCAGCGACATGGAAAGAAACAGCACGAACCAGAAACCGAGCCGCTGGTCCGGAAAGGGCACTCCCACGTTCATGCCCCAAAAGCTGGAGATCATGGTGGGGATGGAGATCAGGATGGTGATGGAGGCGAGCAGTTTCATCACCTGGTTGAGATTGTTGGAGATAACCGAGGTGAAGGCGTCCATCATGCCGCTGAGGATGTCGGAATACATCTTCACCATCTCCAACGCCTGACGGTTTTCAATGATGGCGTCCTCGAGGATATCCTCATCCTCTTCGTACTGGGGCAGCAGATGCTGCAGGGCCATGTTTTTCCGCAACCGCAGCAGCCGCTCCAGCACCAGGCCGTTGGCGCGCAAGGCCACGGTGAAGTAGGTGAGGCCTTTTTCCATGTCGAGCAGCTGGAACACCTCCGCGTTGTTCATCGATTTCCGCAGATGCCGCTCGATTTCATCGGTTTGGCGGTTGATCTGGTGGATGTAGCGCAGATACACCTTGGCGGTCTTGTAGAGAATCTGGAAGAGGAAGCGGGTGCGCTTGCCGGTGTTGTAATAGGCAGGCGCCCCTGGGCCGACGATGTTTCCGGGCAGGATCTCGGTTTCTTCCAGGGAGACGGTGATGACCTGATCCGGGGTGAGGATGATGCCCAGCGGCAGGGTGTCGTACATGTCCGGCCCGCGCAGCATGGGGAAATTGGTCAGCACCAGCATGCAGTTGTCTTCGATTTCGATACGGGAGCGTTCTTCCTCGTCCAGGGCGGCGCGGAGAAAGTCTTCCGGCACCTTGGTCGCCTCGGAAACCGTGCGGATTTCATCCGGCGTCGGGTTGACCATGCGGATCCAGGATCTGGGCACAGGACCGCTGTCGGTGACGATCTGCAGTTGATGGTCAAAGCGCTTGTACACGGTGAGCATGTCAGTACGCCTCCTGTCCGGGACGGAGTTATCCGGTCAACGCCTCATTATTGTGGGCCGACCAGAGGCAACTCCGGAAAAACAACGATCGCTTGCTTGAGTTGACGCGAGAAGATGGGGGAAAGGCGACAAGAAAATCAGGGATCCGCACCGCCCCGACACAATTCAAACCTGCAAAAGCTCTTTACTTGGTTTTAGAAACCCATGTCAACCGAAAAACGGACCGCCGGAGAGAGGAGAGGGTCTTCCAGGGCAAAGAACAGAGCCCTGCATCCGTGAGAACCCTGTGCCCAGGAAAAAACCTGGAAAGACAAAACAGGAAGCCGGTTTCAGAACCCGGCCGAAGGGGAAACCGAAGAGAACCACCATGAACGCAAAAACGCCCCTTTGCAGGGGCGCATGGAAAACGACGGCCGGAACGGGGGAGCCCGGACAACCCCGGGACAGACGGGAGGCCTTTCCGGCCGCTGAAAAACGGGGCGGAACCGGTTCCGCCCCGAAAAACCGCCAAGATCCCGTCAGCTCACTCAGATCCCGGTTACCGCACCAAACCAACTGGCGACGAGGGCGATGGGGCCACCCGCCGCGACAACTCCGGCAACGAGACAACTTACCGACCAGGCGCCCACCAGGCCGGCCGCCATTGCGCCCACGCCCACTGCCGCACCCTGCATGATATCGGTGCCGATTCCGTCTGTTACCAACGCGCTGCTTCTTGTCTTGGTCTTGACCATCATCTGTCCATTTTTCATATCCGGCCTCCTCGGAAAAAGTTGAGTTCTTAATTTCCAATATTAAAAATTTCCGGCGGATGGTCAAGATATTTTTTCACGTGAAATCAAATAGTTACATGCAAATTACAGGTGACAGGATTGCCGCGACCACGCGGAGCAAGATATCCACAAACAGGATCTTCGGCTGATGGTGACAACGGAAATTGTTAGGACAGACGGCGGCTAGAGCCCCTGCAGGGGACAACCGTCGCAGAGCGGGTTGGATTTCTTGCAGTATTCCTTGGCGAGACGGACAAGAAGGGCGTGGTACTCGTTGAAGAGCCGGGCATCGGTGGGCAGCTTGCCCAGGAAGAGATCCTGGATATCCTCATAACCGGCGTCTTCCGCAATGAGATCATGCCGGAGCAGGATGCGGTAGGTGTAGGCATCCACCACGAACACCGGCTTGCCGGCGCCATAGAGGGTGATGGAATCGGCGGTTTCCGGGCCGATTCCCTTGATGGCCAACAGCTTTTCCCGAAGGGCGTGGGTGTTCTGCGCGAAAAAGGTCTCGAGATCGCCGCTGTCTTCACGGATGGCGGCAAAGAGCCCCTTGAGACGCTTGGCTTTCTGGTTGTAGTAGCCGGAAGGCCGGATTTTCTCGGCGAGCACCTCGGTGGGCAGGGCTTCCAGTGCTTCAAAGGAGAGCAGCCCCTCCTGGCGCAACGTTTCGATGACCATGCTCACGTTGCGCCAGCTGGTGTTCTGGGTCAGAACCGCGCCGAGCATGATCTCGAAGGGGGTTTCACCGGGCCACCAGTGCTGGGGCCCGAAATGGTCAAAAAGACGGGTATGGATCTCCTCGATCCGGTTGCTCACGATTGTCGCGCCCCTGGAAAAAAAATCAGTCGGTGCGCATGAAGAGGAAATACACCGCGATGGCGATGGCCCCGATGAACACCCCGGCCACGGGCAGCACCTTGCCCAACTGGAGAGTCCCGTCCACGACCAGCCCCTCCATGTAGCGGCTTCCGGAGAACAGCCAGAGGCCGAAGCCGAGACCGGTGAGAACCAGGGTATCCACTGCCTGTTTGTAGAGGTTGTAGCAGATGAAAACGATAAAGGGGACCAGGAACCAGGTGTTGGTAAAAAGCGCCTTGGCGTCCACCTCGCGAAGCTGTTGCGGCACATTGGTGCTGTTTACAAAATCGAGAATCTGCCCCAGGAATTCGGTCATACGGTGCTTCCTCCTCTGTGGTGATTACGAAATTATTTCTGCAAGCGGCCACAGGGCACCGCATCTGCTTTGTCATCGCCTTGTCCGCATACCTGATGTATAGCGAACAAGGCTCTTTCGCGCATCTGCGGCACCCTGTGGCCGCTTATCTTGGTGACATACGCCGTTCGTCGAGGCTTACGCCGTGATCAGTTATAATTATTTCTGCAAGCGGTCCGGCGCGGTGGCCTGCTTGTACACCTTGATGGCGCAGTACGAGCCGCACATGCTACAGGCGTCGCCCTTGTAGGAACTCCCCTCCTCCCGGAAACGCCGTGCCTTGTCCGGGTCGATGGAGAGATCGATCTGGCCTTTCCAGTCCAGATTGTTGCGGCACTTGGCCATGGCGATGTCCTTTTCGATGGCGCCCGGCAGCCCCTTGGCGATATCCGCGGCATGGGCGGCGATGCGGGAGGCCATGACCCCCTCGTGCACATCCTCGGCACTGGGCAGTTTGAGATGCTCGGCCGGGGTCACGTAGCAGAGGAAATCCGCCCCTGCCGCGCCGGCAATGGCCCCGCCGATGGCGCCGGTGATATGGTCGTAGCCCGGCGCGATGTCGGTGACCAGAGGGCCCAGCACATAAAAGGGCGCGCCGTGACAGAGCTGCTTCTGGAGCAGAATGTTGGCCTGAATCTGGTTGAGCGGCATGTGGCCCGGCCCCTCGACCATCACCTGCACCCCGGCCTCCCAGGCGCGCTGGGTCAATTCGCCGAGATGGATCAGCTCCTGAACCTGGCCCCGGTCGGTGGCATCGGCCAGGCAGCCCGGCCGGATGCCGTCGCCCAGGCTCAGGGTGACCTCGTGCTCCTTGAGGATGGCGAGCAGCTCGTCGAAATGTTCGTACATGGGGTTTTCTTTGTTGTTGTAGCTCATCCACTCGATGGTGAAGGAGCCGCCCCGGCTGACCACGCCCATGAGCCGCTTATGGTTGCGGACCCGCTCCATGGTGGAGCGGGTGATGCCGGAATGGATGGTCATGAAATCGACGCCATCCTTGGCCTGCTGCTCAATGCCCTTGAACATCTGGTCCACGGTGACCTCGCCGATCTTTTTCTTCTGCTTCTCCACCACCTCGGCGATGGACTGATAGATGGGCACGGTGCCCAGGGGGATGGGGCAGCTTTTCAGGATCTCGCGACGGATGGCGTCAAGCTCCCCACCCATGGAAAGATCCATCACCGTGTCGGCCCCGGCCTTGAGGCAGACGCAGAGCTTCTGCAGCTCCTGGCTCACCTCGGGATAATCCTTGGAGGAGCCGATATTGGCGTTGACCTTGGTGGACAAACCCTTGCCCACCGCCATGATCCGGTCGAATTGGTGGTTTTTGTTCTTGGGAATGCAGATCGTCCCAGCAGCAACCCCCTGCATCAGGGTCTGGACCGCGATGTTCTCGTTGGCGGCACAATTTTCAAAAAGAGGGGTGCACGCGCCCCTGATAGCGTCTTCGCGAATACTCATCACAGGTTCTCCGATAACCTCCGGCGCGGGCCGCAGGGTGTTGTTGACAGGAAAGATAAAGGTAGGTCAAGACGCAAAAACATACCAGCGCCCCTTTTAGAATGCAACGTAAATGTATGGGAACAGAGGGGGAGAATGGCTATAACACCCCGTGTTCATGGAGAATTTTGAGTCCGATACCGAGCAGAACCAGGCCGCCGGCAATCTCGGCCCGGGAGCCCAACCGCGAAGCCGCGCCGAGCAAACAGCCCAGCCGCAGACCCAGCGCGGTGAGTCCCGAAGCGACCAGGCCGATGACCAGGGCCGGGAGCCAGACACTGACCTCAAGCACGGCGAAGCTCAAGCCCACGGCCAGGGAATCGATGCTGGTGGCCACCGAAAGGGTGATAAGCATCCGTCCCCGGGTCGGGTCCACCCCCTCGCCCTCCTCCTTTACCTCCCGGATCGCCTCCCAGATCATCTTGATCCCCACGAAGGCGAGGAGTCCGAAGGCGAGCCAGTGGTCAAAGGATTCGATGTAGGAGCGGACCGTGAGACCGCCCAGCCAACCGAGGATGTTCATCCCGGCCTGAAAAAACCCGAAATGGAAGGCCAGACGGAACACCTGCCGGGAGTTGACCTGACACAGGCTGACCCCGGCGGCCAGGGCCACGGCGAAAGCATCCACGGCCAAGGCCAGGGAGATGAGCAGGATTGCGGAAAATTCCATGGACGAGGCTGCGCGGATGTGGTTATGAGGGGGAAAGATTCGGGCTGCGGGGGCAGTTGACCATTTTTCCCAAGGAGTGGCAAGAAAAAAGCCCGCGACAAAAAAAGCGCGGAATTCCCGCCAAGGTTTGGTATCATTAGCGCAACCCGCCATGGCCTTTGAGCCATGGCTTCGTGAAATAGCGGCTGTCCAAAGAGGTTGTGATGGTTAAGATAATGCTGGTCGATGACCACGAGATGGTCCGTACGGGCCTGAAATCCCTGCTGGAAACCCAGCCTGATTTCCAGGTGGTCGGCGAAGCGGGAAACGGGGTCGAGGCCTTGGCCAAGGTTGCCGGGCTTGCCCCGGATGTGGTGGTGATGGATATCAGCATGCCGCTGATGGACGGCATTGAAACAACCAAGAAACTTGTCGGCCTGCACCCGGATTGCCTTGTTCTCGCCCTGACGGTGCATGAGGACAAACAGTATTTCTTCCAGATGCTCCAGGCCGGGGCCAAGGGCTATCTCACCAAGGAAGCCGCGGCCGATGAGCTGGTGGCGGCCATCCGTTCCGTGGCCACCGGCAATGTTTATCTGTTGCCGGCCCTGGCCCGCTGGCTGCTCGAGGATTACAACGAGCTGGCCAGCCAGGCCCAGGGTGCCGCAAAGGATACCGAGCACCCCGGCCTGCACGCCCTGACCATGCGGGAACGGGAGGTGCTGGAGCTGGTGGCCGAAGGCAACACCACCCCACGGATCGGAGAGATCCTTGCCCTAAGCCCCAAGACCATCTCCCGGCACCGGGAACGGATCATGAACAAACTCAATCTGCATTCCACCGCGGAGCTGGTGAAATTCGCCATCCGCACCGGCTTGGTGAAAGCGGGCTGAGCCCCAGCCCCCTTCACCATCCCTCTCCGCTTCCCCGCATCCCCCCTCAGCCGGCAATACCCCGCGGCTCACCGCTCTCGATGGGCAGGCCCGGATCCCTGGACCATTCGTTCCAGGAGGCGAAATAGACCCGCAGCCGGATGAATCCGGCCAGCTTCAGAGCCACATAGGTATTGGCAGCCCGCGACCCCTTGAAACAGAAAATGATGATATCGCTGTCCGGGAAGATCTGCTGACTGGCGCATAGCGCCCTTATTTCATGGGCAGGGCGGAAGGATGGAATCGCGTCCCGGTTCATGAAGCTGTACCATTCAATCCAGCGGGCGGTGGGAATCCTCCCCCGCCGGGGGGCAAAATCGAAGCCGTAGGGCGAGGAGGTATGGCCCAGCCACTCGTTGGCATCCCGGTTGTCGAGAAGGATGGTTCCCGGATCGCTCAAGGCCTTGAGAACATCTTCCCGAGTGGCCATCAGGGCGGGGTTGGGGCGGGGGATAAAACGGCTGGGGCAGGGCGGGATTGCAACGGTTTCCTCGGGCAGGCCGTACTGCTGCCAGGCCCAGAAACCGCCGTCGAGAATGCCGCAATCCCGGTGGCCGAGATAACGGGCCAGCCAATACCCGCGGCAGGACGCGCCATACCGGGTGTCGAAGCTATCTTCGTAAAAGATGACCTTGTGGTCATGGGTGACGCCGACCCGGGAGAAACTCGCCGCAAAGGTACGCTGCAAGGCAGCCAACCCCTCCGGGCTGCTCTCGCTCAAAAAGGAGAAGATCTCCGGCATATTCACCGCTCCGGGGATATGCCCTTCGGAAAAGGTGTCCTGATCGCGGATATCCACCAGCAACACCGAGCCCTCCTCAAGGAGCGCCTGGGTTTCATGGAGGGTATGGAGAATTTTTTCCATTATCGTTCCACAAATAATTTCCTGGCCAAGAGTCCGCCGTCATAGGGTGATTATATCCCCTTTACCCTGGTCCCGCCCGAAAATTTCGCCACGCATAAGCGCCGCCCTTGTCAATCCCCGTATTTTCCCGGTATTGGCAATACGAGCGGCCCATGGGAATCATGTTGAGATCTTTTTCGTTCTCTCTCAACCACCAGGAGACCCCATGCACACTCGCTTCCGCTGGCTTGGTTGCCAGTACTGCTCCAAGCGACAATGCGGTGGCCACGATGATCCGGTCGGCGGGATCGGCGTGAGGAAAATCCGGCAGCCTGACGGATTCAACGGCAATGGCGTTGCTCACTGGCACAAAGGTGAGAAACGGCAGAGCCTCGCAGCGATAAAGCCAGTCACGCACATCCACCGCCGGTCGCAATCGGCCTCGTTCCACCAGCAACGCTATTTCCCAGGAACTTATGCAGGACAATCGCCGCTTGCCAGTGTAGTTGCTCTACGCACTCGCGTCCTACCCCCGGTTGCCCACGCAAAACTTGACAGTGGTGCGCCAATGGCGTATATTTGGTTTATGATCATCATTGAAACCCCGATTTTCACCAAGTTGGTTGCCGGCATACTGCAAGACGATGAATATCGCCTCTTGCAACAAGCTCTCGTGGACAGCCCAGACGCTGGCGCGGTCATTCCGGGGAGCGGCGGCCTGCGAAAACTGCGCTGGTCTGCCGAAGGGCGCGAAAAACGCGGTGGGAGTCGAATTATCTATTATTGGTTTGCCGGGGATGATGTTGTCCTGAGGCTTTACATCTACCCAAAAAACGTGCAGGACAATCTGACGCCCAGCCAATTGCGGCAACTGGAAGCAGTTGTTGAGGAGGAATACCATGGACGATAAACATTTTCAGGAATTGCTGGCGAGCGTGAAGCAGGGTGCGGCCATTATGAAAGGGAAGGCATCTCCCGCCAGAACCTTCCAGTTTCCAGAAGTTGAGGTGCGCGAGTTGCGATCACGGTTTGGCTTGACGCAAGATAAATTCGCCGCACTTATGGGAATCAGCGTAGGTACCCTACGCAATTGGGAGCAGGGCAGGCGCAAGCCGGAAGGCCCGGCCAGGGTCTTGCTCCGGGTGGCCGCCGAGCACCCCGAAGCGTTGTTTGATCTTATCCCGGCGTAAAGGTCTCCACGCTGGATAGCGCCCCCCCGAAATCGGGTTATTGTGTGGGTCGCGTGGGGACTTTCGAAGAAACGTCCTCCTGAAAATTTCCACCTCCTCTTCTTGTCGAATCCATGATCTTCCTCTATACTGCCGACAGGAGGTGGCACAATGGCCCTTGATCCGCAGATGAAGATTTTACTCGTTGAAGACGCCGGCACCATGCGCAAGATGGAGGCCCGGATTCTCGGCCAGGTCGGCTTTACCAACATCGTCGAGGCGGTGGACGGCAACGACGCCATGGAAAAGCTTGGGGCCGACCCGGACATCGCCCTGGTCATCAGCGACTGGTCCATGCCCAACTACGACGGCTACCAGCTGCTGCAATGGATGCGCGGCCAGGACGGTTTCAAGAACCTCCCCTTTCTCATGGCCACCGGCCACGGCGACAAGGCCTATGTGGCCAAGGCCAAGGAGGCCGGGGCCAACGGCGTGGTAGCCAAGCCCTTTACCCCGGACGAGCTCAAGATCCTCATTGAGGAAGCCTTTGGCCTCAAGCAGGTTGCCGCTCCCAAGAAAGAGGAAGGCCCCAAGATCAGCGCCGAGGGCAAGGTCCACCTCAAGATGGCCCATATCCAGATCACCGACCATCTGGCCCTGGGGGTGCTCAAGCACCAGGTGGCCTCGGGCCGGAAAAATCCGCTCCACTTCAGCCTGGACACCCTCTGCATGCCGGGCTGGAACCCGGTGCAGAGTGCACTTGAAAACGGCGAGGTGGACGGCGCCTTTATCCTGGCGCCCATGGCCATGGATCTCTTCAGCTACGGGGTGCCCATCAAGCTGGTGCTCTTCGCCCACCGCAACGGCAGCATCTGCGTGCGCAACAAAACCGGCAAGTATGTCAAGCCGTACCAGCAGTTCTTCAAGCACAAGACCTTCTATATCCCCCACAAGATGTCGATCCACAACATGCTCGCCCACATGTACTTCACCCAGATGGGCTTGCGGCCCGGGGTGGCGGGCAAGGAGGCGGTCAACGTTCTTTTCGACGTGGTGCCGCCGGTGGCCATGCCGGAGTTTTTAAAGGACAATGCCGAAGCCAGCGGTTTTCTGGTGGCCGAACCCATCGGCTCGAGGGCCATCACCGCAGGCATTGCCGAGCGCCAGTTCCTCTCCAGCGAGGTGTGGCAGGACCATCCCTGCTGCGTGGTGGTCTTCCGGGATGAGATCATCCAAAAATACCCGGCGGCGGTGCAGGAATTCACCACCATGCTGGTGGAAGCAGGCCTCCATATCCGCGACCATGTGGACGAGGCGGCGGAGATCGCCGTAACCTTTCTCGACCCCCAGAAAAAGATCGGCCTCGAACCCGGTCTGCTCCGCACCGTGCTCTCCGACCCCCAGGGGATCACCACGGACAATCTCTATCCGGTCAAGGAAGATCTGGAGACCATCCAGGACTACATGACCAGCAAGATGGAGATCGGGAGACGCATCGATCTCGCCGAGTTTATCGACACCCGTTTTGCCGATATCGCCTGCAAGCATCCGCCGATGACGGCGGGAGCGGGCCAGGAAACAGCCGCGCCCCGGGGCGCGGCCCGGAAGCTGGGCATCGACCAGTCCCTCGCCTCCCGCGAAGGCAAGTACCTGATCTTCACCCTGGGCAAGGAGCGGTACGGTCTGGGCATCCTCGATGTCCGGGAGATCATCGGCCTGATGACCATCCACGAATTGCCGCAGATGCCGCCCTTTTTCAAAGGGGTCATCAACCTGCGGGACAAGGTCATCCCGGTCATGGACATGCGGAGCAAGTTCGGCATGGAGAACACGGAGTACGACGACCGCACCTGCATCATCGTGGTGGAGGTCTCCGGCCTTACCGGCTCCCGGCTCATCGGCATCATTGTCGATGCGGTCTCCGAGGTGGTCTCCATCAAGGAGCAGGAGGTGGAGGATCCGCCCCAATTCGGCAGCGCGGTTGACAGCCAGTGCCTGCTGGGCATGGCCAAACTCGCCGAGGGCGTAACCATCCTCTTGGACATCGACTGCCTCATGCATACCCAGGAGGCGGTGCTGATCGGCGAAGCGGCCTAGGAGATACCACTGCGGAGGGTGAGCTCTTCCTTGACGGGATCAGGAGCGGCCGGCGCCAAGCCCGAGCAGAGCGCCGGCGGCGAGATAGCAGAGCATGGGGGACTACAGACTGAACACGGCGACGGCATCGTGATATTTATCGACAAACTCTTCGATGATCAAACGCATGTTGCATTCAAAATTGGGCACATCGGGCAGCTCCCCTTTCAGGCGCTCATAGGCCAGCACATCAAAAAAGAAATCCCCGGCGCTGCCTGCGTCGTATTCGGTGAGATGCACCAGATGATCGGCCAGATAGATGATCTTGGATCCCAGCCTTCTTGACTGGGGTTGGGCCATGTCATGGTGCAAGCCGACCGGAACGGCAACCGCCTCGGGCAAACCCCATTTTTCCAGCAAGGCCATGCCCACCTCGGCGTGGTCCGTATGCAGCAACCGCCGCTCCACGGCCAGCAGCTCCTCCTGTTCGTCGTATTCACTCCGGTTGTAGCTCTCAAGCTGCAGGGGCCGGTCGAGGATCACCTTGCCCACATCATGGAGCAGACCCGCGGTGTAAATGGCGGAGGTATCCCGGGCCTTGGCGTAACGGGCAATGATATTGGACAGGATGGCCACGGCAAAGGAGTGACGCCAGAGCTCGCCCCTCCCCAGGGCATAGGCCGCCTGCGGCGACCTGAGCAGCCCCACCGAAGCGCTGGTGATGGAGATGATCTTGACCGCGTCCACCCCCATGCGGACGATGATGTCCTTGACCGAGGTGATCTTTTTCATGTGGCCGAAGTAGGCGGAGTTGGCCATCTGCAGCATGTTGGCGGTAAGGCCGGGATCCTGCTCGATCTTTTCCGACAGCTTGGGGATGGAACAATCCGGGGCGTGGGCCATGGACAATACATCCAGCGCCACCTCCGGACACGGGGCTATCTTTTCCACATCCTTGACATATTCCGCGGCTACATCGATCATCGCTTTTCCCGGTTGTTAAAAGGACTTGGGCTGCCATGGGCCATGGCAGGCGCATGACAACAATCCCATTGGTGCGATTATCACATATCCGGGCGCGGTTGTAAATATCTAGGAGGCATTGCAAACGAACACGCTCCCTGTTTGCGAACCTCTGCCTGCCAGGCTTGACAGGGCCATGGGGATGATTATTTTGTGAGCCGACTTGCCCGGTTCGACAAAAAAGAAGCATTCAAGGCCCAGGCGCACGCGCCTGCAACGCCCAAACGAATCCATTCCAGAGAGAGAAACAATGAGTTCCGAGAAAACCACCCCCCAGACAGAGACCAAGGAATTTCAGGCCGAAGTAAAAAAGATGCTCGATATCGTGATCCATTCGCTCTACACGGAAAAGGAGATATTCCTGCGCGAATTAATCTCCAACGCTGCGGATGCCCTGGAAAAATTCCGCCATCAGAGCGTGGTGGAGCAGGAGGTCTTCGACAGCCATGTGCCTCTGGAAATCACCATCGAGTTTGACGACAAGGCAAACAGCATCACCATCACCGATTCCGGCATCGGCATGGACCGGGGCGAGCTGGAGGCCAACCTGGGCACCATCGCCCATTCCGGCTCCAAAACCTTTTTCAGCAAGCTTTCCGAAACGGACCGCAAGGAGGTGAACCTGATCGGCCAGTTCGGCGTGGGCTTTTATGCCGCCTTCATGGTGGCCAAAAAGGTCACGGTCAAATCGCGCTCCTTCCGCATGGACGACATGGGCCACGAATGGATCTCCGACGGCGGCGGCACCTTCACCATCGCCATGTGCCCCGGCATCCGGCGCGGCACCAGCATCACCCTGGAGCTCACCGACGAGGCCAAGCAGTTCGCCGACGAGCAGACCATCCGGAGGATCATCAAGCAGTATTCCAGCTTTGTCCCCTTCCCCATCAAGCTCAAGGGCGAAGCGATCAACACGGTGCAGGCCATCTGGACCCTGGGCAAGAGCGAGGTCAACGAGGAGGCGTACACCGAGTTTTACAAGTTCATCGCCAATGCCTATGACGAGCCCCTGGCCAGGCTCCATTTTTCCGCGGACGCCCCCCTGGCCATCAAAACCCTGCTCTTCATCCCCAAGGAAAATTTCGAGGCCATGGGTTTCGGCCGCATGGATCCGGGGGTCAACCTCTACTGCCAGCGGGTGCTGATCGAGCAACACAGCAAGACCATCCTTCCCGAGTGGTTGCGCTTCCTGCGCGGGGTCATCGACAGCGAGGATCTGCCGCTCAACATCTCCCGCCAGGCCCTGCAGGACAGCGCCCTGGTTGCCAAGATCAACAAGGTGGTGACCAAGCGGGTGCTCAAGTTCCTGGAGGAGCTGGCCAAGAGCGAGCCGGAGAAATACACCGAGTTCTGGAAGAACTTCGGCATGTTCATCAAGGAAGGGGTGATCTCGGACTTTGCCTACCGCGAGGAGGCGGCCAAGCTCCTGCGCTTCGAGTCCTCCAAGACCGAAGCCGGAGTCTTCACCTCCCTGGCCGAGTATGTGGAACGCATGCCCGAGGGGCAGAAGGAGATCTTCTATATCAACGGCCCCAGCCGGGAGGCCATTGAAAACGGCCCCTACATCGAGGCCTTCAAGAAACGCAATATCGAGGTGATCTATACCCTGGAGCCCATCGACGATTTCGCCATGAGCCACCTGGGCTCGTTTGACGAGAAAAAACTGCTCTCCGCCGATCGCGGCGATCTCGACCTTCCCGAAGCCCCGGCGGAAACCGAGGCGGACAAAGAAAAAGAAAAGAGCGAGGCCATGGACGCCAAGGAGTCCGAGACCCTGACCACCTGGATGAAGGAGGTGCTGGGCGAGCAGGTGAAAGAGGTCATCGCCTCAAAACGCCTCACCGACAGCCCGGCCATGGTGGTCAACCCCGACGGCTTTGTCACCAGCAGCATGGAGCGGATCATGCGCGCCTCCGGCCAGGGGCTGCAGCAGTTCGGCGGCAAAAACCTGGAGATCAACACCACCCATCCCTTGATCAAGGGGCTGGCCGGGCTGAAAGAGAAGGACGGAGAGGTGGCGGCAAGTGTGGTGGAACAGATCTTCGACAACGCCATGATCCAGGCCGGACTCATGGTGGAGCCCAGAAACATGGTGGCGCGGAGCTACAGGATTTTGGAGCGGCTGGTGGGAAAATAAGCGCACGATGAAAAACGGGGCGGCTGGAAAAACTTCAGCCGCCCCGAGACAACCCGCGCACTGACTGCATGCTGGTTTTTTTCATAATTGATGGGTAGAATAATCAGTACGCAATGAATCAGGCTGCTTCGACAGAAGCAAAATGAACCGAAGCAGAAAATGAGGTGCCCCAATGAATACCTTTACCGCTGTTGTGCATAAAGAAGGTGATCTTTACGTGGCGGATTGCCCCGAAGTTG
>JAJZPC010000050.1 GCA_021811385.1 Deltaproteobacteria bacterium | reverse complement strand
AAACAAGACGCCGCCTCCGATGACAATTTCAAGGTTGAAGGTGATGACGAGAAGTCGGCGTAGCCGACCCCGCCAGCTTTAGCTGTTACTTGAAGCCACCGCCTTCTAGGCGGTGGAGTATTCACTTCGCGCCATGGCAATCCCGCGGCAGTACAGCCAATTTTGCCACTGAGTCGTCGGATCGTACCGGTTCGGACAACGGGAGTGCCGAGCCGTTACCACAGGAGCTTGGCGGCTTACCACAGGAGCTTGGCGTTTTTCCACAGGAGCTCGACTTACCCCTGCTGGTTGAGGTAGCGGATGTGCCTCCAGAGGATCTGCTTCAGCTGGAATCGTTGGCTCAACCGGTGAGCAGCCACCAACGGAGTCGTCCCGACGTGATGCGCAAAGTAGTTCTGCAACTCTGCGCGGGACGTTATCTTGGGGTACGCGTGCTTGCTCATCTGCTCCGCCGGGATTCGAACGATCTGGTGCGGCGGGTGCTGACCCCATTGGTTGGGGAGGGGGCATTGCGGAGGGCATTCCCACGACTCAACGATCCACGCCAAGCCTATTCAGCCAGTACAGCTAATGCCGCCGGAGGTCAGGAAAGCCGGGAATGAATGCCTCCTCTCTCGTCCGGAAAGTCAGGTCTTGCAATCGCGCAAAATTATGACCACCCCCGACCAACAGAATGCTTGAACATTTCCCCTTCCGGCTCTAAGCTGCAATAGGCTCTCCACCCTTGGAGATGCCGACCGCAACGAGGCCCATTATGAACAAAGACAATATCTTTTCACTGCTGGACCGCACCGGTCCGTTTGCCACCGGGGATCATCCGCCGGTTCTGGCCCCTTTTTCCCGGGAGGCGCGGCTCTTTGCCCGTGGTTTGGCCGAGGCCGGCATGGCCACCCGCTACCGGATTCTGCGCAACCAGATCTTCGAGTTTCTCGATGTCCGGACCTTTGCGGAGATCCGGGAGATCATCGCCAGCCCGGAGCGTCGCCGCCAGGTCAACGAACGGGCGTACCGCTTGCTGGGCAACATGTTCGGCATCGAGGGCAGCGCCCGGGAGGTGATCCTGCGGGTCAACACCTACTCGCGCACCGCCGACGGGGTGATCAACTACCTCAAGGCGAAGGTGCTGGCCAATTACGCCTCCTATATCGAGATGACCAACGAGATCGACTCCTGCAAGAGCCCGGTGGATCTGCTGCTCATCCTCTTTGACGACCGCTATCACAAGAAGGCCAGGTTCGAGGCCAAGCGCAAGCTGATCCTCATGAACCTTGCCGCTTCCATCGATCAGCGCGAGCGGGAAACCGAGGTGGAGGCCAAATTCGGCCAGTTTCTCGATTTTTTGAACGAATACGTCTGGAGCAGAGAGAGCAGGATCGGTGAGTTGGAGATCGCCTACCTCCTGAGCGACCATGACCCGGAAACCTTTTCCTGTAAACGGGTTGAGGTCATCAACCGGGAGCAGGCCCGAGCCATAGAACGGAAGGCCAATCAGAAACTCACCCTGATCAAGCGGAGGCGCTTTGAGGCCAACGGGGCCGAGGTGCCGATCTATGTCTCCATCCGCAAGAAGCAGTCCGAGGCCAAGGTGCTCAAGCTTTTGCGCAAGGGCGAGGAAAATCCCGCCGTGGCGGTGGATGATGAGTTGGGTCTCATGGGGGTGGTGGATTCGGTGGCGGATGTCAAGGCGTTCCAGAAGCACCTGACCCGCAGCGCTACAAGGGCCGGATCGCTGATGACCCTGGAGGAGGTGAGCGACACCCTTTCCGGCGGCGCGCATCACAGCGGGAGCATCGGTAGCTCCGCCAAGACCCAGATGTTCAAGTTCTTCGCCCGCATGGGCGGCATGCGCGTGGAGTTCATCGTCCACACCAACCGCTCGTACCTCAACTATATCTATCAGCGGGAGGTCTCCCACGACGAGTATGAGGTGAAGCGGATCTTCGACTCCGGGGTGGCCCAGCTGCTTTTCCCGCAGGACATCTACGAGATCGACATCGCCGAGAAGAAAGAGGCGGTGCTCCGCTGGTTCAGGAAGCGGATCGAGGAGTTTTGATGGGGGCCGGGAATCGGGTTGCGCGGAGGCTTGGGCCTGCTTGTTCGCGCAACCCGTAACCCGGAGGCGAGAAAATTCTCAACCGGCATCGGCGAGGATTGTATTGAGGTACGCCTCCATTTTTTCCATGGACGTCGCCACATCCAGGGCAACCCATTCCTCTCCGACAAAGACATTGGTCGCGCCCTTCAGGGGATAGGCCGCCGCCTCCGGGGAATTTACGGTGTGGATCTTCAGGTCCAGCCGGCCCCTGAACCGTTCCTGCATTGCCTTGGCCACGCCCGTGGCCTTTTGGCAGGTCGCTCAGGCCGGGTTGCCGCTGTGGAACAGAACCATCTCGATCATGATTGCCTCCTTGGTCGGTACTCCTCTTTTTAATCCGTCCGCCTTTCAGACGCTGCGCGGAAGCCGAGGGCCTGTTGCGGACAGCTCTCCACGCAATACGAGCATTTCAGGCAGTCGCCGTTGGTCACCAGGCCGATCTCCCGGTACGAACCGGGGTTGATCTGCATCCGGCACACCTTTTCGCATATCCCGCAACTGATGCAGGACTCATCGATCTGAAGGGCCATTTTGCCCTGGCCCAGGATATTGGCCATGGTCCCCATGGGGCAGAACATGCACCAGATACGTTCATGGTACAGCAGGCCAAAAACCGTGCCCACCACGGTGGTCACCGTGAGGATCATGACAAACGGTTTGCCCATCCTGTAAAAGTCGCCCCAAACAGGAGTGAGTTGAATGGCCAGCATGGTCATCAACAGAAGTAGCCAGCCTGCACGAAAAACAGGATGGCGGAAAAAGGCCGGAACCTTCTTGCGAAAACTGAACCGTTTGAGAACGGTATCCCAGAAGCTTCCCCGCGGACAGAGCCAGTCGCACCAGTATCTGCCCTTGACGAACCCGATGCCCATGGCGCCGGCCATGCAGGCCAGCAGGAAATATCCCAGCGGGTAATAGAGCCAGCCGCCTGTCAGCAGGGCCACAAAACCCAGGCTCAGCCAGGGTTTCATCTTTTTATGATGTTCCGGAACGGGAGTGGCAACGGGCATGGTTCTGTTCTCCTTTTTGGTCTGCATGGTGGTCACGGCAACCGGCTCAACCCGTGCCGCATCTTCCAGAGGAAGTAGCGTTCCTGGGCGGCCTTGGCCCAGGGCACCCAGCGGCCCGTCTTGAGCAATGATTTCTGCCGGGGCGGCAGGACCGGGTCGGCAAACATCATCACTCCCGTCTTTCCCATGCTCATCAGGCAGAGCACGTTGAGATCCTCGACCGCAACCGGCGCGGTGTTGTTGCAGTCGGCCGCGATGTTATAGGCCGCTGTTTTGGCCATCCGTATGGTCATGTGCCCTGTTTTCGGCACACCGGTCGGCACCGGCGTCGGCTCCCGCGGCGCCATGGCCACGGCGACGCCCACGGCGTAGATATTGGCATGTTGCGGGTGGCGATAATAATTGTCCACCGGGATAAAGCCTCGGGGATTGCCGAGGTCGGCCACCCCGGCCACCCCCCGGAAGGGCGGCGCCAGCATGGCCAGTTTGAAGGGCAGCCTGCTGCCGTCATCCAGGTGGATGCTCTCCGGCTCGACCCCGGTCACGGCGCGGCTGACCACGGCGTTGATATCGCGTTGGGCGAATTCATCCTCGATGAAGCGCCGGGAAGGGCCGAGGCCGCCGATCCCCATGTGGCCGAGGCAGCGCTCGGAGGTGAGATAGGTGATGGGCACCTTGTGGCGCATGCGGCACCGGCGCAGTTCGTGGTCGAGTTCAAAGATCAGCTCGTAATAGGGCCCGAAGCAGCTTGCCAGTTGGGTGGAGCCCAGCACCAGCGGCCCCGGCGCGGCCAGCAGCTTTTGCCACGCATCCCGGCTTTGTCGGGCAGCCTCCAAGGTGAAGATGCAATGGGTGTGGCCCTTTTCCGGGCCGAGGCCGGGGATCTCTTCATTGGCCAGGTGCGGCCCGGTGGCGATGACCAGATAATCGTAGTCGTGTGATCCGGTGTCGGTTGTCACGCGCATCCCCACCGGATCGACGTTGCGGGCCGTGCCGTGCACAAAGTGGATCCGCCGCCGGGCCAGGATGGTGCTGGTCGGCAAGGTAAGCTCCGCCCCCTGCCGGCGGCCGGTGACCACCCAAGGCAGGGACGGCAGAAAGACAAAGTGGTCCTCCTTGCCGATGACCGTCACCTCGGCCCGTTCGCCCAGCAGCCGTTTGACTTCGAATGCCGCGGTCAGGCCGCCGAAGGAGCCGCCGAGTACCAGAATTTTTTTGCGCATGCCATGTCCTCCCGCTCAACTCCGGTTTTCTGTCTCCCCTCCGCCGCAGGAGGGGAGACATCGTTTTTTCTCTCAGGGCGGCGCAGGCAGCCCCAGATGTCGGCGGATGGCCGCCTCCACCGTCTGGTCATCCACGTCCTTGCCCTCGGTGATCACTTCCTCGCCCACCATGATGGCCGGGGCAACGGGCAGGTCCAGCTGGAAATAGGCATCGGTCTGGTAGTCGGCCCGGGGTTTCGAAATGACCTCGATGGCGATGTCGTATTGTGCGCCCAACCTGGGCATCATCTCCAGGAAATGGCCTCAGGCCTTGCCGTTGGGTTCGTTCAGAAAAAAGCGGATCATCATGGTTCCTCCCTTTTTCAGTCGGTTTGTGTCTCCCGCCGTAGCTTGGCGAGCAGAAAGGTGGCTCCGCGGAGCGACAACCCGAGTTCACGGGAAAGCGCCGGCGCATCCGCGTCCGGGCGTCGGCGCAGATAATCGGCCACCTCGCCTTCCATTTCATCCAGCCAGTCCTCAAACAGCACCAGCAGCTCAGGATCGGTGACCGAGCGCAGCTGTTTGGACCGGGCTACCTTGTCCACCAGGCTTTGGCACATCTTGGTTGGGTCGACACCTTCGCCCATGCACTCCGCCAGTCAGAGCTGGACCAGGCTTGCCACCTTGTCGGCGCCGGCCTCCCCGATGAGGCCCACCACAAAACCGAGCCGGGCCTCCTCGCTTACCTGGGGAAAAAGCTTGCTGGCAACCGCGGCCATCCCGGTCAGCGCCTCTTCCGGGTTCATCCGGTCTATTATTTTTTGAATCTCTTCCATGTGAACAGGCAATCCCCCCAATTAAAAGGTTGTTCTTTTGTTGAGCAAATCCTTTCCCAAACCGTCCAGATTCTCCAGGATGCTGAGAATCCGCGCATCCGCCATCTCGTAATAGACAAATGGACCGCTCCGTTCGACCTGCACGAGCAGGGATCTCTTCAGTTCCTTGAGGTGGTGGGAAACAAGGGGCTGTGACAACCCGAGTTCCTCCACGATCCTGGAGACGGATTTTTTCCCGTTGCCGACGCAGAGCAGGATGCGCAGGCGATTTTCATCGGCCAGGCACTTGGCGAGAACGGCAAGGGCCTGCAGGTTTATTTCGGATTCACGGGTATTCATGAAGTTGTGGCAATCCTCCGGTCCCACCGTCCGTCACCACGTCCCGCGCAGGCAACGAAAGGGTGGGATCCTCCGGCATGCGGGGCATATGACGGACGGCGTCGGGCCATGACCGCATCAGTAGAGAAATTTGCTGAAAATTTCTTCGATGACATTGGTCTGGACGCCATGTTTTTCCAGAACTTCCTTCACATGCTCCACGAACTGTCCCCGTTTCAGTTGCGCCCCGCTGTTGATCAGCCCTTGCCGGGCATAGCAGAGCAAGAGGGACTGATAGTCGGTCCCCGCCACGGTCGCCGCTTCCTGCAGCTGTTCGAGCAGGTCGGCAGGGATCGCCACGGTTACGGCCGTGGCGCGCTCGTTCACGTTCGGAGTCGTTTGGCATTGGCACAGTGTCTCTTTCATAACCGGACCTCCTTTTAGGGTGACAGGTGATGGAACCACGCGCTGGACTGGATCCATACAATATAAATATACATTTATATGTTGATGTCAAGTGGTATCTCGGCGGCCAGGGAGACGGGCGGACAACGGTGGCGGAAGACCGGGTTGCCCGCGCAGAATGCCGTTGCCTGCCCTTGACAGTTTTCCGGAAAAACGGTAAGTCCTTTCAGTATGTTATGGGTTTCTTATGCGAGACCGCGTTTCTTCTTCCGTTTTCTACCTGAACTGGGGAGTGAATGACCACAAAACCTGAATCCGCCGGGCAGCCGACAGCTTCCACCCAACGCCTGCTTCGGGCTATTCCCAAGGTTGATGAATTTCTAGGCTGGCTGGACCCGCTTCCCGCTGCGCCTGTTTCGCTGGTGAAAAGCTCGGTGCGCCAACTGTTGGAGTCGCTCCGGCAGGAGATCCTCAAGGGCGTGCCCATCAAACCCGGTGATCTTACCCAGACGGCCCTGCTTCCCCGTTTCGCCGCCCTCCTTGCCGCCAAGCTCCGTCCCAACTTCCGCACCGTGATCAACGCCACCGGCGTGGTGGTGCATACCAATCTCGGCCGCTCCCTGTTGCCTGAATCGGCCATGGCGAGCCTGCTGGCCGTGGGCAGCAGGTATTCCAACCTGGAGCTTGATCTGGCCACGGGCAAGCGGGGCAGCCGCTACAGCCTGGTGGAGGAGATCCTCTGCGAGCTGACCGGGGCTGAGGCCGGACTGGTGGTCAACAACAATGCCGCCGCGGTGATGCTGGTGCTGGACACCCTGGCCAAGGGGCGCGAGGTTATCGTTTCCCGGGGGCAGCTGGTGGAGATCGGCGGCTCCTTCCGGATCCCCGAGGTGATGAGCCGGACCGGGGCCAAGCTGGTGGAGGTGGGCGCCACCAATCGCACCCATCTCCGCGATTATGAGGGCGCGATTACCCCGGAAACAGCCCTGCTCCTCAAGGTGCACACCAGCAACTACCGGATCATCGGCTTTGCCTCCGAGGTTCCGCTGGCGGAGTTGGTCACGCTGGGAGCCAAGCACAACATTCCGGTCATGGAGGATCTGGGTAGCGGCTGTCTGGTGGATCTTTCCCGCTTCGGGTTGGCCAAGGAACCCACGGTGGGCGAGGTGGTCCGGGCCGGGGTCGATGTGGTGACCTTCAGCGGCGACAAGCTGCTGGGCGGCCCCCAGGCCGGGCTTATTGTGGGCAAGAAAGCGATCATCGAGCAGATCAAGCAAAACCCCATGAACCGGGCGTTGCGCATCGACAAATTTACCCTGGCCGGGCTGGAGGCGGTGCTGCGTCTGTACTTTGACGAGGAACAGGCCTTTGCTGCCATCCCCACCCTGGCCATGCTGGCCATGCCGCTTGAGGCCATCGACCACCGGGCCAAGCGGCTGCGCCGTCTGATCACCAAGGAGCTTGGCCCGGTCTGCCGGGTGGAACTCAAGAGTCTCGCCTCCATGGTGGGCGGCGGTTCGCTGCCGGAACAGCCCCTGCCCAGCCGGGGGGTGGCCCTTGCCCCCTTGGACCGGAGTGTCAATGAGCTGGAAAAGGGATTACGGGAGCTACCGCTGCCGGTGCTCGGCCGCATCGAGGATGATCGGCTGCTCCTTGACATGCGTACCGTGGCTGACAAGGAAATCCCGCTGCTGGCCAACTGTTTGAAAGAAGTTTTCGAGGCTAAGTGACAATGACCATCCCTCTGCTGTTTGAGGCCGGGCCCCTGACCCCTGCCGATCTTCGCCGTTTTTCCACGCTGTTCACCAAGACCGCCTTTGATTTTTTCCCCTGCGATACGGCCCAACTGATGCCCTTGGGCGAAGAGGAGGGCGACCCGCCCCCGGAGCTGCAGGGTGCGCTGACCCAGATCCGCGAGAACCATCTGCCCGTGGTCGATGGACAGCGGCTGGAGCTGCTGCTCCCCATCTGGGGCGGGGAAACGCTTTGCGGACTGCTGGTGGTCCGGGGCGGCGAGGAACAGCTCTACGGGATGCCGACTGTCTGGCTCGACGAGCAGAGCCATATCATCTCCAGGGAGTTTTACCTGCTCAAGCAGAGCTGTCAGGATCCGGCCACCGGCCTGGTGAACGGGTTTCATCTGCGGGGGGAGCTCGAGGCTCTTGAGCAGGAAGCGGAGGAAGCCCTGTCGCCCCTGGCCCCGGCCACTCTTGCCCTGTTGGAGGTCTATCCGCGCACCCGTGACGCGGACCGGAGTCTGCGCTATATCGTCCGAGCCGGCAGCTGTCTTGCCTCCATGATCGGGGAGGATATGCACCTGCACCATCTCGGCGCCGGGATCTTCGGCCTGCTCTGGTATGGGGTGGACATGGAACAGGCCCGGCAGCTGGGCGAATCGCTGCTTTTGCGGCTCAAGCGGGAAAATTTCGTCACCGCCCATCTCGGCATCACCACGGTGACGCCCCACGACCCCCAGGGGAGCGGCGCTCCGGAACAACTTCTGGAGCAGGCCTGGCAGGCTCTGCGCACCGCCCGTCTGCGGGGGCCTTTCAGCCTCTGCGGCCATGTCACCGCCCAGGATATAGAATCCCACCCCTTTCGCAAGACTCCGGAATCGGTGCTGCGAAAATTGCGCGGTCTGTATCGGGGCAAATCCCTTTTCTCCCTGGTCTTGTTGCGGATGGATCAGGAACCGGCCAGCAATCATTTTTCCAAACGGCTGAGAACCCTGCTTGGCCAGGAGAAGGGGCTTGTGCTCGTCAATCAGCGGGAGGCGTTTCTTTTCCTGGAGGGGCTGGACGGCGAGGCGGCCCGGGCCTGGCTCGCGGATTTCCGCACCAAGATGGAGGGTATCGGCGGCAGCTCCTTTTCCATGGGGGTGGCCACCTTTCCCTATCATGATTTCAAAAAGTCAGCCCTGCCCTTGAACTGCCGGAAGGCTTTGCAGCACGCAGCCTTTTTCGGTCCGGATTCGCTGGCTGTTTTTGACGCGGTCAGCCTCAATATCAGCGGGGATGTCTATTATAACGAGGGCGATCTGGTCAAGGCCCTTGGGGAATACCGGCAAGGTTTGCTCCTTGAGCCGGGCAACGTCAACATCCTCAACAGCATGGGGGTTGCCAACATCCAGCTCAATCGGCCCAAGGCGGCCCGGGCCTGTTTTCAAAAGGCACTTGCGGCGGAACCGGAAAATTTCATGGCCCTGTTCAACCTGGGCTTCATCTGTCTGGATGACGACGAGGGTGTCGAGGCGCTGGCGCTCTGGGAAAGGGCGCTGGCCGTGGACCACGAGCATCCCGATCTCCTGCAGCATCTGGGCATGCTCTATTGCCGGCAGGGCAGATACGCCGAAGCTCGGGAGGTCTTGGAACGTTGCGAAGAGCTGATCAAAAAGAATCCCCAACAGGGCGGAGAGCCCATGGTGGTGGCGCGCTGGCTTGGCCGGGCCTGCGAGGCCTTGGGAGAAAACGCTCTGGCCATTGCCGCCTATCAGCGTGCGGTCAGCGGCAACCCCAGGGACGCCGGGTCGCTGAGCAGGCTTGGTCGGCTCTATGCCCTGGAAAAACAGGGGTATGACATCGCCCTGGCCCTGTGCGGGCAGGCGGTTGAACTGGATGGGGGCAAGGGTTCCCATTGGTACCGCTTTGGCCTGGTCCAGGCCTTGACCCAGGACCAGGAAGGGGCGATGCAGTCCCTGGCGGAATGCCTCCGGCTTGATCCGCGCCAGGCCGAGGCGGCGCTGTTGCTGGGCAGACTCCTTGAGAAACAGGGGCGGCCGGGCAAGGCCAGAAAACTCTATGAGAAGGTGCTGCGGCACTCCCCGGAGTATGCCCCGGCCCAGGCGGCTTTGGCAGCTCTTTTCTGAAAGGCGCTGCCGGGGAATCTTGTGTGAAACCGTCACCCCGCGGAAGCCGGGGTCCAGAGTTGACACATTCTCCCGGAACTTCTGGATCGGAGTCTTGCAAGCTCGCTTACCTCCGGCTTGTGCCGGGATGACGGCAACCGCGCATGGCGTGATTTTTGTGCGAGGCCGGCGGATAATTTTTTAAAGGAGATCGGAGATGAGGGTTACCAAGGCCGGGGTTGTTGACGAGCGGCAGCAGTATTCGCTGGATAGTTTTCAGGTTGGCGATTCGTGGCGGCTGTTTCGAATCCTGAGTGAGTTTGTCGAGGGGTTTGACACCCTGGCCAACATCGGCCGTCCGGTGGTTTCGATCTTCGGTTCCGCCCGGATCAGCCCGGAAGACCGTTATTACAAGCTGGCCGAGCAGATCGCCCTTGATCTGGCCACGGCCGGGTACGGCATCATCACCGGCGGCGGGCCAGGGATCATGGCGGCGGCCAACAAAGGCGCGGCCATTGCCGAAGGGCTTTCCGTCGGGCTCAACATCAACCTGCCCTTTGAGCAGGAGCCCAATCCCTTTACCAACGTGCCGCTCAACTTCAAGTATTTCTTCGTGCGCAAGGTGATGTTTGTCAAATATTCCATGGCCTTTATCGGGATGCCCGGAGGGTTTGGCACCATGGACGAGCTGTTCGAATCCCTGACTCTGATCCAGACCAGGCGGGTGAAACGATTCCCGGTCATTCTGGTGGGCTCTGATTTTTGGGGCGGGCTGGTGGATTGGATCAAGGAGCGCATGCTGGCGGAAAAATATATCAACGAGGACGATCTGCTCTACTTCCAGGTCATGGATGATCCGCAGGAGGTCGTGCAGTACATCAAGCGGACCGTGGTGTTGTAGCTGGTTTTCTTGCAGGGAAAACAAAAAAGGCCATGCCGGATATCCGGCATGGCCTTTTTTTGGTGGGGCACAATCAGGCAGAGAGCCTGCGCTCTTGTTATTTTGCGGCGAGTTTCTTCTTCCGCAGCCGGATCGACAGCGGAGTCACTTCCACCAACTCGTCATCATTGATATAGGCGATGCAGTCTTCCAGGCTCATCTGCACCGGCGGGGTGAGCACTACGTTTTCGTCGGAGCCGGAAGCGCGCATGTTGGTGAGCTTCTTGCCCTTGGCCGGATTGACCACCATGTCCTGGTTGCGGGCGTTTTCGCCGATGATCTGGCCGGTGTACACCTTGACGCCCGGGCCGAGGAACAAGCGGCCGCGGTCCTGCAAGTTGAACAGGGCGTAGGCCACGGTGGTGCATGTTTCCATGCTGGTGAGCACGCCGTTGACCCGGTTGATGATGTCGCCTGCATAGGGGCCGTATTCGGCGAACACGTAGTTCATCATGCCCAGACCCTTGGTGGCGGTCATGAATTCCGAGCGGTAGCCCAGCAAGCCCCGGGTGGGGATCTTGTAGACCAGCCGGTTCATGCCGTTTGCCTGGTGCATCTCCTGCATCTGCCCCCGCAGCATCCCCAGCCGTTCGATGACCGCTCCGGCGTACTGCTCGTCCACGTCAACGGTCAGTTCCTCGTAGGGTTCGAGGGTAACACCGCCTTCCTGCTTCATGATGACCTGGGGCCGGGTAACCTGGAGCTCGAATCCCTCGCGGCGCATCTTTTCAATGAGGATGGAAAGATGCAGCTCGCCGCGGCCGGAAACCACATAGCCCACGCCTTCCGACATGGGCTCGACCCTGAGGGCCACGTCGGCCAAGGTCTCGCGCCGCAACCGCTCCTCGAGATGCCGGGAGGTGACGAATTTCCCTTCCAGCCCGGCAAAGGGCGAATCGTTGGGGATGAAGTTCATCGAGATGGTCGGCGGATCAATATCGATCATGGGCAGCGGCATGGGGTTGTCCGCGTCGGTAAAGGTCACGCCCACGGTAACGTCGTCCATGCCTGCCACCGCCACCAGCTCGCCGACCCCGGCCGTGTCGGTGGCCACTTTTTTGTCGGATTCAAAGCGGAAGATCTTGGTGAGCCGGGCCGGGGAGATGCTGCCGTCCCGTTTGGCCACGGCAATGGGCTTGTTGATGCTCAGGGTGCCGTTCAGCACCTTGCCGATGCCGAGCCGCCCAAGGTAGGGGGAGTGGTCCAGGGAGCTGACCTGCATCTGCAAGGGCGCATTGGGGTCGCCCGATGGCGGGGGCACATGGGTGGCGATCAGTTGGGAGATCGGCTCCATGGTGGTGGATTCGTCGGTGAGGTGATGCTTGGCGTAGCCCTGCTTGGCCGAGGCGTAGACCACCGGGAAATCCAGCAGATGGTCCGGGGCCTCGAGTTTGACAAAGAGGTCGAAAACCTGGTCAACCACCCATTCGCAGCGGGCCGCGGGCTTGTCGATCTTGTTGATCACCACGATGATGCGCAGCCCTGCGGCCAGCGCCTTTTTCAAAACAAAATAGGTCTGGGGCATGGGGCCTTCCTGGGCGTCCACCAGAAGGAGGCAGCCGTCCGCCATGCGCAGAACCCGTTCCACCTGGCCGCCGAAGTCGGCGTGTCCAGGGGTGTCGATGATGTTGATCCAGTAATCCTTGTAGCAATATGAGCCGTTCTTGGCGGTGATGGTGATGCCGCGTTCCTTCTCCAGATCCCCGGAGTCCATGAGGCGTTCTGCTACTTCCTGATTTTCCCGGAACATGCCGCTTTGCTGGAACAGCTGATCGACCAGGGTGGTTTTTCCATGGTCAACGTGGGCAATGATGGCGACGTTTCTGATTGTACTTTGTTCCATAACTTTTTGACTTTCCATGAAGAAGGGTTTGTTCCCGGCTCGGGAAAAAAAGGAGCACCTTAAATGATAGTCAGGGGAAAGGCAAGGAAAAACCAAAAAATCAGCAAGATAAAGAGGTGGAGCGTGTCGTGGTGTGGCCTTGCGGGGGATTTGCGGTTTTGGGGGGGAAATTCGGCTTGTGTGAAAAATTTACCCCACCTTGCCCCACAAAAAAATATTTGGTGGGGTGGAATATGGGCAATATCTCCATGTGATACCTTATGTGGTGTTTAACGTTGTATTTTGCCTCCATATGTAGTGTTTCCGGTGCTGATGTGGAGGGGGAGTAATAAGTGGATTCGCTTGTTTTTTCCTTGACACTGATCAGCCATTTTCACTATAAGGGTACATAAAGTGGTGTAAAGTGGGTGATCGGGGAAAAACAAGGAGCTGCGTGTGGTTGAGGGGAGTGTGAAAAATCCGGTCTGTCGTTTCCGCAGTCGCTCCGAGCATGTGCTCGACGCGAAGGGCAGGCTGAATATTGCGACCCGATTCCGCGAGTCCCTGCGCAGTCAGGGCGACGAGCGGCTCATGGTCATCCCCTGGCATAACTGTATCCGGGCCTACCCGCTGCCCCACTGGGAAGAATTGGAGATGGCCCTGCTGGCGCAAGGCCAGAAAAGTCCGGAAACAGTCAAGTTGATCCGGTACATGATAGGCGGCGCCGAAGAGTGCGTGCTGGACAAGCAGGGGAGAATCCTGCTTTCCCCAACCTTGCGGGAAGATTGCAGCATCCGGAAGGAAATCGTCGTCAACGGCATGATTACCTATTTTGAAATCTGGGACAAGGAAGTTTGGGAGACCAAAAACAAACCGACCGGCGAGGATTTTCAGAATTTCGAGCAGGTGCTTCAGGAATTGGGGCTGTTCTGATCCGGTATGCAGCCATCTCATCTCCCGGTCATGCTCGAGGAAGTGGTCACGTGTCTGGCCCCGGTGGATGGAGGTTTATATGTTGACGGCAATCTGGGGCTGGGAGGGCATACGGAAGGGATTCTTGAGGCCTGCGGGCCCACCGGCCGGGTTGTTGGCTTTGACTGGGATGCTGCGGCTCTGACCCTGGCGCAAGAACGGCTGGCCCGGTTTGCAGGCCGTGTCCGTTTTGTGCATAAGAATTTCGCCTCTATAAAGGAGACCCTGATGGAGCTTGGCATTGGCACAATTGACGGCCTGCTGCTCGATCTGGGTCTTTCTTCTTTGCAGCTGGATGCAAGCGGCCGCGGTTTCAGCTTTAAAGGCAGCGAGCCCCTTGATATGCGGATGGATCAGCGCCAGACCACCACGGCGGCCGAGCTTGTCAACGAAGCCTCCGAGGAAGAGCTGGCGGACATCTTTTTCTACTATGGCGAAGAGCGCCAGGCGAGAAGGATTGCCGAGCGGATTGTGACGGAGCGGCGGAAAGAAAGGATCGTTTCCACCGATCAGCTTGTCGCCCTGGTGGATCAGGCCATTCCCAAGCGGTTTCATCCCAAGAAGATCCATGTGGCCACCAAGGTTTTTCAGGCATTGCGCATCGCCGTCAACCGGGAGCTTGACAGCCTCGAACAGGTGTTGGCCGATGGCGCCGCCCTGCTCGCGCCGGGGGGTAAATTTTGTGTCATCTCCTTCCATTCCCTGGAAGATCGTCTGGTAAAACAGGCTTTCCGGGAAAACCCCCTGCTTGAGGTCGTCACCCAGAAGCCCCTTACTCCCGGCCGCGCTGAATGTCTGCGCAATCCCAGGGCAAGAAGCGCCAAGTTGCGGGTTGCCGCAAGAGGACGAACCTGAGATGCGGGATTACGCGAAAAAATATTCCGGCGCGGCCGGCAACCGGCAGAAGGTTTCCGGCAGAAGGGCGGGCGGGTCCGAATGGGATGGTCCCTACAAGATTATCGGGGCGGTAGCGGTCGGGGCCATGCTGTTGGGGGTCGCAGGCAGCCTCTGGTTTGGCGTCGCTCTGCGGGATGGCCTCGGCAGACTTGATAAGGGCAAGCAGGAAAAAGTCGAACTTGCCGCAGCCAATGTGGCGCTCTCCGCGGAAAGGGACGCGTTGCTGCAGCAGGAAAAAATGGAAGCTGCCGCAGGGAGGCTTGGGTTGTTCCCGCCTTCTGCCAAGCAGATGAGAAGGCCATAGGCCCGGTATGAAGAAGCGGGCAATCGAGGGGCGGGACCGACGGCCTGTCATGGTGGGCGGAATTCTCTTGTTGGTGGCGGCGGTGTTTACCGTGGTTGCCATAAGAAGTCAGTTTTTTGATGAGAGCGGGCAGCAGGGAGCAGGCGACGGGCAAAAGGAGGAACAGGTCAGCGCGGTTCGGGGTGGTGGCCGGAGAAATATCTATGACCGGAATTTCATGGAGCTGGCGGTGAGTTTCCAGCGGAGTTCCCTGTATGCCAGGCCATTGGAGCTCGATGCGCCGGAAGATGTTGCCCGCAAGGTTGCAAAGATCCTCGAGCTTGACGAGAAAAGCATTCTCTCCGCCCTGAAGGGGGAAAGAAGTTTTGCCTGGCTGGGCAGGGATCTGAGCCGTGATAAGGCGGTGAAAATCGCCGACCTCAATCTGAAAGGGGTGTATCGCATCAATCAGGTGCAGCGGTTTTATCCGGGGAATCAGCTTGGTGCCCATGTCATCGGCTTCTTGAAGGATGAGCAGGGGTTGGCCGGGGTCGAGTTTTATTATGACAGTGTTCTGCGGGGCGGCGGGGTGTATGACCCGAGACTGGCCGCGGCCGGGGTGAGCAGGAAAATAGCCGAAGGGAGTGACAGCGCCAGCCTCATCCTCACCCTTGATATCCATCTCCAGGATATCCTGGAGCAAAAACTTAAAGGGTTGGCGCTCAGCACGGGGGCCAAGGCCGGGGTGGCGGTGCTCATGGTCCCGGCCACCGGTGAGATTATCGGGCTGGCCAGCCTGCCGGATTATGATCCCAATCGGTTCTGGGAATTCAGCACGGAGGCGCGCAGGAACCGGGCCATTGAAGATGTCCTTGATCTTGGCGCGATGGATCGCCTGTTTCAAGCTGCGGCTGCCATGGATAACAGGCTTGGTAAGGGAAAAAGCGAGGTGGCGGGAGGCGGCGAACCGGTCCCTGAGCCGGAAGCAACCCCGCGGGCCGTCTGGAATGTGGTGCAGGAGGGCAGGTATATCTCTCCGGAGGGGGTTGGCTTTGCCCAGACCGTGGTGGGGCGCGACGACTTCAATGCATTTGCGGACAGAATCGGCTTGACCGTCAAGGGAGAGGTGGATTTGCCCGAGGCTATGTTTGCCCTAAAGGATTTGGGTGCCGGACCTGCGAACAGAATGGCCGAAGGGGGCCAAACCGTAAGTCCCCCTCCGCCGGCAAAGGTGATGGCCCCGCACGTTGACAAGGATTCTGTTCCGACGGCAACCCCTCTGGCGTTGCTGTCGGCGTTTTGCCGGTTGGTCAATGGAGGCCAGGTGATGACTCCCCATGTTCTTCGTGCCGTCTGGCAGGATGAACAGGTGTGGGATGTGCCGGTCCGGCGGGGGATCGGGGAATTTGCCGTGCGGCCCGAGGTAAGCGTCGGCATGCGGAATGAAATGAAAAAGGCTGCGGGTCCGGGCAGAGGGACTTTCGTCATCGAATCGTTGCTGCAAAAAGATCTTGTTCCGCAGAGCCAGGTAAAACCGGCTGCCGAGGGTGCTCCGCAGCCGGCGAGCGAGGCTGGTGAAAAGGCGGTGACGGGCCCGGTGGTAATGGAGAGCATTCTTCTGGGGCTGGCCCCGTTGGAAAATCCCGAGATCGCCATGATTGTCGTGCTTGAGGGTGCGCATCTCGATCCGCAGGCCAAGTCGCCGGTTCGGGATCTTGCCGAAGAGATGATGCCGCAGGCCAGAACCGCTTTGCAGCATCAGGTGAAGCCTCCCTCCGCCAAGGAACTGGCGGTGCGTGAAGTCGGCTATTACAAGAAAATGGAGTTGGTTCAGGCGCAATCCGCCCTGCCCGCTGCCCTGGCGCAAGGACCACAGGGGCTTGTCATGCCCGATGTGCGGGGCATGAGCGGCCGCAAGGCGATGCAGGTTTTGCAGCCGTATGGGGTGCGCTTGCAGATTGCCGGGTCGGGGCAGGTGGCAAGCCAGTATCCCTTGGCCGGCGCTGCCTTGCGGGGCGTTGAGCAGTGCGTGTTGCACCTGAAAACGATGCAGTAGCGGACCGGGTACGGGACATGGGGAAAAACAACAACCTTGCCGCGGTATCCTTACGGAAATTGGCCGAGGAGATGGAGATCGTGAACCTGGAGAGGCTGCCGGACACAGCGATACGCAGCATCACCGCCGATTCCCGCCAAGCGGGTCCGGGCGCGTTGTTTGTCGCCATCCCCGGGCTGACCGTGGATGGCCATGACTATCTTGAAGCTGCCGTAAAGAAAGGGTGCGCGGCGGTTCTGGTCGGCAAGGGCCGCTGCCGGGGCTGGAAGCATGGCAAGGTCGTCTGTCTGGAGGTTGCCGATACGCCAAAGGCTCTGGGGCAGGCGGCGGCAAGTTTCCATGGCCACCCCGCCCGGCGGATGCGCATGATCGGGATCACCGGCACCAACGGCAAGACCACGACCACCTATCTGCTGGAGTCGATCATCAAACAGGCGGGGGGCAACCCCGGGGTGATCGGCACCGTGAATTACCGGTACAACGCGGTGGAAATTCCCGCCCCGTTCACCACCCCGGATCCGGTAAGCCTGCACCGGATACTGGCTGAAATGGCGGGTAACGGCGTCACCCATGTCATCATGGAGACCTCCTCCCACGCCCTTGAGCAGAAAAGGATGGCCGGCATCCTTTTCGATGCGGCGCTGTTTACCAATCTGAGTCGGGATCACTTGGATTTTCACGGGGATATGGCCAGTTACTTCGCGAGCAAGAAGATGCTCTTTACCGAGTACCTGAAGGAGAACGGCAAGGCGGTGATCATCTGCGACAGCCATGACGACGCCGGTACCGACTGGGGTCGGCGGTTGCTCGCAGAACTGCGGGCAGACAAGTCCTTGGGCTACACGGGCAAAAAAGGGCGAAGCCTGGTTGACTGCGGCTTTACCGGAACCACGGTGGCCGTGCGGGAGGCCCATGAGAGCCTGGCCGGAACAGAGGCCAGGCTGACTACTCCGGCGGGGGAGTTGGAGCTCCGTTCCGATCTGGTTGGCACCTTCAACCTGAAGAATCTCCTCGGTGCGGTCGGGGTGGCGGTGGCGCTGAACATTTCCGGGGAAAAGATTGTTGCCGGGTTGGCGCAAGCCCCTGCCGCCCCCGGACGATTGGAGAGGGTTCCGGCACCGGCAGGGGTCAGTGTGTTCGTGGATTTTGCCCACTCGCCGGATGCGCTGGCCAATGTATTGCAAACCATGCGCCGTCTGACCGCAGGACGCTTGATCGTGATTTTCGGTTGCGGCGGGGACCGCGATCGCGGGAAGCGGCCGCTGATGGGCAAGGTTGCCGGAGAAATGGCCGATGTGGCTGTGCTCACGTCGGATAATCCCCGGAGTGAACGGGCTGCCGATATCCTGCGGGACATCGAGGCGGGGATCTTGGAAACCTCCTTGCCGCGCCTTCGTCTTGAGGCCATCCTCCAGCAGACAGCAATGCAGGGCTATGATATTGTGCCTTCCCGGCGAGAGGCGATCAGGGAAACCATCCGCCATGCCCGATCAGGAGATGTGGTGCTGCTGTGCGGCAAGGGACACGAGACCTATCAGATAACCCCGGAGGGGAGATTTTTTTTCGATGACAGGCTTGAAGCCGCAGCCCAGGCTGCGGTGGTCAACTGGTGATGGTCGGAAGAAGTAGGCAAGCTCTCAGAGAGGGGGAGGCATGATGGATCTGGCAATGGTGCGAAAAACAGGTGCTTGCGGCATGAAAAACGGAAGAACGGAAAAGAATTCCGGCTCTGGCGTCATGCAGAATCCGGTCTGGACGCTGTCCCAGGTGCTTTTGGCCACGGGAGGCAGGTTTCTCTCCGGCAGAACCGAGGCGGGATTCCGGCGGGTTTGCACGGACAGCCGGGCCATTCAGCCGGGGGATCTGTTCGTGGCTCTGCGCGGGGAGAATTTTGACGGCCATGCGTATCTCGGGCAGGCCGTGGAAAAAGGGGCAGCCGGGTTGGTGGTTGATACCTCGCCTGAGAAGATGGTGCCGGTGCCGGTGGTCTTGGTTGCGGATACCCTCCGCGCCCTCGGGGATCTGGCCGCCTACCGGAGATCGTTGATGCCGGATCTGCAGGTGGTGGGGATAACCGGAAGCTGCGGCAAGACCACGGTCAAGGAGATGATCGCCGCGATTCTGGCCAGGGAATACAACGTGCTGAAGACGCAGGGAAATTTCAACAATCTGATCGGTCTGCCGCTTTCCCTGTTGCCGGTTGAGTTTCACCACGATTTCGCGGTGATGGAGATGGGGATGAACCAGCCCGGCGAGATCGCCCGGCTCACCGAGATTGCGGATCCGGACATCGCCTGCATCACCAATGTGCAGGATGCCCATCTTGCGGGCTTGAGCGACATCGCCGGAGTGGCCCGGGCCAAGGGAGAGCTCTTTGCCGGAATTAAGGCCTGGGGCAAGCTGGTGGTCAATATCGACGACAAAAGGGTGCGGGGCATAGCCCGGCGGTGCGGTCAGAAAAAAATCACCTTTGGCCGCAACCCCAAGGCGGATATCCGCGGTCTTCGCTTGCGCAGCCTGGGCGAACGCGGGATGGCCTTTACCTTGCAGATCGGCGCCAACGAGGCCCGGGTAAAAATCCGGGGTCTTGGGGCGCATAATGTGCAGAACGGACTGGCTGCGGCTGCCATGGCCCATGCGGCTGGGGTCAAATTCGCGGACATCGTGGCAGGGCTTGAGAGTTTCGCGCCCTTTGAAAAAAGGCTCCAGGTGCAGAAGCTCATTGGCGGGATCAGGCTGGTGAACGACGCCTACAACGCCAATCCCTCCTCGATGCTGGCCGCGCTTGAGACCCTGCGCCAGATGGATCGCAGCCACAAAAAGGTGGTTGTCCTCGGAGACATGCTTGAGCTTGGGACACAGAGTGCCGGAGCCCATCAGGACATCGGCAGGGCGGTGGCGCGGCTCGGCTTCGACGGGCTGCTGGCAGTGGGAGAATTTGCCGAAACCCTGGTCGGTGCCGCCCGAAAGGGTGGGATGGACAAGAAGAAGGCGCTCTTTTTCGCCAAAAAGGAGCAGGTCAGCGACTGGCTGCGCGAAAGCATCGCCACCGGCGCTCTGCGGCCTGGGGACTGGGTGCTGGTCAAAGGCTCGCGCGGGATGCGGATGGAAACAATCACTCACGATCTGCTTGAGAAGCAGGGCTAAGGAACACCACCATGCTCTATCATCTTCTCTATCCGCTCCACAGCTACTTCAGCGCGCTGAATGTTTTTCGCTATATCACCTTCCGCGCCATCGGCGCCACGCTGACCGCTTTTCTTATCCTGCTGCTGGTCGGCAACAGATTCATCAAGATGATGCAGGAAAACCAGATCGGTCAGGTGGTGCGGGATGACGGCCCGGCCAGCCATTTCAGCAAGCGCGGGGTTCCCACCATGGGAGGGCTGCTCATTCTGTTCGCCGTAACCGTGACCACCCTGCTCTGGGTCGATTTGTCCAGTTCCTTTGTCTTGATCATTCTCGGCGTGACCCTCTGGTTCGGGGGTATCGGTGCGTACGACGACTATCGCAAGATAAAGAAGCAGAACAGCAAGGGCTTGAGCGCCCGGGGCAAGATGTTCTGGCAGATTTTGGGCGCTTTGGCGGCCGGGTTGCTGATCTACAACAACCCGAACTTTGACGGGCATTTGAGTTTCCCGTTTTTGAAAAATATTCAGCCCGACCTGGGTGCCTTGTATGTGCTGTTCGCCACCCTGGTGGTGGTCGGTGCCTCCAACGCCGTGAATCTCACCGATGGCCTTGACGGCTTGGCCACCGGGCCCACGGTGGTGACGAGCAGTGTCTATCTGCTCTTCTCTTACCTGGCCGGGCATGCCGCGCTGGCGGCATACCTGCAGATTCCCTATGTGCCCGGGGCCGGCGAGGTTGCCATCTTTTGCGGCGCCCTGGTGGGGGCAAGTCTTGGTTTTCTCTGGTTCAATGCCTACCCGGCCCAGATCTTCATGGGCGATGTGGGCTCCCTGGCCCTGGGCGCCGCCCTGGGCATGGTGGCGATCATCATCAAGCAGGAGATGCTGCTGGTTATCGTCGGCGGGGTTTTTGTCATGGAAGCGCTTTCGGTCATCCTGCAGGTGGGTTTTTTCAAGATGACCGGCGGGAAGCGGATCTTTCTCATGGCCCCGTTTCATCACCATTTCGAGAAGAAGGGGTGGACGGAGCCGAAGGTGGTGGTCCGCTTCTGGATCGTTTCCATTGTTCTGGGCCTGAGCGCCCTGGCAACCTTGAAGCTGCGTTAGCAAAACAGGCGGACGATGAAACAATGAGCATGAACCTCAAGGAAATACTGCAGCCCGGAGCCCACGTCGTCGTGGTGGGGCTTGGCAAGTCAGGTGTTTCCGCGGTGCGTTTCCTGCTCAATCTTGGCGTAAAAATATCGGTTTCAGAGGGTGGCCGTCAGGAGAACCTTGAAGGAGACTTGGTTCGGTGGCTGAAGGAGAAAAGAGTTTTTGTAGAAACTGGCGGCCATACCTCT
>JAJZPC010000049.1 GCA_021811385.1 Deltaproteobacteria bacterium | reverse complement strand
GAAATGGGTGGCACCAACGCGCGTGGTGGATTCTGGAACCGCAATCTCGGGTTGTTCAAGATCTTGCAGACCTATGACCTGCGAGAGGAAAACCCCCAGTCCTTGGGGCTTGGCGCCACTGAGCGGCGGTATGACTGGTCCGATCTCAGGTTTGAGACGGCTGTGTCCCCGGTGTCGAACTGGTCGCTCGGCTACCAGACCAACGTGAGCATGTATGGAAAAGGCGTGACCCGGTATGAGCTGCGCAATATGTTCAGTCTTTCCCGTGATTATACCCTGGGCCTCAATTACCGGTATTTGAAGGACAGCGGCATGGTGGCGCCCTATTTTTACACCGATCTCGGCGAGTCGACCAATGACCTGATCGGGTCGCTGGGTACGCGCCTGACCGAGACGCTCACCGCTACAGCGTATTTGAACAAGTCATTTTCCGAGGATCATACGGTGGAATCCCGGGTGCGTTTGATCTATCAACCCGCCTGCTGGATGATGGAAGTGGAGACAAGCAGAACTTCGGATGATCAGAGGGTGATGTTGATCTTTTCCCTTGATGGGGTCGGCCGTTTTGCCCGTTGGGGGAAGGACAATCTCTGATTCCATGACTCAGAAGGCAGGGGAACGCAAGGCGGCGATTGCATGACCACGGCGTATTACGACATCTTCAACGGTGATGCGGACGGCATCTGCGCCCTGCACCAGCTTCGTTTGGCAGAGCCTCGCGAGGCCACGCTGGTGACCGGGGTGAAACGGGATGTCCGGCTTCTTGACCAGGTGGCCCATGTGCGGGGGGCGGAGCTCACCGTGCTGGATATCTCTCTGGACAGCAACAGGGCTCCGTTGCTGCAACTGCTTGACTCCTGCCGGGTTTTTTACGTGGATCACCACTACGCCGGTGATCTGCCGGACAGCCCCAACCTCATCGCCTACCTTGATCCCAGCCCTGAGATCTGCACCTCCCTCATTGTCGACGGATTGCTGGGCGGCCGTTTCCGGGGATGGGGTGTGGCCGCCGCCTTTGGCGACAATCTGCACGATGCGGCCCGCAAGGCGGCAGCCAGCCTCGATCTGACCGAAGGTCAGGTGGCGCAGTTGCGTGAACTGGGCGAATTGATGAACTACAACGGCTACGGCCGGAAAGTGGCTGATCTGCATCTGCCGCCCCAGGCGCTCTATGCGGCGGTGCAGCCCTATGTCGACCCCTTGGTTTTTTGCAAAGAGGCCCGGATCCTTGCCCAGTTGCGCCAAGGATTTGCCGATGATCTGCGCCGGGCCAGGGCGATTCCCCCCCTGCGGGAAACCGGCCACGGCCGGATTTTTGCCTTTCCCGCGGAGAAATGGGCCAGCCGGATAGCCGGTGTGTTCAGCAATGAAAAGGCCAGGGAAAGGGAGGATGCGGCTCACGCCCTGCTGGTGGACAATGGCGACACCACCTTCATGGTCAGCGTGCGCGCGCCCATTGCCCGGCGTGTTGGAGCCGATGTTTTGTGCCGCGCTTTTCCCACCGGCGGTGGGCGGGCTGCGGCGGCTGGGATCAATGCCCTGCCGGCCGGGCAGGTTGAGGATTTTTGCCGGAAATTTTTCGAGGTGTTTTCCCCATGAGGTTTTCCGTATTGCATAGAGGTGTTGTGGCTCTGTTCTTCCTGTTGTCCTGGGCCAGCTTTCCCTGCCCGTCGAGTTGGGCAGGGGCAGGGGCGGGGGAGCCGCAGCCGCTGGCCGCCGATCTGGTTGAGGACGGGCAGGCCATTGATCTTTCCAGCCCGCGCTATCAGGAACTTTTTCAGGAGCTGGTGACGCGGCACGGCTTCAGCCCGGAAGAACTGGAGCGGCTGTTCGCCGGGGTCACCATCAAGAAACGGGTGCTGGAACTCATGGATACCCAATGGGAGGCCAAGCCCTATTTTGAGTATTTCCCCCGGTTCCTTACCCCGCAGTTGATTCAAGAGGGAAAAAGGCTTCTCCTCGAACACCGTGAGGTGCTGGACCGGATTGAAAACGAGATCGGGGTCGAGCGGGAGGTCGTCGTGGCCATTTGGGGGATTGAAACCCAGTTCGGCAAACATAAAGGGGGATTCAGCATGTTCCAGACCCTCAATACCATGTTTGACGCCTATCCCCGCCGCAGCAAGTTCTATCGGGAACAGCTGATCGAATATCTTCTGCTCTGCCGGGAAAATGGGGTTGATCCGCTGACAATCACCGGTTCCTATGGCGGGGCCTTCGGGCAGACTCAGTTCATCCCCTCAAGTTTCCGCCTCTATGCCGTGGATTTTGACGGGGACGGCCGCCGCGATGTCTGGGAGTCGGTGCCCGATGTCCTGGCCAGCATTGCCAACTATCTGCAGAGATCCGGCTGGACCTTCAAGGGGCCGGTTTACCGGGAACTGGGAAAGAAGCTGAAAGGGGAGAAGCTGGAAAAAGCCTATGCCCAGGGGCGAAAAGGCTTTGTTTCCCGCGCCGAGGTGAAAAAGATCCAGAAGATCGATCTTCCGCCCTCTCCGGAGAACAAGGAACTCACCATTGTCGGCCTTGAGCTTTCGGACGGCGGGATGCAGTACGTGGCAGGCTACCCGAACTTCCAGGCCATCACCAAATGGAACAACTCCAACCGCTACGCCATGGTTGCCGCCGAGCTGGCGGAGAAATTCAGGGAATAGCACGACAGGGGGCTTTGCTGCGCTGACCGGGGCTCCTGAACTCAGCTTCGCATACCGTAAACAAACGAGAGCCCTATGTCCACATGTCCCAACGTAGTCTGGCATGCAGCAACCGTGACCCGTGAACGCAGAGAGAAACTCCATGGCCACGGGAGTGGAATCATTTGGTTTACGGGGCTTTCCGGTTCCGGGAAGTCCACCCTGGCCCATTCCGTTGAGGAAAAACTGCATCAGTTGGGATGCGCAACCTTTGTGCTTGACGGCGATAATGTCCGGCACGGTCTGTGTTCGGATCTTGGTTTTTCCCGGGAAGACCGGTCGGAAAGCCTCCGGCGGATCGGGGAGATGGCCAAGTTGTTCATGGAGGCAGGGGTGCTGGTGTTAACCGCGTTTATCTCGCCGTTTCGCGCTGATCGTGAGAGGATACAACAACTGGTAGGCAAGGAAAATTTCTTTGAGGTGTACTGTTGCTGTCCCATTGAGATCTGTGAACAACGTGACGTGAAGGGGTTTTACAAGAAAGCGCGGCAAGGGTTGATCGGAGAATTCACGGGGGTTTCTTCTCCGTATGAAGCGCCGGACTCCCCGGATCTGCTCCTGAACACAGCAAACACCACGTTGGAAGATTGCGTCCTCAAGGTTATTTCAATCCAGCGGCTAAGCAGGATACTGCCCCGCTAGAGATGTTTCCTCAATGTTCCGTTTTTGTAAGAATTCATCGATTTTTTAGCGGGCATAGGGCGTAAAAAGCTCGGCCCATTGTTCCGCCCAACAGCAGGTGTGGTCAAAGTTAGGAATCATCCGTATTTCAGGGGGCCGGTCTGCCGGGAAATGGGTGGCGAATGATTTTCCTACCTCTGGGGGGACGATTCGATCCTTGCCGCCGACGAAATGGAGTTGCGGGATCCCCTGCAATTGCGGCCAGGCATCCGCCGGGTTCAGCGAACCGGTCAAGGGTGTGGCGTGGTGCAGTCCCGTCCAAACCCGATGGTCGAGATTGCCGGCCACGGTAACGAGCAACGCCACGTCATGGCGGCGGGCCGCAACCAAAGCCGCCACCGCGCCACCGCCTGAATACCCGACCAAAACAAGCTGTGTTGCCTGGAATTGCTGCTTGAGCAGCTCAATCGCCTGGCTGGTGGATTCCACCACCTCCGGGGCAAAACGCAGGTTTGTCCAATATTGCGTCGAGCAGCCCTGGGTGTCGGCCCCCTCAACATACTGGCAGGGTCGGGCCAGATAGGCAGCCGCACCCTTGGGGTGCCGCAAGGCCATGGCCAGCCCCACCGGCGTTATCGGCGTGGGATCGAGAGAGACGAGCGAGGCATTTATCCAGGCAAGGCCATCGCCTTCGATGTAGATGGTCAGGGTTGTCTCGTTGGCCGGGATGTTTCCGGGGATGTATCCGGCCAGGACAAAACGGCCCGCAGGCAGACGGACCCGTTGCCATTCCGAAGCGGCCGCCATGTGCTCGGCATTGTCGCGGCGTAGCCCGGGAGAAAGGCTGAGGCACCCGGACAGGCCGGGCAGCAGCAAGAGCAGCAGGAGCAGAGAGCACCCTTTTTTCATCAGCTTGGGACCAGATCGCCCAGCGCATCGAGCAGGGGGCCGAGGTGCGCCTCATACTTGCGCCAGCGCTCCACCGATGAGGTATAGATCGGCTGCCGCACCTGAGTGACGCTGGCGGTGCGGATGTTCCGCTTGGTCTTGTGGAAATCCAGGCAGGCGTCATCCCAGGGGAGTTTGCAGTACTTGAGCAGGGCGCGGACCTCGTTTTCATGGTCGGCCACCATGTTCTCGTACTGCACCTCGTAGAAGGCGCCGGCTGGCAGCACCTTGCGCCAGTGGGCCATCAGGATCGCATAGTTCCGGTAGTAACGGCCGATCTCTGCCAAGTCGTAACTATGGTACTGGCTCTTGTTGAATAAACGGGTGAAGCCGGAAAGGCAGGTGTCCACCGGGTTGCGTTTGATATGGATGATCGTGGCGTTGGGCAGCATCAGATGAATCAGGCCAACGCAGTTGAAGTTGGCGGGCATCTTGTCGGTGATGTGTTTCGCCTCCGGTTGACGAGCCTGCAGTCCCTTCACATATCGCAAGCCAAGCTCTTTCAGTTCCTGCGGGGTGATGCCCTTTAGAGACAAGGGGTAGCCATCCGGCCCTCCTTCCTTGGGTTTGGCGGCCAGAGCCAGCAAGTCGGGCAATTCTCCGGCTCCATGCACCAGCGGATGGCTGGCGAGGATCTGTTCGATGAGCGTCGTGCCGGAGCGTGGCATGCCCAGCACAAAGATGGGCAGATCCGATGTGCAGCCTTCGCCCCGAAGGTTCTCGATGGCCTCGCGGCTGAAGAATTCGCAGATATTCAGGCGAACCTTGTCGTTGTCCTCCGGGTCGTATTGGGTGCGTTTGCGTTTCAGACGGCAGCCTTCCAGAAAATGGGGCATGGCCAGGTCGTACTGTTTGGTGTCGTCGTAGCATTTTCCCAGGGCAAAATGCAGGGTCATCGCCTTGGTTTCCAGCATGGTGTCCAGCTTTTCAGCCACTTGGACAAGGGCGGTCATGTTCTCGTCGTCTTTCGTAACTTTCTTGACTTGGGTCAACGCCAGCCGTGCCCCCAGATTGGTGGGGTCCAGACCCATGGAAGACTGGGCAGCCCCACTACCGGAAACCAGCCGTGCCCCCAGATTGGTGGGGTCCAGACCCAAGGCGTGCCGGAAGCTCTCCTCCGCTGCTTTCATTTGGCCATGCTCCATCAGCAGGTGCCCTTTGCCCAGATGGGCGCTCAGCAGATCGGGGTTGAGTGCTAGTGCCCGGGCGTAGGCCAGCTCCGCCTTGTCCGGGTAACCGGCCTCGGCAAAGATTCCTCCAAGCAGGCTATGGGCCTCCGCCTTTTCCGGGGCCAGAGCCAGGGCTTTGTTTGTCAGGCTCTCGGCCTCGCTCAGTCTTTTGTGTTCTTGGTGAATCCTGGCCATCCCGAGGTATGCCTCCGGGTAGTCCGGTTTGAGCGCCAGGGCTCGGTTGAAGCCGACGGCTGCCTTGGTAAACTCTTCCAGCACCAGAAAGGCGGTGCCGATGTTGCAGTGGGCCTCGGCGTATCCGGGTTTGAGTTGGATCGCCTGGAGCAGAACCCTGACCGCCTCTTCCGGTTGTTCGGTTTCGGCAAGTACCGCCCCAAGATTGTTGATGGATTCGAGATGGTGGGGCACTGCGGCAAGAGCCTTGCGGTAATAGTCGATTGCCCCCTCTTTGTCCTTGCGGTCGCGCTGGATGCTGCCCAGGTTGTTCAGCGCCGGGGCCAGATTCGGGTTGATGACCAGGGCCCGATGCTGGCAGGCTTCGGCCTTGTCCATTTCCTTGCGGTCGTAATAGGCGACGCCGAGATTGCTGTGCGCGGTTGCGGAAGCAGGATCAAGGGCAATGGCCTTTTCGCCGTGCGCCACCGCCTCGTCCAGCCGTTTGAGTATCCGGCACATCTCCCCGAGGTTCGAGTGAAACTGCCCGATGGTGGGCAGAGTTTTGATGGCCTGTTCGATCAGCCGTACCGCGTCCTCGGTCTTGCTTGCCTGATGGGCGATGACCCCTAAAAGATGCAGGGCGAAGGGGTGATTGGGCTGCACTTGCAGGATGTGACGGAGAAGTTTTTCCGCCGGCGCCAGTTGGCCACCGGCATGGTGCTGCATTGCCAACTGCATGGCCTGTTCGATGGAAAGCTTCTCGGTTTTTTTTGCCATGACCGTGCCGGAAAATTTTCTTTAGAAATGTTCGGATTGTTCCGGCTAGCGCCATGGCCGAACAATGGATTTGATTTACGCAAGCAAAGCACGAGCGCACAGCGAAAAGGCTACCTGAAGCCAGGGTGTTCGTCAAGGTGGAAAATACTTTGAAATCATGTAGATATATCCCCCATCCGCAGCAGGTATTCTTTTCTTGACTTTGGCCTGTTACCGGCTAATAATGAACCGGCATTCATAATTGTTGGTGCCAGGTGTGCTGTCCAGTTGCGCTGAAATTTTTGCAAAAGAGAGAGAAGAGGAATACCCCCTATGAAGAAACGTTATTCAGCCCATTGGAAGAGTATCGTTATAGGCACCGCCGTGGCCATGGCCGCGACTCCCGTGTATGCGCCACAGGCCTTGGCTACCGACCAGGCAATCAGCAGTACCACGGTAGCAACCTATCCCCTTGATCCAGGCGATAACCTGACTATCACCTCCAGCGGCCACATTGAGGTCACTGCCTCGGCCACCGGGTTATATGTGAACGATGCGTATTCCGGTTCGATTACCATCGACAACGGCGGCTCCATTGGGGTTCAGCGAAGTAGCGCGGCAACTGCATATGGAGTCTATGTCAACGGGAATCTTTCCGGTTCGCTTACCAATAACGGCGCCATCACCGCCTCCGCCTCATCCTCCCGTGCATCGGCGTATGGTGTGTATGTCAACGGCGATCTTTCCGGATCGATCAACAACACCGGGACCATTACCGCCGCCGCTGACGCATCCAATTCTAGTGCATACGCATACGGCATCTACACCGGAAACCTGACCGACGTCGGGGCGCATATCACCAATGACGGCACGATCAATGCCACAGCCACGGCTCATGCTTCGAGCGCTTACGCCTATGCCTACGGGATCTATACGGGCAGCGTGGCGGAAGGTGCATACATCACCAATGGCGGCACCATCACTGCCACGGCTAACGCTTCCGACTCTGCATATTATGCGACTGCATACGGGGTGGATGTTGAGGGGGATCTTAACGGATCGATTACCAATAGCGGCACGATCACTTCCACGGCTTACGGTAATATCTCTGGAACCGCAAACGCCCAGGGTATCTATGTTAACGGTGCTGTTTACGGTTCGATCACGAACAGCGACGAGATCTTGGCTGAGGCCGAGTCCACCAACTATGGTGCATACGCTTACGGTATCTACACGGGTTGGCTGGCCGGCAATGGCGCATACATTGAGAACACTGTAACCGGCACCATCACCGCCACAGCCAATGCGAGCAATTCTAATGCCACCGCCTATGGCATCTCCACGGGCAGCCTGAATGGCGAGGCGGCGTACATCAGCAACAGCGGGTCCATCGAGGCCACGGCCACCGCCTTTTCCCAAGCCTATGTCTACGGCATTTATACCGGCGAATTGAGTGGCGCTGGCACATATGTCGAAAACACTGCAACCATCACCGCCATTGCCAATTCAATCAATGCCTACGCTACGGCCTACGGTATCTACACGGGCGGCCTGAGTGGAAATGGGGCGCACATCAGCAACAGCGGCGCCATTGTTGCCGAAGCCACCGTAACCCAGAATGATGGGGGGGCTGTAGCCTATGGTATCTACACTGGTGTTGCTGGAGAGGGGGTGAGCCTCGGGGAAAATGCCTATATCGAAAACACTGCAACCATCACCGCCACAGCCACAGCCAATGCCACCACCGGCACCAGCCTGCACGCCACAGCCTACGGTATTTATCTGGATGGCTCCTTGACCGGTGGTGGTGCCCACATCACCAACAGCGGCATCATCGAGGCCACGGCCTCGGCTGACTCGCAGGCCACCGCCTACGGGATATCCGTCGGCAATCTGGCGCCGACCACGGCCATTACCAACGGCGGCACGATCACCGTGCAAGCCACGTCAGCCAATAACAATGCGTCGGCTTACGGCATTCGCACGGGCGACCTGGCGACGGACACCTCCATCACCAACGAGGGGATCATTACTGTCACGGCCAATGCTGCCTCCCAGGCCAATGCCTACGGCATTTTTGTGGGCAGCCTTGACGCAAATGCCACCATTGCCAACACCGGCACCATCACCGCCACCGCGAACGGCACGAACGGCCAAGCCTATGCGATTTATGTGAACAGTGGTTCCGGCACCATCACCAATAGCGGCACCCTGAACGGCAAGGTGGAATTGGCCAGCAGCACCCTGAACCTTGAAGGGACTGTCGGCCGCATCACCGGGGCGGTGACCGGTGCTGCCGGTTCCACGGTAAATGTGAACGGCACCTTCACCGCAGAAAATATCTTCACCGTGGAGGCGTTCAATGTCGGCGCGGCTGGCACTTTGTCCGTGCCCGCAGCCAGCGGGGTTCCTGTTACCATCCACGGGAATTACACCCAGGCACCAGGGGGCGTTTTTCAAACCTATGTGTCCGGCCCCAGTAATTACGGCAAACTGGTGGTGGACGGCACGGCGAATCTTCCCGCCACTACCAATATCTATGTTAATGTTGCTGGTGGTGCACCTCTGGCCAACGGCAACGTCCTGAGCAGCGTTTTCTCTGCCAATACACTGAACGTTGGCACGCTCAGTGTCGATGACAACAGCGCCATGTGGAATTTCATCGGCACGGTCAACGGTAACGCCATCGACCTGACCACGGAGCAAACCTTGACCTTTGCGGATGCAGTGAGCGGCGCCGCTGTTTCGCCTGCCGCGGCTGGCGTGGCCAGCGCCCTTGATGCGATTCAGGAGGCCGGAGCCACCGGCGACATGCTGGCTGTGCTTAGCGAATTCAATGATCTTACCGAGGCCGAGGTCGCCGCCGCAGTCACCCAGCTCATGCCGGGGTTTGCCGGTGGCAGCGCGAATATCGTTCAGGGGCTTGCCAGCAGCGGCGGATCCCGGGTGGTGCATGAGCATATGACTGGAGGAGGGCAAGGGCTTTCCTCCGGCGATCCGCTGTTCAGGGATCGCATGGTCTGGGCCCAGCCTTTTTATTCCTGGACCGATCAGAATGAACGCAAGGGCGTGTCCGGATACAATGCCGACAGCTATGGGCTGGCCCTGGGGGCGGATGGCAAGGTGAACGAGCAATGGCGGATCGGCGCGGCGTTCTCCCTTGCCAAGGGTGATGTTGAGGGAGATTCTCCGGTAACCCGCAACAATCTTGATATCAACACCTACCAGATAACCCTGTATGCCGCGGATCGGTTGAGTGAAGCGACCAGCCTGAACCTGCAGGCCGGGTTCGGTGTCAACGACAACGACTCCTCCCGACAAATTGTGTTTGGCGGCCTGAACCGGATTGCCAGCGCTGACTATACCAGTTGGCACACCCTGCTCGATGCCGAGCTTGAGCATCGTTACAAGGTGAGCGAGAAAACCTCCCTCGCCTCGTATCTCCGCGCCCAGTACAGCTATGTGACGGTGGAGGACTATACAGAAACCGGGGCCGGCGCCATCAATCTGCACATGGATGACAACAGCGAGGACTCCTTGATTCTCTCTGTGGGCGGCAAGGCGGCGTATGCGCTCAGCGAGCAGGTGAAGCTGACCGGCAAACTGGGCGCCGGGTATGATCTCATGGCCAATCAGTCGTCGGTGACCGCCACCTTTGCGGGGGGCGGCCCGGCTTTTATTACCGAGGGGCTTGATCCGTCATCCTTTGTGATGCAGGGCGGACTTGGTTTCGAGATGCTCGCAGCCAACGGCCTGACGGTAACGGCGCGGTATGATGTTGATGGCCGGGAGGATTATACCAACCAGGTCGCCACGATCAACTTCCGGTTGCCGTTTTAAGGGAACACCTCGGCGCAGCTGTTTGGCGCCAAGATTTTTTCTTTCCGTGGGGAACATGGAGTCATAAAAAAAGGAGCCGGGTTTCCCCGGCTCCTTTTTTTGTAGAGGATGAAAGCTCTGCGGAGCTGACGGACTCCGCGCCTTATTCTTTAAAATACCGTTCGGTTTCCGTCTTGACCACCTGGGCCAGCAGCAGCAGGCCGACAATGTTGGGGATGGCCATCATTCCGTTCATCAGGTCGGAGAAATTCCAGACGAACTCCAGTTTCATCATCGCCCCTACGATCACCACCGCGACGAAGACCACCCGATAGGGAGCTATGGCGCGGCGGCCCGCCAGATATTCGATGGCCTTTTCCCCATAGTAATTCCAGCCGATCAGGGTGGAGTAGGCAAAGAGCGCCGTTGCCACGGCGACAATCACCACCCCGGTATGGCCCAAGGTGTTGCCGAAGCTGGCGCTGGTCAGTTGCCCGGGGGCGACCCCTTCCAGCCAGGCGTGATTGGTCAGAATTACCATGGCGGTCATGGAGCAGACCACCAGGGTGTCGATGAAGGTCTGGGTCATGCTCACCAGCGCCTGTTTGACCGGATCCTTGGTTCGGGCTGCGGCAGCGGCGATGGGGGATGAGCCTAACCCCAATTCATTGGAAAAAACGCCGCGGGCGATGCCGTAGCGCATGGAGGCTGCGACCACCGAGCCGGCAAAGCCGCCGGAGGCCGCGATGGGGGTAAAGGCGTGCTGGAAGATCAGGGTCAGGGCGTGGGGGATTTCGGTGAGGTTGAGCGCCAGCACCACAAGGGAAGCGCCCACGTAGCCGACGATCATGAACGGCACCAGAAACGAGGTGAATCTGCCGATGGACTTGATCCCCCCCAGAATCACCAGCCCGGTGAGGAGCATCAGCACCGTGCCGGTGAGCCAGGGCTCGATGTTGAAGGTCGATTGAAAGATGGAGGCCACGGCATTGGCCTGGGTCATGTTGCCGATGCCGAAGGTGGCCAGGGCGGTGAACAGGGCAAAGAGCCACCCCAGCTTGGGTAAGCCCGCGCCCTTGGCCAGATAGTACATGGGGCCGCCGCGCATGCCGTGCTCGCCCTTTTCCCGGTATTTCACGGCCAGCACCGCTTCCGCGTACTTGGTGGCCATGCCGACCAGCCCGGTCATCCACATCCAGAACACCGCCCCTGGTCCGCCCAGGGTGATGGCGGTGGCCACGCCGACGATGTTGCCGATCCCCACCGTGGCCGCGAGCGCGGTCATCAGCGCGGCGAAATGGCTGATGTCGCCGTCGCCGGCGTGCTCCTTGTGCCAGATCAACCGCAGGGCGTGGGGAAGGGCGCGAAACTGCATGCCGCGCAGGATGACGGTCAGGTACAGGCCGGTGCCCACCAGCAGCACCAGCATGGGCGGTCCCCATACCCAGCCGGAGAGGGTGGAAATCAACAATTCGATGGAAGCCATGGATGCGCCTTATGTGAAGGTTTTTGAGGGGCAACGTGGGTCTGCCGGTCAAACTACCTGAAAAGGCGGGGGAAGTGCCAATAAAAAAGGAGCCGGGAATTTTTTCCCGGCTCCTTTTTTATTGGTGATGCTATGAAAAACTCTGCTTATTTGACGAAATCCTTGCTGCCGTCCACCAGGGTGGAAACCACGGAAGGATCGGCCAGGGTGGAGATGTCGCCGAAGTCATGGGCCTCGGTCTCACCTGCGGAGATCTTGCGCAGGATTCTCCGCATGATCTTGCCGCTTCTCGTTTTGGGCAGCCCTTCGGCAAACTGGATGAACTCAGGAGTGGCGATGGGGCCGATCTCCTTGCGGACATGGGTCCGCAGCGCGCCGCGCAATTCGTCGGAAGGCTCGACCCCGGATTTCAGGGAGACATAGGCGTAGATGGTCTGGCCCTTGATCTCGTGGGGCGCCCCGACCACCGCGGCCTCGGCCACCTGCGGATGGGCCACCAGGGCGGATTCGATCTCGGCGGTGCCCAGACGATGACCGGAAACATTGATCACGTCGTCCAGACGGCCCATGACCCAGAAATAGCCGTCCTCGTCCTTCCTTGCTCCGTCCTCGGGATCGTAGATCCCCTCGTAGCGGGTGAAATAGGTTTTTTTGTAGCGGGCCGGATCGCCGAACACGCCGCGGAGCATGCCGGGCCACGGTTTGCGGATCACCAGATGGCCGCCTTCGTTGGGAGACGCCTCGGAACCGTCCTCGCGGAGGATGGCCGCGTCGATGCCGGGCAGGGGGTGGGTGGCCGAGCCGGGCTTGAGCGGGGTGGCGAAGGGCAGGCCGGAGATCATGATGCCGCCGGTTTCGGTCTGCCACCAGGTATCAACAATGGGCAGCTTGTTCTTGCCGATATGCTCGTGGTACCACATCCACGCCTCCGGGTTGATGGGCTCGCCGACGGAGCCCAGCACGCGCAGGGAGGAAAGGTCGTGTTTTTCCGTCCACTTGGAGCCTTCCCGCATCAGGGCGCGGATGACGGTGGGCGCGGTGTAGAAGATGTTGACCTTGAATTTCTCGCAGATATGCCAGAAACGGTCCGGGGCGGGCCAGGAAGGCACGCCTTCGAACATCAGCGTCGTCGCGCCCAGGGCCAGCGGCCCGTAGAGGATATAGCTGTGGCCGGTGATCCAGCCGATATCGGCGGTGCACCAGTGCACGTCGTCGTCCTTGATGTCGAATACCCATTGGGTGGTGTGCGCCACATAGGTCAGATAGCCGCCGGTGGTGTGGACCACGCCCTTGGGCTTGCCGGTGGAGCCGGAGGTGTAGAGGATGAAGAGGTTGTCCTCGGCCTCCATGCTTTCCGGGTCGCACTGGCCGGTGATGCCGTCGGCTGCCATCTCCGCGTGCCACCAGAGGTCGCGGCCCTCCTGCATGGCGATTTCGTTGCCTGCCCGTTTGACCACGATGCAGTTTTTGACCGAATCACAGCCCTGGAGGGCATCGTCGGCAGCGGGCTTCAGGGGGATGGTCTTGCCGGCCCGCAAAACGGCGTCGGCAGTGACCAGCACCTTGGCCTCGCAGTCCTGGATGCGGCTCTTGAGGCTCTGGGCGGAGAAGCCTGCGAACACCACGCTGTGGATGGCGCCGATCCGGGTGCAGGCCAGCAGGGTGATGGCCAGCTCGGGGATCATGGGCAGATACACGGCAACCCGGTCGCCTTTTTTCACCCCCATCTTCTTGAGCACGTTGGCGAAGCGGCACACCTCGGTATGCAGCATCTGGTAGGTGTAGACCCGGACATCTTCCTCGGGTTCGCCCTGGAAGATGATGGCGGCCTTGTTGCGGCGGCCGTTGGTAAGATGGCGGTCCAGGCAGTTGTAGGAAACGTTCAGCCTGCCGCCCTGGAACCATTTGATCTCGGGCTTGTGCATGTCCGCCTCGAGCACCTTGGTCCACGGTTTTTCCCAGGTGAGCAGCTCCTTGGTGCGGTCGCCCCAGAAACCTTCGGGATCCTCCATGGAACGTTTGTAATGGGCCTCGTAGTCGGCCATGCTCTTGACATGGGCCTGGGCCTGGCCTGCGGACGGCGGGGCAAAAAGGCGTTTTTCCTGCATCAGACTTTCAATCTTCTTATCTTCGCTCATTAAATTACCTCCGAAATTTTCTAAGACCGGGGATATAGGGATATATACCTAAGTGGGTAGGAATATATACCGAGTGCGGGAGACAATTGCCACATTTTTTTTCTCGCGTATCGTCTGAGGGGGGGTAGCCCGCAACAGGCAGGCGGGCAGGGAAGGGTGGTGGTGTGGGTCTCACTTCGCCGGGTGCATTTCCGGGGATTTTCTGCTATGGTGCAACGCGTTCAGATACCATCGGGAGGCGTGGAGCGGATGCGGACTGCGGCGGAAACAATACGGACTTATTTAGGCGTGCTTATCCTTGGCTGCGGGCTGGTTGCCGCCTTGGTTCAGCCCGTGGCCGCCCAATGCGGCCGGTCCGCCACCGCGCCTCCTGCCACGGAGTTCCCGCTCTTCCAGGACGATCTGGGGTACGAGTCCCTTGCCCCGGCCATTGACCGGAGCGTCCATTATCTCAAGCAGCTTCCCACGGAAAAAACCTTTGTCCTCTGCGGCGAGGAATACACGGTGCGCTGGCTCATCGAATCCCTGCTCGCCTTCCAGCGGATCATCGCGGAAAAACCCTCCCCCCAAGTTTTGACCGCTTTGCTGAAAAAAGAGTTCATCCTCTGCCAGGCACAGGGCAGGGGGGCTGATCAGAAAATCTTCCTCACCGGCTATTTTGAGCCTCTTTTCAAGGCCAGCCTGACAAAGACCGCCATCTACCGCTATCCCCTGTACCGTACCCCCCCGGATCTTGTTTCCATCCCCGGTATAAAAAAAGGGGAGAAGCAGATCGGGCGGATGGAGAACGGCAGCCTGGTCCCCTATTTCAGCCGGGGCGAGATAGAGAAAGGCCGGTTGCCGGCCGGGCAGGAACTGGTCTATCTGGCCGATCCGGTGGAATCCTTTATCCTGCACATTCAAGGCTCCGGCCGGGTTCAGCTTGCGGACGGCTCGCTGCGTCGGGTGCAGTTTGCCGCGAAAAACGGGCGCGAGTACCGCAGCATCGGGCGGCTGCTGGTGGAAAAAGGCGTCATGCGCAAGGAAGAGGCCACCATGCCCGGGATCGTCCGCTATCTTAGGGAGCATCCCGATGAGCAGGAGTCCATCCTGCACCATAACGACTCCTTTGTCTTTTTTCGGTGGGGGGATGATTCCGCCGCAGGGCCGATGGGTTGCCTGGGCGAACCCCTCACCCCTGGCCGGTCGGTGGCCCTGGATCAGGAATGCTTCCCGCCGGGGGGGCTCGCTTTTCTCACGACCCGCAAGCCAAGGGTCAATGCGGCCGGCGAGATCATCGGCTGGGAACCTTTACGCCGGTTTGTGGTGAATCAGGATTCCGGCTCCGCCATCACCGGGGTGGGAAGGCTTGATCTCTTCTGGGGCGCAGGACCGTATGCCGAGGCGGCTGCCGGCAACATGAAGCATCCGGGCGCCCTGTACTTTTTGGTGAAAAAGAAATAGTTGTCAGAATCCGGACCGTTCTTATACAATCCTTATATTACATCGGATTGGACAGACAACGGAACATGTTGGAGAGGGAAAGGGCATGAAACAGACGGAAATAGATTACTGGATCACCAGCATGTTGGAAACCTACGGCAATGTTTCCGATCTCAATATCACGGTGGGCAAGCCCTTGCAGGTGGAAACCTCCGGGCAGCTGGTGCCGGTGCCGGTGGAGCCGCCGGTCCCGTCGCTCACCCCTTTTCAGGCCGAGGTCTTTGCCCTGAACCTCATCGGCGGCAACAAGAGGCTGCTCGACGATCTGGTCAAGCACGGCTCCTGCGATCTTTCCTACTGGCTGGGCCAGAAGGCCCGGTTCCGGGTAAATGTTTTCTCGCAAAAAACCAACCTCTCCACGGTGCTGCGGAAACTGGAGATGAAGATCCCCACCATCAGCCAGCTGAGTCTGCCCAAGCTCTTCTACAACATGGCCGGGGAGCGCAACGGCATCATCCTCGTCACCGGCGCCACCGGTTCCGGTAAGTCCACCAGTCTGGCCGCGCTGCTGGACAAGATCAACGATGAAAAACCGGTGCACATCGTCACCCTGGAAGACCCCATCGAGTACGTGCACCAGCACAAGATGGCGACCTTCAACCAGCGGGAGCTGGGAAATGACTTCGACTCCTTTGCCTCGGGGTTGCGGGCCGCCTTGCGTCAGGCGCCCAAGGTCATCCTGGTGGGCGAGATGCGCGACCGGGAAACCATGGAAATAGGGCTCTCCGCCGCGGAAACCGGGCATCTGGTGCTCTCCACCCTGCACACCGTGGACGCGGGCCAGACCATCAACCGTATCCTGGGCATGTTCGAGCAGGAGGAACAAGCCCAGGTGCGCAACCGGCTGGTGGATACCATCCGCTGGATCGTCTGCCAGCGGCTCCTTCCCAAGGTCGGCGGCGGGCGGGTGGCGGCCTTCGAAATCATGGGCATGAACCTGCGGGTGCGCGAGCTGATCATGACCGGGGAAACCGAGGACAAGACCTTCTACGACGTTATTGCCGACGCCAAGGCCCTTGGCTGGCAGACCTTTGACCAACATATCCTTGAACTGTACGAAGACGGGCTGATCACCGAGGAGACCGCCGCCAGTTACTGCACCCGGAAAACCGCGGTCAACCGTGGGCTGGATTCCATCAAGTCCGCCCGGGGCGAGTCCACCACCGGAATCACCGGCCTGGCCATGGATGTGAAGCAGGAAGAAAAACGGCGTTCAGGATTTTAGAGCCTACAGCTATCAGCTTTAAGCTGGCAGCGTACTATCGGAGGAAACCATGCTTGCCCAGTGTCCACATTGCCAGCAGACCCTCATGCTGAGTGAGGCCCAGCTTGAAAAGATCAAAACCGCCCTTGCTTCGCTCTCTCCGGGTAGAACCCTGAAGATCGGCTGCCCGAAATGCAAGCAGCCCATCGAGCTGAACAGTGACGGCTCGGTGGCAGGTCAGCCGGCGGGCGCCGTGATGGACGTGCTTTTTGCCGAGCACACCGGCAATGAGGACCAGGCCGCGGCCGGGATCGTGGCTGCGGCCCAGAAAAGGCCCCAGCCGGTGCGTCTGCCTCCGGACGCCCCCAAGCCGCCGGATCTCGGCTGGCTGTCCAGCGGGGTATACAGCGAAAAGGAGGCGGTGGAGAACGTGCCGCACGCCCTGATCATGACCGGGGACGAGGAGATTACCACCAATGTGACCATGGCTTTCGGCGAGATAGGCTATCAGCCCACCTATGTCCGTTCAGCGGAAGAGGCCATCGCCAAGATGCAATTCATGAATTTTGAGGCGGTGGTGCTGCACAGCGGGTTTGAAGGCGGAGGGCTGGAGGGTTCCACGGTCCACCAGTATATGCGGGAAATGGCCATGAGTCGGCGGCGGTATATCTTCTATATCCTGGTAGGCCCGGAGTTTCGCACCCTGTACGATCTGGAGGCGTTGGCCAACAGCGCCAACCTGGTGGTGAATGACAACGACGCCGGCCATTTTTCCATCATCCTGAAGCGGGGGATGAACGATTACAATGACCTGTTCGGGCCATATCTGGAAGCCCTTGGCAATTATGGGGTGAAGTAGCTCTTCCTGCCTCCCGTCGTCTTCCCGGGGTGATCACCGCAAGGCCATGATCACCCTGTTGCGTCCCTTCCCTTTTGCTTCGTAGAGCGCCTTGTCCGCCGCGGCATATGCGGATTCCAGGCTTCCGGTCACGGGGTCGAGCCGGCTGATCCCGATGCTGACGCTGAGATTTTTCTCCGTCTCATCCCCGGCAATGGTATGTGAGGCAAAGTTTTTCCGGATCCGCTCGGCCACGGCGATGGCCTCTTCTTCCTCCGTCTCGACCACAAGGGCGGCAAACTCTTCTCCACCCATGCGGCCGAAGATATCCGCCCTCCGCAACCCTTCGGTGCAGATCGAGGCAAAATCCTGCAGTACCCGATCTCCTGTTTCATGGCCGAAGGTGTCGTTGATCTCCTTGAAATGGTCAAGGTCGAACATCAGGAAGAAAAGATTCTTGTTGTAGCGTTTGCTCCGGGCCACCTCCTGCTCGGCCAGAAGCAGGAAATGGCGCCGGTTGAACACCCCGGTAAGGCTGTCCATTGTCGCCAGCATCACCAGCTTTTCTTCCTTGACCTTGCGGTCGGTGATATCGAGCACCGCGCCGACCGCCCAGAAGCCATCGTCCTTTTTTATCTTGGAGATGAACACCTCGGCGGGGAAGATCCTCCCATCCTTTTTTTTGGCAAGGAGTTCGCGGGAGGCGCCAATGATCGGTCCCTTGCCTGTCTGCCAGAATACGGTCAAGGCGTCATGCGCTGCTTGCCGCATGTCATCGACAACGATCAGCGGGTGGAACTTTTTGCCAAGGATCTCCTCGCTGGTATAGCCAAAGATGCGCTCTGCCGCCGGATTGAAGAAGCGGACCGTGTCCTCGCTGTCGATGAGAATCACGGCGCTCTGCACCGAGTTGAAAACAACCCGGAAGATATCCTCGTTTTCTTGCAGTTTTCGCTGGGAAATCCGGCGTTCCTGTTCTATGGCCCCGTATTGGCCCAGGAGAGCATCCATCTTTTCGGAAAACAGGGAGATTTCCCGGATCCTTGTGTTCTTGTTACACATGCTCTGTTGCTGCTGGAGAAGGGATTTTTCCAGGCAGGCGAGGAACTGCTGGGAAAGGCGCCGTACATATTTTGAAAAGAGGAAGGAGATGGCCAGTCCTACCGTCAGCAGTAAAACAAGTCCAGCCAGAACGGTGAGCAAGATTTTTTTTCGAGCCATCCGCACCGAGGGAAGATCAATCTTCTTTCCGGCCCACAGGGCATTTGTCGCGTCCTGTTCGGCAAGGAATGGGAGCCAGGCCATTTTTTGGCCGGCAATGTTCCAGACAGCGGCTCGTTTCGAAGCAAAGATCTTTTTGAGTCCCGGGTAATCGAGGAAGGCGGAGGGCTTGTCCGTATCCCCGGCGAGATAGCAGCCATCACTCAAAACCCATTGTATTTCCGGAAACGCTTGGGTGAGTAAACCCATGTCAATGTCGGCAACATAGGCCCCGATCGTTTCTCCTTCCGTTCCCGTTCGAATCGGGGTGAGGATGCGGATCAGCAGTTGGTGGAAGGGCTGGTGAACCTTGCCTTGCGGGGTATTTTGGAGGGGAATGACCAGAAAGCCCTTGTTCCGCATGGCAAGCATCTTTTTGATCGACTCCGGATCAACGGTGAGCGGGGGGGCTGGGGTCTGTTCGTATTTCGTGGAACCCGCTATCTTGAACAGGGAAAATTGCACGACGGAATTCCGGTCAAGGATCTGGATGCTCACCACGTCGTTGTGTTTTGCAAAGGCCCTGTTCAGCGCCTGGGTGTAGCGGAGAAAGGCGGTTTGCTTGTTGATGCTGCCGGGGCGGCTCTCGCCGTGGTTCAGGATCTCCAGCACTGCCGGCAGTTGCGAGACAAAATCGATCATCTGCCGGTAATGCTCGATCCGTGTCTCAAGCTGATGCAGTTCATCCTTGATGAAGTGCAGCTCTTCACTCTCTTCAATGGCGCTTAGCTGGGAGATGATTCCATTCAGGGTGAAGAAGGAAAAGGCCATCAGGGGGATGAAACTGAAAACAAGGAGAAACCCCAGCACGAGGGTGCCCAGGCTTACCTGTCGTGGGAAAAATGATTTTTTCAGTATGTCTGCCATGCCATGGTCCATGTTGCGGGAAAGGAAACGCCCCTGCCGGAAGAAAGGCCTTTTTTAATCGTAGCTGGCGGGGCTGGAAAAATCCAGCGATATCGTGGGGCGGCTGGGGCGAGCCCTTGGCCGGGATGATCAGGAAAGCAGGCTCGGCAGGAGTCCAAGGATGTGCCGGCGCAGGGCGAGACAGGCCAGCAGGGTCAAGGCGGAGGAGAGCAGCATCAGGCGGTTGGCGCGGAGGATGTCTTGGGCTTCCAGGGGGCGGATGGCGTCGCCGATGGCCGGTTTTTCCACCATCGTGCCGAAGTAGCTGTTCGGGCCGCCCAGCTGTACGCCCAGGGCGCCGGCCACCGCCGCCTCGGTATGCCCCGAATTGGGGCTGGCGTGAGCAAACCGGTCCCGCAGCAGGGTGAGCAGGGAGCGTTTCGGGTTAAGCCCAAGCGGGAAGGCGGCGGCCGGGATCATCAGGGAGGTGAGGCGGGCCGGGATAAAATTGGCCAGGTCGTCCAGCCGGGCCGCAGCCCAGCCGAACTTGAGATATTGGGCGTTTTTGTAGCCGAACATGGAATCCATGGTGTTGATCGCCTTGTAGAGCATGGCCCCCACGGGTCCGCCCAGCAAGGCAAAGAAAAGCGGCGCGGTCACCCCGTCCACCATGGATTCCGCCACCGATTCCACCGCCGCCCTGGCCACCCCGGCCTCGTCGAGATTGGCCGTGTCCCTCCCGACGATCATCCCTACCCGCTTGCGGGCTTCTGGGAGATCCCCGTTTCGCAGGGCGGCGTGGACCTCGGTGCTGTGGCGCACCAGATCCCGGGCTGCGATGGTGGTGTAGAGCAGGAGAATACTGATCAGGTCGCCCAGCCAGGGGTGGAGAAGGTTTGCCCCTGCAAGCAGGCCCCAGGTTGTTGTGCCGGTGAGTGCCAGAACCAGGAGAACAGAGGTGATTCCTGCGGCAAGCGGCGGCAGCACGGCGCGGGTGATCCGCTCGCACCAAATGCAGGCCGCGCCGATGATCCGCACCGGATGCGGCAGCCAGCGCGGGTCGCCGAGCAGCTGATCCAGAACAATGGCGATGAGGATTTGGTATTCGAGAGGGATCATTTGTTGAGCAAGCGGTAGATGGCGTTCATGTCGATCTGGCTGCGCACCGCCTCGGCAAGCCGGTCAAAGGCCGGTTCCAGGTCATAGGCGGCTTGCACCTTGTTGAGCGGGGCAAGCCCCCGCCTTTGCCGCAGCCGGTCGATGAACCAGCGCCGGAAGGGGTCCGCGTCGAAGATGCCGTGCAGGTAGGTGCCCCAGATGGTTTGGGCGGGGTTGCCGACCCCGCCGCTTTCCCCGTTGTCGAAGCGGAGGATGTCGCAGGTCTCTTGCGCCCGGCTCTGGCCGTGGTGGATCTCATAGCCGTGCACCGCAAGACCTGAGGCGAGATGGTGGCCCATCTGCCGGGTCAGGGTTTTGTCCTTCTCCAGCACCGTGGCAAGGTCGAGCAACCCGAGGCCGGTGAGGGTTTCTCCGGTGGACTCGATATGGTAGGGGTCGTCGATGTTGTGCCCCAGCATCTGAAAGCCGCCGCAGATGCCGACGATTTCCTTCCCCTTTGCGCTGTATTTTTTGAGTCCCTCGGCCAGACCGGAGCCAAACAGCCATTTGAGGTCAGCGATGACGTTCTTGCTGCCCGGCAGGATCACCGCGTCCGCGTCCGCGATATCCGCCGGGGTTCTGGCGATCTTGACAAACAGGTCCGGCTCGGCCAGAAACGGCTCGAAATCGGTGAAGTTCGAGATATGCGGCAGGTCGATGAGCACCACGGTGACATGGGCGCCCGCAGGGGGGGGCGGGCTGAAAAGCCCGGCCTTGAAGTTCACCGAGTCCTCTTCCGGCAGCCCCAGATTGGCCAGATAATCCACCACCCCTAGCACCGGCTTGCCGGTTTTATTTTCCATGTAGGTAAGCGCCTCGGCGAGCAGCGATTTCTGGCCCCGGAAGCGGTTCACCACAAAGCCTGCGATCAAGTCCCGCTCCCAGTCGTCCAATATCTCCATGGTGCCGACAAAGGAGGCGAACACCCCGCCCCGGTCGATATCCCCCACCAGCAGCACCTTGGCCTGGGCATACCGGGCCATGGGCATGTTGACGATGT
>JAJZPC010000048.1 GCA_021811385.1 Deltaproteobacteria bacterium | reverse complement strand
GGAGAACCACCACTCAGTTCAAGTTCACCAGCCATATCAAGTAATGTGAACGGTCTTCACTAGAATCAGGGTCAGCAGTTTCCTTGTGAGCTGCTGGCCTTGTTCTGTTGATTGTTGATGTGCTTGCTAAAACCCTTATTGAAAGGAGTAAGTACCATGGCATTAAGCAAAGACGAGTTGAAAGCGGCCATCCTTGAGAAAGCGATGACTGCTCCCAAGCCCCAGCTCTATGTTAAGGATTTTTATGCCTGTGACCCCGACGCCAAGCCCCGTGACGTAAAGAACGCGGCCAACGATCTGGTTAAGGAAGGCAAGATGGACTTCTGGTCCAGCGGCAGCACCACCATGTATGCTGCAAAGGGCCGGGCCAAGGACGAAGAGCATCGTTAGTTCTTTGTTTGTAGCTGGATATGAAAAATGCAGAGGTTTTCCTCTGCATTTTTTTTTGTGATTTTACGGGTTCAGCGGTGACGGGGAACCGGCAAAGGTGACCCTGTCAGTTTTTTGGGAAGTGAGACCGGCATGCACCATGAATTGAACAAGCTCTTTGCCGCAGTTGACCAGGCATTCGAGGTCGTGCGCGAATCGCACCCCGAGGCGATTGCCTGCGGAAAAGGGTGCGCGGATTGCTGCCACGCTGTGTTTGATGTCTCCCTTGTTGAGGCGGTTAATCTTCATGCCTGCTTTCAGGGGCTGGACCCCGCAGTGCGGGAACAGATAGCCGGGGCGGCGCAAAAGGGTCTGCAGGATTGGAAACAGATCATGGAGTCGCGTCTTGATCCTGCCGTGGCCCGGATCAGGTGTCCGCTCCTTGATGCGCACGGGGCTTGTCTCTGCTACGCGGCACGCCCTGTGAATTGTCGGACTTACGGGATCCCCACCGTGATTGACGGCAAGGGGCATGTCTGCGGCCTTTCCGGATTCGAGCCGGGAACATCCTACCCCACAGTCAATCTTGCCTCCCTGCAGCGGATACTCCGCGATCTTTCCGTCCGGCTGGCAGGCGAGGAAATGGGCGCAATCCGCCGGTCCATCCCCGCAGTGGTTCTTGATCAGTCGACATTCAGCGCCTTTATCGACCGCATGATCGGCGTGGATGGAGTTTGATCGGGGAAGTATCCCGGGTCCGTTATTTCTTTTCTACCTCCGCCGCTTTTTCCAGGAACTTTTCCGCGTGGCGGCTGTGTTTGAAGCTCTTGTGGATCGCAGCCACCGTGCGGTATGCATCCGCGGCCCTGCTTGTATCCCCCTTGGCCAGATAGATTTCCGCCAGTGTCTCCAGGGTGTCCACCGACCCTTGAGGATTTCTCAGGGCGCCGTATTCATCGAGCACCTCGGAATACAGGCGGATCGCCTGGTCGTAATCCTTGGCGTCGTACATGAGCTTGGCCTTTTTCTTTTCGATGGCAAAAAGGCTGAAGCGGTCCGAGTGCTTCTGGCAGATTCCATAGGCCCGGTCATAATGGGTCATGGCCGTTGCCACATCACCCCGGCCAGCGCAGATATCCCCCAGCTTGTCCGAGGCATTGGCCACGCCGTTTTCGTTGCCTTCAAGTTCAAAGGCAATGAGCGCGTTGTGGAAGGCATTGGCTGCCTGGGCCGGTTCGAGATTCTTGAGGAATTCCTGGCCTGCCTCGTAGTCGAGCTGGGCCTGGCTTTTTTCTTCTTTCCCTTCCTGCTTTTGCTGTTCAGTCATTTTTCAGCTCTTTTGCTCTGTGCAGCCGGGCGAGTGCTTCCCTGGCAAGTTCCGCCACGGTGGTCCGCACGGGTTGCCCCTGCTCATAAATGGTTAATTCGGCTTCGTCGCCGGTTAGTTTTTCAATCTCGCTTTCCACCTCGGTGGCGGCAATTCTGCCCAGAAGCCGGATGGCATGCCCCCTGGTGATCGGTTCGGGGTGGCTGACAAAGGGAAACAGGCTGTAAAACGGCGTGGCCCGCACGATGTCCGGCCGTTTTTCAGCCAGGGTGCCCAAGGCCCACAGCACCTGAACCCTGCTGGAGGGAGCGCCCCGGTGCATGAGCAGGTGCCTGGCAAAGCCCCCATAGATGTCGGCCCGGGCCGCAATGATGGAGCCGATGGATTCCAGCAGCCCCCAGTGGGTGGCGGCTGAATCGGAACACGCCTCGTAGAGGCGGTGGAGCAGGTCGCTCACTGCCCCTGGTTTCCGGGTGGAGACCCGCCGGCAGACCTGGCCCAGGATATGGGCGCATTGCCAGCGCTTGTCCTCGTTCGGGTCATAGAGCAACCGCTGCATGAAGCGCAGGGTCTTGAGATCGTCCAAGGCCAGATCCACCAGGCCGTCGATATCCTGGGTCGCCACCATCTGGGTGATTATGGCCTTGTCGGCCCGCTTTTTTTTGCGTTTCGGATCGCGCACCGGCTCCATGGCCGGGAGGTCGCTTGCCGGATCTTCCGCGAGCAGGGCGCTGTCCTTGGCGTTCTTGTCCGCGTGGAGACGATTGGCAAGTGCGGCCAGCTCCCGGTTGAGGCGGACAAAATAGAGAACCCCGGCCACCTTGCGGCCGTCGACATTCTTGGTTTCGTAGACCTGATGGGTCTGCTCGTCGTAATTGTCGATCCTCCCCGTGAGGTAATCTTCATCGGGCAGCAGTTCCCAGGCGAGATCCCAGTTGTCGTCGCAGGCATGCACTATGGCCTCGACCATGGCCGCCCCGACATTGAAGCCGGTGGGATCGCAGGTGTATGTCGCGCCGCACTGGCACTCGCCCACGGTGAATTCGTCCAGCTTGCGCTGCACCGGTTCCTTGGGGCGGCCCACATCCTGGCCGCAAAACGGGCACCAGGGCCGAACCTTTATCTGCGCGTTTTTCGACATGGCTACAGCTCGTTCTCGATGGCCTCGGCAAGGCGCGGGTCAACCGCATAGCCGAGTTCCTTTGCCTTGGCCAGCGATTTTTTGGCTGCCTGGAAATCCTTGTTGTAATAGAGCGCAACGGCGAGATTGTTGTGGGCCATGGGGAAGTCCGGCTCGAGCTTCACCGCTTCCTTGGCAGCCTTGACCGCAAGGTCGAAATTGCCGGCCATGACCTGGGCCGAGGCCAGGTTGATCCAGGCCATGTGCATTTTGGGGTCGTTCATCGTGGCCAGGGTGTAGGCCTCGATGGCTTTGTCGCTTTCGCCCTTTTGTTGCCAGATGAGGCCGATGTTGTTGTGGGGCTGGGCAAGGGCCGGATTGACCTGCACCGCCGCCTGGTTTGCGGCCAGCGCCTTGTCCAGTTCGCCCTGCTCAAAATGCATGGCCCCGATGTTGATCAGGGCCTCCACGGCGTGGGGGTCGATCTCCAAACATCTTTCCAGCGACCGCATGGCATCGGCGGTTCTTCCGGCCTTGCGATACACCAGGGCCAGATGGTGATGGGCCACGATATTGTCGGGCAGTTCGATGCATTTTTGTTCCAGTTCTTCGATTATCTTGCTCAGATCTTCCTGTTGGGCAGACATGGGGCATCCTCATTCTTCAAAATGGTTGAAAATCATAAGCCGTTAGAACACAATAACCACACCGCTTTCATGGTAAAAACGGCATAAGGAGCCGTAACGGAGCAGTGTTAACGGCGATGGTCGGAAAACAGCAGTGCCAACGGCGATGTTTACTCCGTAACGGCTCCTAAATCCGCTTTGTACTCTCGAAAAAAAGCAGATGGCGTTTCAGAAAAAAGGCTTGATACGGAAAGCACCGGTAAACAGCCAAAGTGGGATATATATAAGCATGGACCCGCCGGTGTGCAAGTGGGCCAAAGTACCATATGGCGAAAACTTCGTCAAAATCTTTGCCGGGCACGATTGCAGTGCCGCTGGGCTTGCCGCAACCGCTTGACAGCGGAAGCCCCAAATGTTTTTCTGTGCGCGGGATGATCGAGGTGGGAAGTTCATGATGACTACGGGAGGAAAGGGCTTGGCCGCAGAGCAAGAATGTGCAGCAAAAGGCTTGGTGGTGGCCGGGCTGGGGGGGGGCTCCGGGAAAAGTGTCATCGCCGTGGGGCTGGCCGCGGCCTTTGCCGGGCAGGGGCGTCAGGTCGTGCCTTTCAAAAAGGGGCCGGACTATATCGACGCAGGCTGGCTGGCCCTGGCCGCAGGGTATCCTTGTTACAATCTTGATCCCTTTCTCATGAGTCCGGAGGCGCTTGGCCAGTCCTTTCGCACCCATGTTTACGGGCGGGAGTTGGTCATCATCGAGGGCAACCGAGGGCTTTATGACGGGGTTGACGCCGAGGGAACCTTCAGCACGGCCGAGCTGGCCAAGAGCCTTGGCCTGCCGGTGCTGCTGGTGGTTGACTGCACCAAGACCACCCGCACCATGGCCGCTCTGGTGCTGGGCTGCCAGCGGTTTGATCCGGCGGTGAAGATCGGCGGGGTGATTTTGAACCGGGTGGGCACAGCCCGGCATGAGGCCCTTGTCCGGCAGGCGGTGGAGCAGTATGCCGGCATCCCGGTTCTGGGCGCCATGCCCCGTTCCAAGGACGACGCCTTTCCCCAGCGGCATCTGGGAATAACCCCCTGCCCGGAGCATGCGGGAGCCGAGGCGGCGGTGCAGGCCCTGGCCGGGAAGGCGGCCCGGTATCTGGATCTTGCCGGGATAGAAAAGATGATGGCGCCCTGCGCCGGCGAGCCGCAAGCAGGGCCTCCGGAATCTGGGCGCGCGGAAAAGGCGGTGCGCGTCGGCATCCTCAAGGATGCGGCCTTTCAGTTCTACTATGCGGAAAATCTGGAGGCGCTGGTCCGCAATGGCGCGCAACTGGTGGAGATCAACGCCCTGACCGCCCCGGAGCTGCCAAAGCTCGATGGCCTGTATATCGGCGGGGGGTTTCCGGAAACCAGCGCCGGGGCGCTTTCCGCCAATGTTTCATTCAGGGAATCCTTGAAAAGAGCGGCCGAGGCCGGTCTGCCCATCTACGCGGAGTGCGGAGGCCTGATCTATCTTGGCGAGAGCATGGTGCTCGGCGGCGAGGTTTTTCCCCTGGTGGGGCTTTTTCCGGTGCGGTTCGGGCTGATGAAAAAACCCCAGGCCCATGGCTATACCGTGCTGAAGGTGGAGGGACGAAACCCTTATTACCCGGAGGGGACCGAGATCAAGGGGCATGAATTCCGCTACAGCCGGGTGGAGGAATGGGGCGGGGAGCCCGGTCGGCTTGCCCTGCGGATGGAGCGCGGGGTGGGGTTTGTCGGCGGTCGGGATGGGTTGGTCTTTAAGAACGTATTGGCGCTGTATACCCATATCCATGCCCTGGGCACCCCGGCTTGGGCTCCGGCCTTGGTGGACAAGGCGCGGGAATATCATGCCACGCAGGGGTGAGGTTTTTGGCGTCTGTCGCGGGGTGAGAGTGTTTCAATAAAAAAGGGAGGGATGCGGATGAAGCAGGGAATGCGGCTGGCTGTTCTGGGCGTATCGGCGGGACTGGTTCTGGCTGGGGTGGCAGGTGCGGCGGATTCCATTCGTGAAGGAAAGTGGGAATTCACCTCGGAGATGCAGATGGAGGGAATGCCGCAGATGCCCGCCTTGCCGCCAGGCGTCAAGCTCCCTCCTGGGATATCGGTCTCCACCCGGGGGAACAGCATGCACTCGCGGATTGTGAAGTGCATCACCAAGGAGGATCTGGTTCCGGCCTCCGATCAGAAAAGCGACAACAAGTGCAAAACCACCAAGATGGAGCGCAAGGGCAATACGATCAACTGGATTACCGTTTGCAACGACGCAGGGATGAAGATGACTGGAACCGGGGTCGCCACCTATACCGGCGAGGTCATGGACAGCACGATGACCATGACAACCGAGAGCCAGGGACAGTCCACCCGGCAGGTCGTGAAAACCAAAGGCAAGTACCTGGGGGTATGCGGCAAGTAGCGTGATGCCCCCCAGGCGAATCAGTGGCTGGTGTAACTGCCGAGAACCTTGGCCTCGATCTTCATCCGGGTGGCGCCGTCGGGCATGGGTTCCTGCCAGTGGATGAACTGGGTCACCACCCTGGCAAAGGCGCCGTTGTCCTGCTTGCACGCCTCGCAGATGCTCTCGGCTTCGTCCCGGTAGATGACCACCTTGCTGGCCGGCTCTCCCGTGCAGTCAACCGCCGCCATTTTCCTGCAGCCGCATTCCAGCCGGATAACCGCCACCCCGATCCCGTCGGGGCTTCCTTCCAGAATGCCGGCAATCATGGCCTCTTCATTTTTCTGGGCCTTGAGTTCCGTGCTTGGTGTGGTCTTTTTCTTGATCTTTGGTTTGCTGCTCATGCAATGGCCTTTGTCGGACAGGTTGGGGGCAATACAGGGAACACCTGCAAAAAAAAACAACGGCTGGTATCCTAAAAGATCGGAGCAAACTGGTCAACCTGAATCGTCTTTTCCTTCGTGCCGTCGCTGATTGTGGCAGGGATTCTTTTTTATTGACAAAAAAATGGTGGTGCATTAGAGGGAAAGGGAAATTTGTGTCTTTCCCGGAAGCAACGGGCTCGATATTCTGCCTCGTTCCGTGGCAGTGCGATCTTGTTTATCAATTTTTTTAACCTTATATGGAGGGAGTACTATGTGGCAGATTGACATTGATAAGGACAAATGCGTTGGTGATGCAGAGTGCGTAAACGCTTGCCCCGCTCAGGTTTATGAGATGGTTGACGGCAAGGCCGAAGCTGTAAACGCCGACGAATGCCTTGGCTGTGAGACCTGTGTTGAGGTTTGCCCCGAGGGTGCAATCACCGTCACCGAGGTGTAATGTAGAATTTGCAGAACATCTTGTGATGCGTGTAGGCCTATTCCCACGATTGGGGATAGGCCTATTTATTTGCTGCGAGGCGCTGGTTTGATATGGTAGGGCAGGCTCGGAGGAAAAAATGATGCGCAGGCTGGCGCGGTTCAAGCCGGGGGCGAGCGCCGGCACCAATCTTTTGGTTGCCGCCGGGATGTGGAGTTTCATCGGTCTCTACCTCATGGTGCGGGGATATCTTCTGGCCCCGGCGCTCCCTTGGCCTTTCCGGGCACTGGCCTTGGGACTTGGCACTCTGAAGGCGTTTTGGGTTATTGAACGGGCTGCCCGGAGGAATATCGCCCGGATTGTGGCGCGCCCCGATGGCATGTGCATTGGCGGCGTCTATTCCTGGGGGATGTGGGGAATGGTCGTCTGCATGATGCTTGGCGGTCGCCTGTTGCGTAATTCCTCCGTGCCTCCCCTGGTGGTCAGTGTTATATATGTTGCTGTCGGCTGGGCTCTGCTGTTGTCGAGCAGGCTTATCTGGCAGGAGTGGAACGCGCGCAAGACTGATCCGACAAAGAATTTTCGCTGAAAGAACGGGTTGCTTGGTATGGGAACACCTTCCTGGAATAGAGTGGAGGTCGATCGTGCCGCCCTGCGCCATAATTTCCGGCAGGTGCGACAGCTGGTCGGCCAGGCGGTGGATATTCTGGCTGTGGTCAAGGCCGATGCCTATGGGCATGGCCTTATCCCCGCTGCCCAGGCCTTTGCCGAGGCAGGGGCCACATCCTTCGGCGTGGCCGAGGTTGAAGAGGGGGTGCAGCTTCGTCAGGCCGGGATAACCGGCCAGATCGTGGTCATGCTCGGCGTTGACCGTCAGGGGGCGGCGGAGGCGGTGTCCCATGATCTGACTCCCGTGGTCTATACCCTGGAAGCCGTGGAAGCGCTTGCCGCGCAGGCAACAAAGGTCGGCTGCCGGAAAGGGGTGCAGGTCAAGGTCGATGTCGGCATGGCCCGTTTCGGTCTTCTCCCCCACGAGCTTGAGCCCTTCATCGCAGCCTTGCGCCGGTTTCCCAATCTCTATCTCTCCGGGATCGCCAGCCATTTTCCAAAGTCCGATGTGGAAGGCGATGCCACAACGGAAGAGCAGTATGGACTGTTTCAGGCGCTGCTGACCCGGGTGCGGGACACCGGAGAGGGACGGATCATCCATACAGCCAATTCGGCCACTCTGTTGCGGTATCCCGAAATGCGCTGTGATCTGGTGCGACCGGGTATTTCTCTCTACGGCTGTTACCCGGCCGACTGGCTGTGCCCGGCTTCCGGCCTGAACCTGCGGCCGGCCATGCGTTTTGCCACCACGGTGCTGCAGGTCAAGGAAGTTCCGGCGGGGCAGGGGATCAGCTATGGCTACAGGTATGTGACCAAGCACCCCACCCGGCTGGCGGTTCTGCCGGTGGGCTACGATGACGGCTATCTGCGGCGGATGGCGGGTAAGGCCGAAGTGCTCCTGGCCGGGCAACGGGCGCCGGTGCGGGGGATGATCTGCATGAATGCCTGCATGGCCGATGTGACCGATATCCCCGGGGTCAAGGTTGGGGATGAAGCGGTGCTGCTTGGGCGTCAGGGGACAGGGGAAATCAGGGCCGAGGAGATTGCCCGCTGGTCCGAGACCATCAATTACGAAATCCTCTGTCTTTTCGGATCCTGCAACCGGCAGGTTTATTATGATAGTGAACAACCGGGGACACCGCCTGTTTGCTGAAAGAATGACGGACTTGTGAAAAAGGAAAAAGGTCACAGGTCCGTCACACAAAAGCAACGAGTTACAAAGCGATAACCGTTGTAATCGTGGCTTGTCGAAGTCTGGCGCTTATCTGCGATTTCAACAAAAATTTTTTTCTGGATTACTGCAATGATCAAGACACGCCTGAAGAAATTGATAGACCACTGCTTCAACCAGGGGGTAGAGGCCGGGTTCTGGTCCGCCGCCGCGGCGGGGGCTTATTCCCTGGACGAACCCAAGCATGCGGGGCAGGGCGATCTGGCCACGAACCTGGCCATGGTGGTGGCGGGCAAAGACAAGAAGAACCCCCGGGCCGTTGCGGCGCAGCTGGTGGAGATGCTCGCCTCCCATACCGATCTGCTGGACAAGGTAGAGGTCGCCGGCCCCGGTTTTGTCAATTGCCATCTCAACAAGAACGTCTGGCAGTCGGTGCTGCCCGAGGTCTGCGCCAACGAGGCGACCTTCGGTCAAAGCGAGATCGGGCAGGGAAAGAAGGTGCTGGTCGAATTTGTCAGCGCCAATCCCACCGGGCCTTTGAGCGTCGGGCACGGGCGGCAGGCGGTTCTGGGCGACGCCATCGCCGGTCTGCTTTCCGCCACCGGCCATCAGGTGACTAGGGAGTATTACTACAACGACGCCGGTCGACAGATGCGGGTGCTGGGGGAATCCACCCGAGCCCGGTATCTCGAAGCGCTGGGGCTGCCCTTCACCTTTCCGGAGGACGGCTATCAGGGCCAGTATATCCGGGATATCGCCCAAGCGCTCATCGATGAGCAGGGCGAAGCCCTCAAGGATGAGCCGGATGTCATGCCGTTTAAGACCAAGGCCGAGCGGGTGATCTTTGAGGACATCAACAGTACCCTGCACCGTCTGGGCATTGTCTTTGACAACTACTACAACGAACATTCCCTCTATGAAAACGGCCTGGTTGACGATGTGGTCGCCTCCCTGCGGGAAAAGGGGCTGGCCTACGATCAGGACGGGGCGGTCTGGTTCAAGGGCACCGAGTTCGGCCTGCCCCAGGACCGGGTGATCATCAAGTCCACCGGCGAGCCGACCTACCGGCTGCCGGACATGGCCTATCACCGGGAGAAGTTCCGGCGCGGTTTTGACTGGATGGTCGATATCTTCGGTTCCGATCATATCGCCACGGTGCCGGATGTGCTGGCCGGGGTCAAGGCCCTGGGGTATGACCCGAGCAAGGTGACCGTGGTCCTGCACCAGTTTGTCACCCTGCTGCGCGACGGGCAGCAGGTGAAGATGTCCACCCGCAAGGCCAATTTCGTCACGGTGGACGAGCTGCTCGACGAGGTCGGCCCGGATGTGGCCCGGTTCTTTTTTCTCATGCGCAAGGCGGACAGCCAGCTGGAGTTTGACCTGGATCTGGCCACCAAGACCAGCCAGGAAAACCCGGTCTACTATGTCCAGTACGCCCATGCCCGATTGCACAGCATCCGCAGGCAGGCCGAGGCCAAGGGGGTTGCGATGGGGAGCCTGGCGGATGCGCCGCTGGGCAGGCTCACCCTGGATGACGAGATCCAGCTGCTCAAGGCCATGGCCGCATTTCCCGGGCTGGTTCAGGGGGCGGCCCTTGATCTGGCTCCGCATCGGCTTGTTTTTTTCCTTCAGGATGTTGCCGGACAGTTCCACAGTTACTACAATAAACACCGGATCGTTTCCGAGGACGAGGAATTGGGCCGGGCCCGTCTCTGGCTGGCCATGGGGCTGCGGGTTGTCTTGCGCAACGGCCTTGCCCTGATCGGGGTGAGCGCTCCGGAATCCATGTAGGGCACGGGGAATATCCCGCTAGGCATGTTGCCGTTACCTAAAGATCAGCATGAGGAGGCGTTGCCCGGTGTTGCCCGGCAACGGATGATCCGCTTATGACCGCACCGAAGCAGAAAGGCAGATTTGGGTTTGTTGTCCGTTTTGAGCTGGGGTTGTTGGGGATGTTCAGCCTGACCCTGGTCACCGGCTGCATCTTTTTCTGGATGTTCATCATCGGCATCTGGGCCGGGCAGACCATCCTCCAGCCGGCCCCGGGGGAGGAAACGACCACCTTGGCGAAGATTGCCGGGGTGTTGAAGCCGGCGGATCCTGCTCCTATTGAGCCCGTCGCCCCTTCCGAGCAAAAGAAGAATGCGGCGCCGGAGGCGGCGGGGACGTCGCCGGAATCATCGGCTCCCCCTGCTTCCGAGACGGAATGGGCCGAGGCCGAGCCCTCGGTTTTTGCCCTGCAGATTTCCGCGGTCAAGGATCAGGAACGGGCGCAACAGGAGGTGGCCCAGTGGCGGGGCCGGGGCTATGAGGCTTTTTCCGTGCCGCCCGAGGATCAGGATGATCCGTTTGTCCGGGTCTACGTGGGCAAGTTCGACAAGCTGGCCGATGCCAATCAGCTCCTCGCCAAGCTGGAAAAAGAGGAAAAGGTCAAGGCCTACATTGCCCTGCTGCCTGCTTCCCGGCTCCAGACTCCCTGATTTTTTTAGAGAAGCCGTTGTGATAACCCAATAATGTTGTCATCCGGCTGGACAGAACGGCTAGGAATCCGTGAGGAAACGGTCAAGAAAGCATTAGGGTGTCTTGCCGCGGCTCCTAAATCTTTTTCTTTGCGGACGGGTATGGTAAAATGTACGGGTTCCGGCCATGTGGATTGTTTTTGCGGACCTTTGACCGCTTTCCTTCTTACGAGGTCGTCATGATTGTTGAAACCGCTGCAAGCCGCGATTACAACAGGTATCGCCGTGTATTTTTTATGGTGTGCTACGGCCCTGTGACCTCTTTTCCTTTCTCCGGAGACCACGGATGATTCGTGATGCCAGGATGGATGATGTGAAGGTGATGTATGCCCTGTTGCAGCATTTTGCCAACAAGGGGTTGCTCCTTGGCCGTTCCTTGAGTTCTCTGTATGATCAGCTCCGGGATTTCAAGGTCTTTGTCAAGGACGGCGACGATGCCGCCGCCGGGCGGATTCTCGGGATCTGCGCCCTGCATGTCTGCTGGGAAAATCTGGCGGAGATCCGTTCCCTGGCGGTGGTGGAGGAAGCCCAGCGCCAGGGGCTTGGCCGGCAGCTGGTCGAGGCCTGTCTCACCGAGGCCGAGCATTTCGGCATCAACAGGGTGTTTACCCTGACGTATCAGCCCGTTTTTTTTCAACGGCTTGGGTTCAGGCATATCGATAAGAACGAGCTCCCCCACAAGGTGTGGAGTGATTGTATTCAATGTCCGAAATTCCCGGATTGCAACGAAGAAGCCTTGATCTGGGAAAAATGCGCCGTTGTCGCACAGTAGTATCGGCAACGGGATACGCCAAACGGCATAATGAGCCGTAACGAACCGGGGCCAAGAAGGCAAAGATTGTTGCGTAACGGCTCCTAAACAAAAGATGCTCGCGCCGGCGCGTGCCTTGCGGCATGCAGGCCGGTGTTGATCTCCTGGGGTGAAATATGCTCGCTTCTGTTTTAAAAAAGGTTTTCGGCTCCAAAAACGAACGGGTTCTCAAGTCCATTCAACCGCTGGTGGCGTCGATCAACCAGCTGGAACCCGAGATTCAGAAGCTCGATGACGCTTCCCTGGTGGCGAAGACCGTGCTCTTCAAGGAGCGGCTCGCCGCAGGGGTGGATCTGGACAGCCTTCTGCCCGAGGCCTTCGCCGTGTGCCGGGAAGCGGCCTGGCGGGTTCTGGGCATGCGCCATTTCGACGTGCAGCTCATCGGCGGCATCATCCTCCATCAGGGCAAGATCTCCGAGATGAAAACCGGCGAGGGAAAGACCCTGGCCGCCACCCTGCCCGTATATCTCAATGCCCTCACCGGCCGCGGGGTGCATGTGGTCACGGTCAACGATTATCTCGCCCGCCGCGATGCCGAATGGATGGGCAAGCTCTATCGGTTTCTCGGGCTTTCCGTCGGCTCCATCCTCCATGAGATGGATGACGCGGCCCGGCGGGAGGCGTACGCCTCCGACATTACCTACGGAACCAACAACGAGTTCGGCTTTGATTATCTGCGCGACAACATGAAGTTCGACCTCAAGGATTTCTGTCAGCGCGAGTTCCACTACGCCATTGTCGATGAGGTGGACTCCATCCTGATCGACGAGGCCCGAACCCCGCTGATCATCTCCGGCCCGGCCGAGATGTCCACCGAGCTCTACGAGAAGGTGGACCGGATCATCCCCAAGTTCAAGGTCGACGAGCATTACACCATGGATGAGAAGGCCAGGTCTGTCTCGCTCACCGAGGAGGGGGTGGCCCTGGGCGAGAAACTCCTCGGGGTGGACAACCTCTATGACCCCCGGAATATCGAGTGGCTGCACCATTTGAACCAGGCCATGAAGGCCAATGTTCTCTTCAAACGGGACGTGGATTATCTGGTGCGCAACGGCCAGGTAGTGATCGTGGACGAGTTCACCGGCCGGGCCATGGAGGGCCGCCGCTTCAGCGATGGTCTGCACCAGGCCCTGGAAGCCAAGGAGCGGGTCAAGGTGGAGCGGGAAAATCAGACCCTGGCCTCCATCACCTTCCAGAACTATTTCCGGATGTATGAAAAGCTCGGCGGCATGACCGGCACCGCGGACACCGAGGCGGCGGAGTTCAAGAAGATCTACAACCTCGACGTGGTGGTGATCCCCACCCACAACACCATGATCCGCAGGGATTACGCCGATGTGATCTATAAAAACGCCAAGGCCAAGGATCGCGCCATCATCCGGGAAATCCAGGAGTTGCACAAGAAGGGCCAGCCCGTGCTGGTCGGCACCATCAGCATCGATGTTTCCGAGAAGATCTCGGCCATGCTCAAGAAAGAGGGCGTGCCCCACGCGGTGCTCAACGCCAAGCAGCATGAGAAGGAGGCCGAGATCGTCGCCGAGGCCGGCCAGAAGGGCAAGGTCACCATCGCCACCAACATGGCGGGCCGCGGCACCGACATCAAGCTGGGCGAAGGGGTCACCGAGCTGGGCGGCTTGCACATCCTGGGCACCAGCCGCCATGAGAGCCGGAGGATCGACAACCAATTGCGCGGCCGTTCCGGCCGTCAGGGCGATCCAGGCTCCTCCCGTTTCTATCTCTCCCTGGAAGACGATCTGCTGCGGATTTTCGGCTCCGACCGCATCTCCGGGATCATGGACAAGCTGGGCATGGAAGAGGACGAGCCCATCGAGCACACCATGATCAGTCGGGCCATCGAAAACGCCCAGCGCAAGGTGGAGGGGCACAACTTCGATATCCGCAAACACCTGCTCGAGTACGACGACGTGATGAACAAGCAGCGCGAGGTGATCTACCGCCAGCGCCGCGAGGTGCTGGGTTCCGAGGATGTCCATGAGGTGATCACCGACATGTTCCCGGAGCTGGCCGGGATGGTGGCGGGCGAATTCGCCGAGTCCAGGGTCTCTTCCGAGGAGTGGGACTGGAATGGGGTTGCCGAGAGGATGTTCGGGCTGTTCGGCTTTGCCGGGGAGTGGAGCGAGGAGGAAAAAAAGGATCTCGATCTTGGCGCTTTTGCCGACCTGATCCTCGCCGCATTGAACGACCGTTACGCCAAACGGGAGGAGGAGATCGGCTCGGCCAACATGCGCCACCTGGAACGGGTTGTCCTGCTGCAGGTCGTGGATCACCACTGGAAAGAGCACCTGCTCAACATGGATCACCTGAAGGAAGGCATCGGTCTTCGCGGCTATGGTCAGAAGAATCCCCTGGATGAGTACAAGAAGGAAGGGTTCAACATGTTCGGCGAGATGATCTCCACCATGAAGAGCCAGACCGTCAGCACCCTGTTCAGGCTTCAGTTGGTGCGGGACGAGGAGGTGGCCGAGCTGGAGCGCGAGCAGCGGGAACAGCGGCAACCCATGCAGCTGAAGCACGGCGACGGGGAAGAAAATGAGCATACGCCCTTTTCTCGCGAGGGAGACAAGATAGGGCGGAACTCCGACTGCCCCTGCGGCAGCGGGCAGAAATACAAACGGTGCTGCGGCAAGAGCAGCGGGAAGAAGTGAGATGGCGGCGGAAAATTTTTCAGTTCAAGGTTTCAGGGCTGCGGCGGTAAACTCCGGAATACGCGGCAAGGACCGGCTCGATCTGGCCCTGATTGTCAGCGACAAGCCCGCCGTGGTGGCCGGGGTATTCACCACCAGCCTGGTCAAGGCGGCGCCGGTGCTTCTGGATATGGAACGGTGCAAGAGCGGCAAGGGCCAGGCCATTTTGGTCAATTCCGGCATTGCCAACGCCTGCACCGGCGAGGAAGGCATGCGTCTGGCCCGGCTGACCACGGCCATGGCCGCCGATGCCTTGAATATCGACCCGGAGCTGGTGCAGGTCTGCTCCACCGGCATCATCGGCCAGCAGCTGGAACTGGCCTGTTTTCAGCGGGGGATTCCCAAGGCGGCCCAGGCCCTTTCCGCAGAGGGCTTGGGCGATGTGGCTTCAGCCATCATGACCACCGATACGGTGCGGAAGATCGCGGTGCGCACCGCCCTCATCGACGGCAAACCGGTCAAGCTCCTCGGCATGGCCAAGGGCGCGGGCATGATCATGCCCAACATGGCAACCATGCTCGGCTTTATCCTCACCGATGCGAAAATCGATCACGATCTTCTTCAGACCACGCTGAAAAAGGCGGTGGCAAAAACCTTCAACGCCATAACCGTGGACGGCGATACCAGCACCAACGACACGGTGCTGCTCATGGCCAACGGCCTGGCCCAACACCCGCCCATTGCCGAGGACCGGCCCGAGGCGTTGCACGCCTTTGGAGCCGTCCTGGAAGAGTTGTGCAAGGAACTGGCCCTGATGATCGTCCGCGACGGTGAAGGGGCGAGCAAGCTGGTGACCATCCGGGTCCAGGGTGCGGCCTCGGAGGCAGAGGCCGATCAGGCGGCCCGGACCGTGGCCAATTCCAATCTGGTCAAGACCGCCTTCTTCGGCGAGGACGCCAATTGGGGCAGGATCATCGCCGCCTTGGGCCGCTCCGGCGCGCAGTTCGATCAGCACAAGGTGGACATCGCCTTTGACGACGTGCTCATGGTGCAACATGGCCTTGGGCAGGGCAGCGAGGTGGAGGGACGTGCCACGGCGGTGCTCAAGAAGCCCGAGTTTGTGGTCACCATCGATCTGCATGTCGGCCAGGGGCGCAAGGATATCCATACCTGCGATTTCTCCATCGATTACGTCAAGATCAACGCCGATTATCGTTCATGATTCTTCTTTCCGGCTCCCGCAGGTCGTGCCCTTGCGGGAGCCGGAAAGTCCCCTCTGTATTGCGCTCTCCTGTTCCCTCTGTCGCATTCCTCCTGTTCGCTATTTTTGCATGGTTGATTCTCTGTAAGATGTTGCTGTAATGCTACAATACCGCGCCATTTTTTTTTAAATAAGGACAATAGTGTTTGACAGTATTCCTTCGCGGCATATAGCATTATCAGAGATGGGGTACGATTTTCCGGTGTGTTGGTTTCCGGATATTTTGTCCGGGCCGGAGGAGGCATGAAAAAAACACAGCAAGGAGACGTCTTATGACAAATGGCATGAAGAGATTCGGCATGATCTGTTTGGCGTTGCTGGCCACGGCCATGTTTGCCGCGGCGGCGCAGGCGGAGATCAAGATCGGCATCCTGGCCCTGCGGGGCGCGCCCAAGGTTATGGAGGAATGGGCCGCGACCGGGGAATACCTCACCGGCAAGATGGGCGAGCCGGTTACCATTATGCCCTTGGAATTCAACGCCATTGAACCCATGGTCAAGGACGGCAAGATCGATTTCATGCTGGCGAACTCCGCCTTTTTCGTGGAGATGGAAAAGCTCTACGGCGCCAAGCCCATCGCCATGCAGGTCAACTCGGCGGGCGGTAAGCCGGTCAAGGAATTCGGCGGGGTGATTTTCGTGCGCAAGGACAGCCCCATCAATACGCTTTCCGACCTCAAGGGCAAGAAATTCATGGTGGTGAAGGCCTCCTCCTTTGGCGGCGGCCAGATGGCCCTGCGTCTTCTGCTCCAGAACGGAATCGATTACAAGAAGGATTTTGCCGAATTCAAGGAAGGCGGCAAGCATGACAACGTGGTTCTGGCCGTGAAGAACGGGGCCATGGATGCAGGCACCGTTCGCAGCGATACCCTGGAGGCCATGGAAAAGGAAGGCAAGATCTCCATGGCTGATTTCAAGATCATCAACCAGATCAAAGACGGCTTCCCCTATGTGCACAGCACCGAGCTGTATCCCGAGTGGCCCATGGCCGCGGCAAAGCATGTTGACCCTGCCAAGGCCAAGAAGCTCGGCGACGCCCTCATCGCGGTGAAAGCTGATTCCGATGCGGCAAAAAAGGCCGGGATTATCGGCTGGGCGCCGCCCGCCGACTTCAAAAGCGTGCGGGAATGCCTGAAGGCCCTTAAATATGGGGCTTTTGCCAACTAACGCTGCGATACTGATAATCGCCTCCTCGGTTTAGACGTGGTGCGAGGCGGGTATTGGGTTTGGGCAGGTAACCAAGGATGGAGCGCGGGGCGTTGTCCCGCGCTCCATCGTGCATTTTTTCGGGGGTTCTGATGGTTGCGAAAAAAAGAGGAATTGCCGCCAGGTTTATTCTCATCGTTTCAATCCTGGCGCAGGCTCTGATGGTGGTGCTGGCGGTGGTGGCTATATACACCGCCAGCAGTTCGCAGAAAAAGCAGGCGGAAGGATTTGTCGGCCGGCTGAAGTCCGAGCAGGCGGAGCAGGAAAAGCTTCTGGCCGGGGAGCTGAGGCAGAAGGGAGAGTCCATCGCCGCTCTCCTTGCCCAAACAGGATCGGCTCTGATCATCGGGTATGATTTTGATTCCATGACCAGACTTGCCACCAATGCCAAAAATGACAAAGACGTTGTCTCCGTGGTGTTTTACGGCAAGGACAAAAGTGTGCTTGCCGAGGCCAAGGACCAGGAGCAAGCCAAGGAAACCCTGCGCAAGGAAATCCTCTTCGACGGCAAAACCATCGGTTCCGTCGAGGTGGGCTTGAGCTTTGCCGGGGTCGAGAAAAACTCCGAAGAGGTCTCCCGTCGCATCGAGGAACTGGTGCAAACCACCCAGGATGAACTGACGGCAGCCTCCTGGCGCTTGGGGATTGTCATCCTTCTCGTCGTCGGCTGCGTGGTGGTCGCCCTCTGTTTCGCCGTGTACTGGAGCTTGTCCCATTTTGTCATCACTCCGGTCGGCAAGATCATTGACGGGCTGGAGGATTGCGCCACCCAGGTGACTTCGGCCTCGGGGCAGCTCGCCGGCGCGGCGCATACCCTGGCCGAAGGCGCCTCCGAGGAGGCCGCTTCCCTGGAAGAGACCTCCGCCTCCCTGGAAGAGGTCTCGACCATGGCCCGCCGCAATGCCGACAATGCCGCCGAGTGCAATTCGCTCATGCGCGAGGTGAATGCGGTGATGGGCAAGGCCAATCAGTCCATGGCCGCGCAAACGACAGCCATGGGGGAAATATCCAAGGCCAGCGAGCAGACCTCGAAGATCATCAAAACCATCGACGAGATCGCTTTTCAGACCAACCTGTTGGCTCTGAACGCCGCAGTCGAGGCGGCCAGGGCCGGCGAGGCCGGGGCCGGATTTGCCGTGGTTGCCGATGAGGTTCGCAACCTGGCCATGCGTGCGGCCGAGGCGGCGCACAGCACGGCAAATCTTATCGAAGGCACCGTGAAGAAGGTGAAAGAGGGCGAGGATCTGCTGGTTCGGACCAACGAGGATTTCTGCGAGGTTGCCGAGGTGGCGGCCAAGGTCGGCAGTCTGGTTGACGAGATTGCCATTGCCTCGGGGGAGCAAACCACGGGACTTGATTCGGTCAACACCGCGATTACCGAGATCGACCGGGTCACCCAGCAGACCGCGGCCAGCTCGGAGGAGGCGGCCAGCGCCTCGGAAGAGCTGAGCGCTCAGGCAGAGTATATGAAACAGTATGTGGATGATCTGGCAATGTTGGTCAGCGGCGGCATCAAGAAGAGCAGCGTGGTGTTAAAGCGGCCGCCCGCGGCCGACGCGAAGAGGGTGTCCCGCAAAACCCCAAGCCCGGCCCTGAAAGCGCCGGTAAAGGCGAAGGGGGCTGCCGTTCACAAGGCCTTGCCGCAAGCTTCGGCAGCGAAGAAAAAGCCCGAGGAGGTCATTCCCCTTGATGATGAAAAGTTTGAGGATTTTTGATCCCCGCTTGTGAGAGTGAAAAGCCCGCCTTGGAAGAGGCGGGCTTTTTTTATCGGTTGAATTTCTCTTCGCAGGAGAGGAGGATTTCCTGCCGGGCATCGGCGAGAACCTTCTTGGCCTCGGCCACGTCTTGGGCAATCTGGCCGGCAAGTTCTTCGTGGCCGGAAAACTTTTTTTCTCCGCGCAGGAAGCGGAGCAGGTTTATCTTGATCGGCTTGCCGTAGATATCCTGGTTGAAATCAAAGATGTGGGTTTCCGCGGAAAGTTTTTGTCCCTCGAAGGTCGGGTTGTAGCCGATGTTGAGCACGCCGCCGTAGCACTTTCCGTCGTAGATTACCTGGGTGACGTATACGCCCAGGCGTGGGCAGAGATCCTCCTCGGCAATGGCGAGGTTGGCGGTGGGAAAACCCAGCAGGGGGCCGCCGCGCTGCTTGCCCATCTTGACCTCGCCCCGAATCTGGTAGTAGCGGCCCAGCAGTTTTTTGACATCGACCATCTTGCCCAACCCCACCAGTTCCCGGATTCTGGTGCTGCTGGCCAGCATTCCTTCGACATAGTACGGTTCGACCACCGAGACCGTGAATCCCTTGGCCTTGCCTTGCTCCTGGAGAAAAGGGATGTCGCCCTGGCGGCTTTTGCCGAAGGCATAGTCGTACCCCACCACCAGATCCCGGACGCCGATGGCCTTGCGCAAGACCTCATCCACAAAGGTCTCGGCCGGGGTATTGGCAACTTCCCGGGTAAAGGGGAGGATGATCAGCACGTCGATATTGGCTAGGGCGATGAGTTCTTTTTTCTGTTCGGCGGTGGAGATGAGCTTGAGGCCGATGTCGGGCCGGACCACCTTGAGCGGATGGGGCTCAAAGGTGACAGCCACGCTGGTCCCTTTGTTTTGGTAAGCCCTGCTCACCACCTCGGAAAAAAGGATCTGATGGCCCAGGTGGACGCCGTCAAAGTTGCCGATGGTGACCGCAGCCCTTGGGAAAGGTCCAGGTATCTCGTTGAGATTTGTGTATATATGCATGATAATGGCAGTCCTGATTGTGTGTGGACACACAATAGGCGACAACCGGAAAAAGGTCAAGCCGTGGGCCGGGGAGATTTTTTATGGAGGGTTTGTAAATTTTCTTGACAAACAGCACCCGGAAAAACTATTATCGCCTCTCACGATGTGCCGAAGTGGCGGAATTGGTAGACGCGCTAGGTTCAGGGTCTAGTGGGGTTACCCCCGTGGAAGTTCGAGTCTTCTCTTCGGCACCATCTTGAAAAATGTTTTGCGGTGAAAAATCTGGTCATGCTTCGGCATGACCTTTTTTTTTGCCGTGCGCAACGGCTTGGGCCTGCCGGATGTGAGTGACCGAGGTTCCGCTCGCTCCGCGGTCCTGCCTCTCTTTTTGTTGACCTGGGATGGGGGAACCGTGCTATAATCTGGCATTTCCCCTTGGATAACTCAACGGAGTCGCAGAGCATATGGATATAGCTACCATTATCGGCCTGGTTATGGGCTTCGGAGCCGTGATCGGCGGCCAGATCCTTGAAGGCGGCCACATCGATGCCCTTCTCCAGCCCACCGCGGCCATTATCGTTTTAGGGGGAACGTTTGGGGCGACCTTTGTTTCCTTTCCCCTTCAGGATCTTTTGCGGGCCTTCAGCAGCGCGGTTACGGTTTTTTTGCCCCAGGAGGAGGATCCCGAGGATCTGATCGGTAAATTGGTCGGTTTTGCCAGCACCGCCAGAAAGAACGGGCTGATAACCCTGGAGCAGGATGCGCAGCGGGTCAAGGACCGCTTTCTGGGCCAGGGCCTCGAGATGGTTGTGGACGGGATGGACCCCGAGGAGGTCATGGCGGTCCTGCAGATCGAACTCACCAATTTCGAGGAGCGCCACAAGGTCAGCGCCGAGGTGTTTGAGGCGGCCGGCGGCTTTGCCCCGACCATCGGCATTATCGGCGCGGTTCTCGGCCTGATCCATGTAATGAACAATCTCTCCGACACCTCCAAGCTCGGCGCGGGCATAGCCGTGGCGTTTGTGGCCACGATCTATGGCCTGATGACCGCCAATATCGTCTGCATTCCCATCAGCACCAAACTCAAGAAACGCTTGAAGGAACAGATCCTCCAGCGGGAAATAGTGATCGAGGGCCTTCTTGCCATCCAGAAAGGCGAGAACCCCAGAATGATCGAAAAACGGCTGCGGGGTTTTACCCTGACCAGCGGCGTTCTCATCTACAGCCGGGGCGCCGGCGGTTCATGAGCCGGAAGCGTTCGGCAGCTTGCTGAACGTTTGCCATCCATGGCTACGGAAATCTTAATACCCTGGGGGAGCGATTCCCATGAACAGACCGAAGAAGAAAAAAGCCCACGAGAAGGAACCGAATCTGGAGCGGTGGCTTGTTTCCTATGCGGACTTCATCACCCTGCTTTTCGCCGTTTTCGTAATGCTCTATGCCATGTCCATCGTGGACCAGAAAAAGATGGAGGAGGTGCAGGCCTCCATCCAATCCTCTTTCTCCGGGCCTCAGACATTAACCCCGGCGCTCAAGGTTATCGGCAACAAGGATTTTGGTCTGATTCCCGAAGCGGTAGAGCAGCCGGTGCCGTCCCAGTCCCAGGATGAGGCCACTGCCGCGGCCGAGGCCCAGGAGTTCAGCCAGGTCAAGAATGATATCCAGAACACCCTCCAGGAGTATGGCGCCAAAAACGAGGTGCAGCTGACCATCAACGAACGGGGATTGGTGATCAGCCTGAAAGAGGCGGGATTTTTCCCGTCGGGCACCGCCAAGGTGCAGCCCGAGGCTCTGCCCCTGCTGGACAAGATTGCCACCTCCATCTCCCGCTATGCCAACACCCTCCGCATCGAAGGGCATACGGACAATGTGGCGATCAGTTCCCCTGCCTTCCCTTCGAACTGGGAACTCTCCACCGCCCGGGCCAACAGTATTGTGCATTACCTCATCGAGAAGCACGGCTTCAAAGGCTCCAAGCTCTCCGTGACCGGGTATGGTGAATACCGGCCGATTGCGGATAACGCCACCGAGGAAGGGCGGAAGGTCAACCGGAGGGTTGATATTGTCATGCTCTCCAGCAAGGGAGCCCAGGGCGAGGCGCTGAAGTTCGGCGCGGAATAGCCGATGGGGGCGCAGTCCGAAAAGCTGTCCGGATACGGGCATGACCCCCGGTCGGAGCGGGTATCCGCCGGAGCGACTCCGAATGGGGACCAGGCCCATCTCTGGTCCTTGGTGTTGCACGCTGCGGCCATCGAGCATGGTCTGCGCCATGGCCAAGCGGGTTGGCAGCTTCTGGTTGCAGAGGAAGACCTCTTCCGCGCCACGCAAGAGCTGCGACTTTTTACCGAAGAAAACCACAACTGGCCGCCGGAACGGGCGGCGCGCCCAGAAGGGGCGGCCATTGTCGAGCACGCGCCGCACGTGTTGCCGGTTATCGGAGCCCTGGTCGTTTTCCATGCCATCACCGGCGGTTGGGAGAGCCACAGCCACTGGTTTGCCGGCGGCGGACTCGACCGAGTCCGGGTGGTGAGCGACGGGCAGTGGTGGCGGCTGATCACCGCCCTAACCCTCCATGCCGACAGCGTGCATCTTCTGGGCAATGTCTTTTTCGGCGGGTTGCTGGTCTATTCCCTCTGTAGGCATCTTGGCAGCGGCATTGCCTGGTTCTCGGTGCTGCTTGTCGGGGTTCTTGCCAATGGAATCAATGTGTTTTTCCACGATGATCTCTACCATTCCATCGGGTTTTCCACTGCGGTTTTCGGCATGGTCGGCATGCTGAGCGGCATGCGGTTGCGCCGGATCGGCGGCTGGCAGGAGATGGTGCTTGCCCTGGGCAGCGCGGCAAGCCTGCTGGCGCTCATGGGTTCCTCCGGCGAGCGCACCGACCTGGGCGCGCATTTCTGGGGAGTCGTTGTCGGGTTGTTGGCCGGGATGACCCTCGCTGCCCTGGGGATTGCCGGGAAGCGGGTT
>JAJZPC010000108.1 GCA_021811385.1 Deltaproteobacteria bacterium | reverse complement strand
TAACGCCTGCCACAAAACTGACCGCCGCGACCAGCAACAGCAAGGGAAAGATGATGCTTTTCTTGGCTTCTCGCTGCATTTCCGGCGGTCTGATGTTATTTGGGATAGATATCGAGTATCACGTCTATCTCTGCGCTTTTACCAATAATATTTGCCGCTTCTGTCATTTTTTCACCAACTTCATCTTTTGTTACTGTCTCGGCCTTTATTTCATCAATTCTGCCAAAACGACCTGATTTATTTGAGAGCTCCCATTTGCCGGAGTTCTTGTTGAATTTGAGCTCTCCCCCGACATAGGCTGCGCCTGCATAACATGACGATGAGCCATCATCCGCGAACCATGCGGCAAGCGTCGGATGGCCGCCGCTCCCGTCCCTTTCAAAAAACTTTTTATTCTCTTCGAAATATTCTTTCATCTTTTCCAGGGTATCATGGAGTGAAGGGTCAAAGGCTTCAGGAAATCTCCACGGTTCTTCAATGCCTACGATAACCTTGCCGTCCTCCCTGAGGACCCATAAGAAAACCACATCCTTGAACGCTTCGATCTCCTTGATCTGGGCAAATTCCTCCGGATTGGCCAAAATGTCTATCCAGACGGGGTTGATCATGGTCAGTTCACTTGGTTTGACTCTTCTTGGCATAATAGGGTTCATGATATCATCCTCAAATTACATGTGGCTTGAAGCCACGGATTGTTGTTTGCGCCTATAAATAACGGGAGACCTATCAGGGTTTGCCCCAGTCATTCAATGACGAGTACGCAACGAGATTAGGAGGACTTAAGGGGTCTCTCCGCTCCGCAGCCCGACTTTATACAGATGAGGCACCGGCAGCGGGCTGTCTCAGGACGGCGGCCGGGGTCGACCAGCCACCGTCCTGGGGCGTTTGTTACCAGGTCGCGCCGTTGATGTCTGCAAGTTCGGCAGGCAGCAGCATGGCATGGAAGGCATTCATCGCTACAGGCCCCGCGACAGCCAGCGGCAGGGCTGCGCCGATCGCCGGCAGAGCTGGCGGACCAGGATACAACCAGCGGAACCAGACATTGAGGGTCACACCACCCCCCGCACCGTTGATGATGCCGTTAAACGGGTTGGCGACACCAGCGCCAGCCACGCCATTGAGCCAACCGGTGCAACCGGGGCAAGGCGCCATTTCCACGAACAGAACCGCCTGGTTCGGCGCCACCATGTAGAGGCAGCCCAGCCCCAGACCCGCAACTTGGGTGTTGGTAAGAGCCGCGCGCTCCGCGTGGCCGGCCACCGGCCCGAGTACCAAACCGCCCGCAGCCATCTGGGAATTGCCATAGACAACGGAATAGGGAAGCGCCGCTCCGGCAACCACGGGGGGCACAACACCGCCGGGCGGGACCGCGCCAAACCCGGCAACAGCCGCAGCCGCCGCAAATCCGGCCCCAGGGTTGGGAGTTACCGCCACAGCCGCACAGCACGATCCAGGACCAACGCCCGCCCCGGCACCTCGGACGGCACCGAATTGGGCGACCTGCTGACGGGCAAGTTCTTTGGCAACGGCATAACCGGGAAGACCTGCATTGGCTGGAATAAGTTGATTTTGAATGATAGGCATTGGAATCTCCTTCTTTGTTGACAAGAATTGTTTATGTTTTTCAGTATCACCAGTGAGACATGCCCCCTTCCGCTTTTCGCAAATCCAGGCCGAACTGCGCGGCAAGGTCATAGGTGATGCCGTGAACAACCCCCTTTCCTTCGGCGATGCAGAGCTTGCGCCTCCGGACGTCTTCCACGAACTTCGGGTTAGCACCCTCGGCCCGCCGGTTCGCCACGATCCGCATCTTTGCCAGCTCGGTTTCTTCCGGCGAGGCTGATTGCGGCAATTTCCCGAAATCCGCCATGATCAGCGCCTTGACATTGTCCGCAATGCTTCCGTTCTGGACGCAGATATCGAACATCAGCGCCCTGCCGCGCTGGGACCAGAGTCCATAATCCTGGCAGAGCCGAATGCCTTTTTGGTAGTACGCCGCCGCCCCTCTCACCTCGATGGCCTGGAACTCCGGGGTGAGACCGAGAGCCCTGAACATCTGTTTCCAGGGATCTGTTATGGTATGCTTGGCCTGGTCCTGAATCGAGTCGGCAAAAGACAAGGCTACGCCCTTGCCTCCGTTGATCGCTGCCTGCAGCTGGCCCAGCTTTTCCCCGAAAATACCCGAGGCGATGTCCTGATGATTGGTGAACATCTCCCTCAGGAGCGGCTGGAGCGTCCCCTGCCCGAAATTCCACTGGAGTGCGCCGAAGCTCATGCCCTGGCCATCAAAATTGCCGGTCATCGTTGCGAAGCACTCCGGGGAAAACTTTCCGGTTTCGAAAGATCCGGTGAGAGCCAGGCAGCGCGAGTCCAGATCGCCGGACACCTCCTTGGCTGCTGAAACTGGGGAGGGAAAGAGTTTCCCCCAGGTAGCGGGACCCACAATCCCGTCCGCCCCCAGCCCGGATTTGGCCTGAAAGTTTTTTAGCGCGGTTTCGGTTTGGGAACCGAACACCCCGTCCGGGTCCCCCTGATAGAAGCCCGCGTCTTTCAGCGCCTTCTGGATACGCGTCACATCATCTCCGGTTGATCCGTTTTTATATACCGCCATTAGTACACCTCCTCTTTGTTGCGGGGTATTCGTCGAATCGGTCATCCGTCGTGTCGCACGTTGTTGCTGCGACCATTCACTCCACCTTGACCGTCTTGAACACCCCTTGAGTCTGCGCCAGGTGGTTGATCAATCTGGCCGCGCCTTCTGTCGGTTCCGAACCCTCCACGCGCAGAATCACGTGTATGCTCCCCGCTTTGCTCTGCTTCCCACCGGCCATATCGACAAAGATGTTCTTTGTCGGGGCTTCGCTTTCCTGCCGCCCGTCTTCGGTGCTGGCCTTCTCCGCCTGTGCGGCCGGTTCTTCCGTAAACTGACCGAGATCCACGTCAAAGGTGATTTCGACATCCTTGATTTTCAGCATGTTCGAAGAAACAAGCGGCAGCAGCGGTGCACGGTACATGTCTTCAGACCCCTCTTCAGCCTGGGGATGAATTGACGGCATTCTGACAACCAGGCTCTTGGGCCGGTTCTGGCTGTCGAAATACCCCAGCAGATTGGAAATCTGGTGCTGCTCGATATTGTCCTGGGCTTCAATGACGGCGCCCGCCAACGCCTCGATCAGATCGTTCAGCGGTATGTTGCTGGCCATGTGTTCTCCTTGTTTTCAATTGTTCTCCAGTCCAGGCGAACCAATTAAATGGACTGCATGCAGCACTGCATTCAGAGCTATTTCCCAGGCCGATGTAACGTGCCTTTTTCCGATATTTTTGTTGACGATTTGTCATCCAAGGAGGTCAGTTCGCAGGAGAGACTATTGTCTCCTTGTTTCCTCAGCGAAAGCTTGCCCAACAACAATTTGTCACAGAACCCGCTCGTTGACTCGGTGATCGAATATTCCCGGCCGTTGTCTCCGTCATTTTTTAAAAACTTGACAGTAAGGACACAACTGCGCGGATTTTCGTATGTCAATGTCGACTTGCCGGTCTGCTGAAGCTTGAGATTGACCACTGAGACAGGAGACATTTCCGGAATGGGAGCCTTTACTTCCCCGGTCCACGAACCATCAAAACCTGTGTCGAGGTTAGGGGCGCTCCCGGCGGAACATCCCGATCCCAAAGAGGATAAGGCGATAACGATTGCCAGAAACGAAAAGGCCACTATTGTTCTTTTAACGAGGCTGTACTTGCTCATTTTTTCTCCTCAAAAAAGTTACTTTAAAAAAAATGATTCCAACCATGTCGCAGTTTCGCCACTCATCAGGGACTCGGCGTCCGCTTGCCCCACTATTTCCCTGACTCTTTGCGATTGTTCCATCGTCATGGTGAACCGTTGCGATTGCCCTACGTTCCGCAGGATATTTATTAATTTTGTAAATGTTGACCGTTTTGCTTCGGGCGCCGAACAGCCCTTGCCCGCACCGCCATACCGGGGAATTTCCACAAGCAATTTGCCGTCTATCCTGACTTCGCCGGAAGGCCGGTCGGTTCCATGAAAAACAATTTG
>JAJZPC010000002.1 GCA_021811385.1 Deltaproteobacteria bacterium | reverse complement strand
TCAGAATACTTTCTATCTTCATCTGAAAGAGTGCGAGTTCCGATTCAATCATCGTGACCAGAACCTCTATTCTTTCCTGTTGAAAATGTTCCGAGAAAATCCGCTCAACTAGTCAAGCCCCAATGAAATTATTACGGTTGCTGGTGTGTACTATCGTGGCATCACTCCGGCAATGCCTGCATTTAAGCAACTAACAGCAGGGACGTTGATATTCCTTGACCGCGACCTTGCCAACCAACATGACCCAAATGCGGTTAAGTGCATCGCTGCCGACGTGCTTGGTGAGGATATATTTTTAGGGTATATCCCGAGAGGAATAGCGAAAAGATTGGCCCCGATACTGGACAGGGGAAGTGATTATTCTTGTTCCATTTCCCAAACAAGGTCCAGCACGGGCAGCGCAATTATCGTAATTACGCTAACGACATTCCCGTGTCCGCAATTGGCAACATCTCCGAGGATGACAGACCACGACCACCCCATGCGCCATGCTCCTGTTATCTCCGATCCGCAAAGCCCAACCGGAATGCGCTTTGTCCAACACAGAGACCTCGACCGATGGTCAAGAAATTACGATGAAGTGCCCGGCATATATACCATCTGGAGTAAAGACCATAAAATTTATATAGGTCAGTCATCTGATGTCGGAGCGCGTTGGAGAAAGCATTTTAGCGACCTTGTGACCAAGACGCACCACAACGAAGAACTGCAACACGATTGGACCCACAATGGGGGAAAGTTTTTCAGGTTTGATCTCCTTGAGGCGGCCAGTACAAGTGAGCTTGATGCGCTTGAAAAATCATACATAAAGAAATTCGACACATGGAGGACTGGCTACAACAAGACATCTGACGGATTGGGTCGCGCTGACCATAAACCGACCATGGTCCAGCCATCTCCAGCAACCCAACCGGCAGCGGAGAATCCAATTTCACTGCCCTCCCCGCCTGCCAGGATATTGTGTAGTGACGGAACCTGCATTGGAGTCATGGGGAGTGATGGCCGCTGCAAGGAATGCGGGAAGCCGTTACTCGCTGAAACTTCAGTTGAAACCTCAACGGCGCAGACCCGCCCGAAAAGTCCCCCGCCGTCTGACGGAGAAGGATTAGGCTGGTATTTTGTCTTCCGCTGCCACTATATCGAGAGCGAGACGAAAATTCGATTGGTCGAATTGATATGCCCATCCGAAGAAGTGTTTCTTGCATGTTTCGACAAGAGAAAACTTGTTGCCCGCAAAACCTGGATTCTAACAGAAGACGATGTGAAATATAACCGACACCCCCAAGGCTGGAATGCGGGAAGTCTGCCAGTCGGCGGATCATGGGTCGATTGTTATGCCGATGTTGAGGGGACACGGGAATCGTTCCGCCGCAATGCACAGGGCGTCCTCGAAACCAAGCGTAAATGCCCAACAGAGTCAGCAGTCGTGAGTCCATATGATAAAGCAACAAACGCGCACACTATATATGCCGAAGATTCCAATCAACGTGATGCCATATGGAATCCGAATGCAACAGTCAACTGGAGCCTCATTTTCACACCCGCGTTTGGTTCGTATCTGCAAATGCTCAACTGGAAGGCTCTCGGGCAATTTGATAAGGCCGAGTCCTCTAAAAATTGGTTCAATGCAAGCCTGGCAATACTGCCCATCATTCTTTTGATGGGGGCCTTCATGTCCGACTCAAAAGCCGCTGAAGGACTGGCTTTTCTATATTTGCTAGTTTGGTATTTTTCAGTAGGCCGCTCACAAGGAAAATTCGTAAAAGAAAAATTCGGCTCAAACTACCCAAAGAAGCCTTGGGGCAAAGTATTGTTTACCGGTATTGCTGCCATCATAGGCTACTTCGCCTTTGCCGTGGTTATGGGGCTTATTTTTGGTGCTGCATTATCAAAAACGGAATCGGCAAATCCTTTCGCTGATCCAAATTTTGGGGCAGATTTAGTGGGAGCACAAAACCCATTAAGTGATCCTGATTTTGGGAAACCCACCGAACCACAGGCCAATCAGGCCGCCACGACCGAGCAAGGTGGGTATTTGTCGGACAAGGAGGTATTTGGAGAGGATGCTGCCCCCGCCACCCTAAAGAACAAGCAAGGAGCCACTGCACCGCAGGCCAATCAACCCACTACCACAGAATGGCTCAATAAAGCCAGAGCACTTGAGGAGAAAAAGGATTGGCAGGGCTTGAAAGACCATGCGCTCCAGTGGACCAAGGCAGAGCCGGGGAACAGTGTGGCATGGTACGGCTTGGGGCTTGCCTACGATGACACCAAGCAGTATGCCAAGGCCATTGAGGCATATCGGCAGGCCATACGAGTCAGCCCGGATTATGCCGATGCATGGAACAACCTGGGGGCTGCAAACACAGGCACCAAGCAGTACGCCAAGGCCATTGAGGCATATCAGCAGGCTATCCGCGTCAAACCGGATCATGTTAATGCATGGAGCAATCTGGGCTATACATACCTAAACACCAAGCAGTATGCCAAGGCCATTGAGGCATATCAGCAAGCCATCCGCATCAAGCCGGAATTAGCCGAGGTTTGGTACAATCTGGGGTTTGCCTATAAATATTCCGGACAGACTGACAAGGTGAAGGAGGTGTACGAACGACTCAACGCCATTGACACGAATATGGCGGATCACTTCTTCAACAATGTCGTCATGCCTGGGAGATAGTTTGTTGGGTTAACCAACAACAAAGGGCGGGAAAAGCATGAAGAAGAAAATATTTTTGATCGTGGTACTTCTGTTTTTGTCCCCTGGCGTCGCCAAGGCTGAACTAGTAGTTACCCCAGGCCCGGCTGTTGACGAGCGCACCAGAGAACACTTGCAGGAAATGCAGGAGCGAGACGCACGCAGGGATGTGAGGGAGAGGCAAAACCAGCAACAGGAGCAAAACTCCAGTGCGGGGAAGAGAACACCGGGAGAACAACAAACACCGGTGGCGGCATCTGGCGATCCAAGGTGCCCAGAATTATTGAACAGAATAAGTGCGTTGGCCCCGACATCTGAAATGTCAATCGGCGAGCTTATAGTGGCGAACGGAAAAAGACGGGCGGCCACAGAAGAATATAAGATGAGATGTATGGCGGCCTCCGGTGGGACTAAAGAAACCGGGGCACAATCTCCATACATGTGCCCTGACGGAAGATATGTTGGCGGCGGCGTTCAGTGTCAAATGGCTCCCGATGGTAGCTATGTCCCTAGCCGAGGAAACACACCTCCACGAATGGTTCCTCCCAATGGCAGTTACATTCAGGGTGGCATAGGTATGGCAATGTGCCCGGACGGCTCTTATGTTGCTGGCAGTCGTTGCGTCATGACCCCATCAGGAAAGTATGTTGGGTATTAACATCTACTGAAAATCAGAGAGGTAGAGAATGGCAATAAGGTTCATCCGGCATGCCGAGGCCGTGGCTCTGACCGGCTGACCGGAAATGGGAAGCTGAACAATCTGGGGAGGATATTGGTATGTCTCTCCCAGGCTTGTCCAAATAACCTCTGATTGACAGAGAACCAAGACGCCCACCAAAATTGGGAGGGCAACCAGCGCAATGTTGCGCCCGGCAAATTTTTACCGACCCCATAAAAGGGGAGATCAAAAAAATAAAAAGTTGGACGGGGGTTGGACAAAATGAGGTTGGACAAAAAAGATGGGTTGCATGATTGGCCTAAACCCCTTGGTATTGCTGGTGCGCCCGAGAGGATTCGAACCTCTGACCTACGGCTTAGAAGGCCGGTGCTCTATCCGGCTGAGCTACGGGCGCCCATGTGCGACAGATATTAGAACGATCGGGCCAAGAAAGCAATACCGTTTTCGCCCTGCATTGTGGGGCGCTGCCTACTCTTGCTTCTCCACCTCTTTCCAGACCGGCCCCTTGGCGGTGTCGACCACCTCGATGCCCTTTTTCGCCAATTCCTGGCGCACCCCGTCCGCCTTGTGCCAATCTTTTTGTTTCCTCGCCTCTTCCCGGTCGCGGATCAGCTTGTCGATCTCCGGGGCCAGGGGACATTCCTCAAGCCGCATGATTCCCAGCACGGAATTGATCCGGCGCAGGGCCTCCAGGATGTAATCCTTCTGCTCGCGGTCAAGGAGCCCCTGGCTCAGGATCGGGTTGGTTTTTTTAATAAAATCGAACAGCGCGGCAAAGGCTTTGGAAACATTGAGATCATCGTCCAGGGCTTTGAAAAAGCGGTCCTCCATGTCGGAGAGATAGGCGGCGACCTCGGCGTGGGGCAGTCCCGGCGGCAGGCAGAGCAGCTTGCCGACAAAGCCGTCCAAGCGCCGCAGGTTCTTGCGGGCTGCGTCCAGGCTGCGGAAGGAGAAATTGATCGGCTTGCGGTAATGGGTCCGGATCAGGAAATAGCGCATCTCCCGGCCGGTGTAGCCCTTGTCCAGGACATCGCGCAGGGTGATGAGGTTCCGGTTGTCCGCGGACATCTTCTTGCCGTCCACCAGCAGCAGTTCGCTGTGCAGCCAGAAATTGGCCAGGGGCTTGCCGGTGAGCGCCTCGGCGATGGCGTTTTCGTTCTCGTGGTGGGGGAAGAGCAGATCGCGGCCGCTGGTATGGATATCCATGGTTTCCCCGAGCAGGTCAAGGGTCATGGCCGCGCATTCGATATGCCAGCCGGGCCGCATGTTGCCCCATTCGGTTTGAAAAAAGATGCCGCTTTTCAGCTCGCTCAAGGTCGAACGCTTGAGCAGGGTGAAGTCAACCGGGTTTTCTTTTTCATAGTCGTCCAGATCAACGGTTTTCCCCACCTGGATCTTGCTCAGGTCCACGCCGGACAGCCTGCCGTATTTAGCGAATTTGGAGATGTCAAAATAGATGGAGCCGTGTTTTTCGTAGGCATACCCCTTATCCACCAGTTTTTGGGCCAGCGCGATCATGCCTGGGACATGCTCGGAGGCCCGAGGGTATCCGGCGGCTTCGAGCATCTCCAGCGCAGCCATGTCCTGTTTGAAGTCCTGGATATATTTGCCGGTGAATGCGGCGAGGCTCTCTTTATTGTTGCCCGCGCCCTGAATGGTGTTGTCGTCCAGGTCGGTGAAATTCATATAGAATTTTACCTGATACCCTTTCAGGACCAACACCCGATGCACGAGATCGGCAACCATGAAGCGGCGGCAATGGGCCAGGTGGGCCAGTTCGTGGGCCGTGGGGCCGCAGGCGTAAAAAGTCACGGTATCCGGGAGAATGGGCCGAAACACCTCTTTTTTCCGAGAGAGGGTATTGAAAAAACGCAGCTCCGCCTGCTGGGATTCCTCCGTTTCCTGCTTGGTGAAAAGCTCGGTGGACAGATACTTCTCGCCGCCATCGGGGAAGATGGCCACGAGCACGCCTTCCTTCAACTGGGCGGCGCGGGTCAGGGCCGCGGACATGGCAGCGCCGGAGCTCATGCCGGCGAAAATCCCCTCCTTGCGGGCCAGGAGACGAACGGAAGTGAACGCCTCCTCATCCGGGATGTTGATGATCTGGAAGGGCAGTTTTTTGTCAAAGATCCCTGGCGTGTAGGACTCCTTCATGTTCTTGAGTCCTTGCAATTTGTGGCCGAGAAAGGGCTCCACCGCGGTAATGCGCACCTCGGGATGGTGCTCGCTGAAATACCGGCACAGCCCCATGACCGTGCCGGAGGTGCCCAGGGTGGCGACGATATCCGTCACCCTGCCTCCGGTCTGTTCCCAGATCTCCGGGCCGGTTGTCTTGTAGTGGGTCAGCCAGTTGGCCGCATTGTTGAACTGGTCGGTGAGGAAATAGCGATCAGGATACTGGCGGGCCAGGGCATAGGCCTGCTCAATGGCCCCATCGGTGCCGCGCTTGCCGGGGGTGAGCAGGATCTCGGCGCCAAAGGCCTCCATGATCTTGCGCCGTTCGATGGATGCTGATTCCGGCATGATCAACTGGCATTTATAGCCCTTGACCGCGCAGACCATGGCCAGCCCGATGCCGGTGTTGCCGCTGGTCGCCTCCAGCACGATCTTATCCGGGGTCAGTTCGCCCTCCGCCTCGGCGGTTTCAATCATGTTCAGGGCCACCCGGTCCTTGACCGAGCCGCCGGGATTGAAGGCCTCAAGTTTGGCGTAGATCGTCACTTTCTTCAAGGGATTCAAGCGTTTGATCGGAACCAGCGGGGTGTTGCCGATCTTGTCGAGGATGGAGTGTGTTGCCGGTTTTTTGGGGGTGTGTGATGGCGTCATGGCAGGGACTCGGTTGTGTGGGTCTTCATCCCGAAAAACGGGAAAACAGCAGGGTCAATTTTCAACGATATCGGTAGAATACAACATAACCCCCGGGCAAACCAGCCATATTATCGACCGCGACGCCTTGGGGCGCTGCCGGGAAGGCATAAAAAAAGGCAAGCCCCGGAAGGAGCTTGCCTTGAATCTACGATGCCGCAGGAAAAAAAGGTTTTAGGCTTCCTTTTCCAGCTTGACGCTGATCGCCACCTTGTAGAGGATGGAGAGAATGAAGAAGCCCGTGGCCCAGATGGCGGCGGTGATGCCGAGTTCCTGGACGCTGGGAACATACTCGGTTACATACTCAAGCGGGCTGGGGACAAAGCCGCCGAGAACCAAGCCGAGGCCCTTGTCGATCCAGAAGGCGATGAAGATGAGGAGGCAGGAAATCACCAGCAGCCCATCGGATTGCTTGGCCCTGGAAACAAAGATCAACGCGATGCCGGCCAGACCCATGATCACCGAGGCGCGCATGAAGGGAACCAGATTGTTGTATACCTGGTCGCCATGGCCAAGGCCCCAGAAGAGGTAGTCCAGGGTATGCATGTGGCCTGGGATCTGGCTGTAGTAGGCAACAAAAAATTCACAGCCCAAGAAGAAAAAGTTGAGCATGGCGGCATAGCCGATGATGGTCACCAGCTTGTCCTGCGCCTCACGGCCCACGTCGAACTTGGTGGTCTTCTTGAGGATCATGGCGATGACCATCAGCAGGGCCGGCCCGGCGGCAAAGGCCGAGGCGAGAAAACGCGGGGCGAGAATGGCGGTGAGCCAGAAATGGCGACCCGGCAGACCGCAGTACAAAAAGGCGGTAACGGTGTGGATGCTGATTGCCCAGGGGATGGAGAGGTAGATAAAGGGCTTGATCCACTTGGGATATTTGACCCCCTTGTATTCGGACTGCAATACCACCCAGCCGCAGAGGATGTTGAGGAACAGATAGCCGTTCAAGACGATCATATCCCAGAACAGCATGGAGTTGGGGGTGGGATGGAGCAGAACGTTCATGGCCCGCATGGGCTGGCCCAGGTCGGCGATGATGAACATCAGGCACATGGCGATGGCGGCAATGGCCATGAACTCGCCGAGGATGACGATACGGCCGAAGGCCTTGTAGTTATGGATGTAATACGGCAGCACCAGCATCAGGCCGCCGGCGGCCACACCGACCAGAAAGGTGAACTGAGAGATGTACACCCCCCAGGTCACATCCCGGCTCATGCCGGTGATGCCAAGGCCGTAGTTGAATTGCTGGACATAGCAGAGACCGCCCACACCCATTATGGAGAGCAGGAAGAGCATCCATACCCAGTACCCCGTGCTTCCTTTAAATGCTTTTTCAATCATGATCTTTCACCTCAAATAATATAGAAGAGGGATGGATGTGTCCCTATTGCAGGATTCCGCTGGATGGTAAAGGATGTCTTCAGCACCTGGCTGATCTCGGAGTTGGGATCATTCATGTCGCCGAAGACAAGGGCCTTGGTTTGGGCTGCGACTTCAACACAGGCCGGAATCTGGCCGATGGCCAGCCGCTCGGTGCAGAAATTGCATTTTTCCACAACCCCGCGCATCCGGGTGGGGTATTTGGGGTTTTCCGCCTTGATAAAGGGCTGGCCATTGGCATCCTTGCCCCGGGGGTCGCGCCAGTTGAAGCTCCGGGCGCCATAGGGGCAGGCCGCCATGCAGAACCGGCAGCCGATGCAGCGGTGGTAGTCCATGCCGACGATGCCGTCTTTTTTCTTATAGGTGGCCTTGGTGGGGCAGGCCCGGACGCAGGGCGGGTTGTCGCAGTGGTTGCACAGGGTCAGGATGGGCATGTCCTTGAGCGCATCCGGCCGTTTGTACTGGCTCTCCGTCGGAAAGGTGTGCTCGTATGATTCGATCCAGATCCACTTGACCTCATCCTTCCTGTTCCCGAAATCCGGCACATTGTGGATGGTGTGGCAGGCAGAGACGCATTGTTCCGCCAGCCCGGGATTTTCGGTGAATTTCTTGACATCAATGACCATGCCGTAGCGCTTGCCGGTTGGGGCCGCGGCCCCATGCCCGCCTGCGGCGGCTTGCCCGGCGGAGGCGATTGCCTCGCCCTTGAGCAGGGTATTAAAAGCCGAGGGTGCGGCAATGCCGGCAATGGCGGTGAGCCCGGCAATTTTCAAAAAATCTCTTCTTTTGCTGTCCATGTTACATCGCCTCCTTCGGCTGGAGATGACAATCCCAACAATACGGTTTCACGGAGGTATAGTTGTGGCACGCGTCACAGAACTTCTTCTTGTCGCTGTGACATTTCATGCAGCCATTCTGCAGGCTCCGTACATATTCGGTGCCGTTGGGGGTTTTCCCGGTGCGGGCGCCGCCTTCACGCAGGATGTCATCGCGCCACTGGTTGAGCAGCACCATGTGCGAGGTGCGCATCTCCTGAGTCGGCGCAACACACTCCGTGTAGTCCTTTGGTTTTTCAGGCTTGGGCATTTTGCTCGCTTCCCCGGATTTATACCAGATCGGGGATGTCATGAGGCCCAAGAACAGTATCAACGCAGGTATGATTCTTCCTTTCCCGTACATGGCTATCAGCCCTCCATTCCTGCAAGTGGCTCAAAACGGAGACCCGTTTCACGCTCTTTTTCTCCCTCCATGACCAGGGCGTTGCCGACCAGTTCGGACACGCCGCAGACCTCCACATCGGGATTCCAGTAGTTGTTCAGGCTCGTCAAGGTGGCGCGGTCGATGGCGCAGACACAGGAGAGCATATTGACCTCATGCTTCTCGCGCACATATTTGACCGCGTTGGCCCTCGGCAACCCTGCCCGCATTCTCAGTTCCATGATCTCATCGGTGTTCAAGCCGGTGCCGCTGCCGCAGCAGAAGGTTGATTCACGGATGGTATTTTCCGGCATCTCATGGAAATTATTGCACACATTCTTCAAGACATACCGCGGCTCCTCGAGCAAGCCCATGGCGCGAGCCGGGTTGCAGGAGTCATGGTAGGTTGCGATCCGGTGATCGTTGCGCTTCGGGTCAAGTTTGAGCTTGCCGTGCTTGATCAGATCGGCGGTGAACTCGCTGATATGGACCATCTTGGTGGAGGCCGCGTTGTCGAAGCGGGTTCCGGTGATCGGCGAGGTGGGCACTTGCAGGAAGTCGGCCGGGCCGTTCATGGTGTCCATGTACTGATGGAGCACCCGCCACATGTGGCCGCATTCGCCGCCCAGGATCCACTTGACGCCCAGACGCTTGGCTTCGGCGTACATCTTGCCGTTGAGCTTCTTCATCATTTCGTTGTTGGTGAAGAGGCCGAAGTTGCCGCCCTCCGAGGCATAGGTGGACCAGGTGTAATCCAGGCCGATGTGCTCGAAAAGCAGCAGGTAGCCCATGGCCGTGTAGATGCCGGGCTCGGCGAAAACGTCGGCGGACGGGGTGATGAACAGCACCTCGGCGCCCTTGCGGTTGAAAGTCGGGTTGCAACGGATGCCGGTGATTTCCTCGATGTCGTCGCAGAGATACTCGATGTTATCCTTGAAGGTATGGGGCTGCAACCCCATGTGGTTGCCGGTACGGTTGGAATTGGCTGCCGGCTCCATGATCCAGTTGATGTTCACGCCCACCAGATGCAGCAGTTCGCGGCCGATCATGGTTATTTCGGCGGTGTCGATGCCGTAGGGGCAGAACACCGAGCAACGACGGCACTCGGTGCATTGGTAGTAGTACATGAACCACTCTTTCAGCACCCCGAAGGTCATGGGCCGGCCACCGGCCATTTTGCCCAGGATCTTGCCGCCCAGGGTGAAGTCGTTCCGGTATACGGAACGCAGAAGCTCGGCCCGGAGGACCGGCATGTTCTTGGGATCGCCGGTGCCCAGGAAGAAGTGGCACTTATCCGCGCAGGCGCCGCAACGGACACAGCAATCCATGAAGATTTTCAAGGAACGGAATTTATCGAGACGCTCCTTGAGGCCATTGAGAATGATCTTTTCCCAGCCGTCCGGCAGGTTCCAGTCGTCGGTCTCAGGATCCCAGTCGCGCGGTTGACCAAACAGCCCGGGATGGCTGGGGAAGGTCTTTTGCGTGTGGTATTCAATGATTTCCTTTTTTGCGGGGTAGGCATAGTTCCCCGGTTTGAATGTGGCCGGCACATCCCACCAATCATTTTTCGGAACAGCCCCTGTCATGAGGGACGGACCCTTCGCAACGCTTACACCGAGTTTGTCTGCTTTTATGATCGCCATTGTTCTTATTCCTTCTCAACGGGTATTCCGCCTTCCTTCATGAACTCCCTGAACTCGTCCTCGTATCCAGCGTAGGAGTGCGGCTTGATGTTGGGGTCATTCCACGGATTGATGTGCCGGACCATCCGGCTGTTGTTGATCATGTTCCGGGTGGGGCTCATGAAGACACCGGCCATGTGCATCAGCTTGCTGAAGGGGAAGTAGATCAGCAGGGCGCAGACCAGGAAGACATGGATGAAAAAGATCGGGCTGATCTGCCCGGCGGCAATGGCCGGAGCAAAGGTGGTCAGGCCGTGGGTCAACTGTTTGATCGCCACCACATCGGCCCGGAAGACATAGCGCATCAGGATGCCGGTGACGGCGATGCCGAAGATCAGGAACAGGGGGAAGTAATCGGCGGGCAGCGAGATGTAGCGGATGTTGGAAAGCATCACCCTGCGGAGGAACAAAAAGGCGATGGCGCCGAGGAAGATGGCGTCGGTCTGGTAGAACACCGGGGCGCCGATCTGCAAAAAGCCGTCGCCGAACTCAAGGGCGGCGACAAAGCCGGGGACCGGGTCTATAAACAGCCGCATATGGCGGAGAACGATGATCAGAAAACAGTAGTGGAACAGGATGGCGAACAGCCAGAGAAACTTGCTGGAGCCGTACACCAGCTTGGGGCCCTCATGCATCTCCGCCTTGGTGTTGCGGAACAGGGAGCGGAACAGAAAGACCTCCAGGATCATCCTGGCGATCACTCCAAGCTTGGTGGAGGGGCAGTCGATCTTGTTCTGCTTGATCCAGGGCAGGGAGTTGGCCTGACCACAGGTGGTCGGAATCCGGAAGGGAACGGGAGATTTGGCCCATTGCATTACGCGATAGGCAAACCCTCCCAAGAAGAGGGCAAAGGCGAGATAGGGCAAGACGATCCCCATCAAAGCCTGCCCACCCGGCACCTGGGCGGCCACCAGGCCAACCGCGATAAGCGCCAACACTGCGATGAATGGATTCAGGATTCTCATGTACTGTTACCTCGCATCATGTTTAGGAGCCGTTACGGAATAACCCGGGTTGTTAACCTGCTGTTTTAGGCTATTCCGTTACGGCTCTTTATGCCGGCCTTGCCAGGAAAGCGGCAAGGCAGTTTGTGTTACAACGCTTACACGTTAATGGTTTTCAGCTCCGCCTTGGGGGCCATTTCGTCCATCAGCTTCGAAGGGCAACCGGAGTCCGTGGTGATGTGATTTCCACTTTTAATCTCCGCGATCCGGGTTTGATAGAGCCTTTCCCGGCTGGCGACATACAGGTCGAACATGGTGTAGGCCAGGATGTCGGCCTTTTCTTCAAAGGCATGCCAGCCTTCAAGGTCGGCGACATTGTCCTTCCTGCAGAAATCCTTTACGACCCTCTTCAAGATGTATGCCATGGAAACCGCTTCGGAAGGATTAAATGTCTGCACCGCCCGGATCCGGACCATCTGATCAAGGCAGGCGACGATCCCTTCCGGCTCGTTTTTTTCGAAGAGCAGGGCATACACCGCCCACAGACTGCTCTTCACCGCATACCCCACCGGGTTGGCAAACTGGTCCTTCTCTTTTTTAAAGAACCGGGAACCATCCTCCGGGTAGGTGGTCAGAACCTGATCGACCCAACTGTCCAGAATCTCGCCTTTTCGGTCGATAAGCAGCTCTGCAAGCAACATCCTTCACCTCGCGATTTCCCTATTTTGTAGGGGGAAACACCTACATCCTGAATGACCATTCAGAATATGAAAGGCATTGGTAGCATGTTTCAATCCAGATTTCAACAAGAAAAACATCAGGAGAATTGGAGAAGAATATAAGGAGAATTGGGCGGATTACGAGATGGTGTCGAGGAGAATACCGGCTTCCTGCTGGAGATTTTTCAGGAGCATCGGCAGGTCGTTTAAGTCGATGACCACGTCGCCGATAATGGCGCATTGCTCATTACCGGTGCAGTCATAGACATCAAGGGAATAGCCGTTTTGGTTCTTGATGAGCACGAGATGGATGAGGATGTTCTGGTTTTCAAGATGGGTGTTGACCTGTTGCACCAGATGCCGCACCGAGGCTTCCTCGGGCGTGGGCGAAACGGTACTCTGGCCGCGGCGGTCTTCGCGGTTGCGCTGCCAGTCCCGGGTGAAGGCGCCGATCCGCGCCACAGCGGAAAGGTTGTCGATGGGTTCGACCTTTTTTTTCCTGCGATACGGATCGATCCGTATCGGTCGTGGAAATTTGATCTCTTCGGAAATAACCATTGTTTCCCCCTGCGGTGGTTGTTTCCTTGTTGTGCGGTATTGCTTCTCCCTGTTGTTTCGTCATAATACCCATCGACATTTTCGCCTGGTCCCTTAAATTTCTCTTTCCGTTCCTTCCGTGGCAAAGAAAATTTCCGTCCCGCCCTCCCCTGCCCGGACGCAATATTTTTCCGACAGGGTGTCGATCTGGTCATCGGTGCGCACCGGATCGTGGTGGAACAGGGCCAGGGCTTTTACCCCGGCGCGCGTGGCCGCGGCAACGGCATGTTCGAATGAGGAGTGGCCCCAGCCAATGAATTTGGCCAGATATTCCTCCTGGGTGTACTGGGTATCGTGCACCAGGAGGTCCACTCCGGAAAAAAACTGCTCTAAAATCCCATTCTGTTCTTGGGCCACCATTTCGCCCTCGGCGGCCATGCCTTCGTCATAGGAAGGGTCTTCGGGATCCGTGCAGAAAACATTGCGGAACGGTTCGGTGTCATAGGCCGTGCAAAAGGTCTTCCCCTGGTAGGCAAAGCGGTAGCCCAGGCAGAGGAGGGGGTGGTTGAGGTATTTCGCGGTCACGGTAATGCCGTCGCCCAGATCGAGCTTTCCTTCCTTGAGATCGATATACTCGATCTGAGCGGCAAGTTCGGCCTGGCGAACCGGGAAATACCGGTAGGTGAGCTGGCCGCCCACGATCTTTTCCAGGGTGTCGCCCTCAAAGCTGACCGGGCCGTGGACCCTGAGGGTGCTGCCCGGCACATAGATGGGGGTGAAGAAGGGAAACCCCATGATGTGATCCCAGTGGGTGTGGGTCAGAAAGATATCCGTATTGATCGGGCCATTCTTGAAATCGTTGGCCATCATGAAATTGCCCAGCTCCCGGATGCCGGAACCGGCGTCGATGATGATGAGCCGGTTGATTTCCGGAAAGCGCAGTTCGATGCAGGCGGTGTTTCCGCCATACTTCATGGTTTTGGGCCCGGGACAGGGGATGGAGCCCCGGACCCCCCAGAATTTGATTTTCATGCTCATGCTGCCTCCCGGGCGATCTGGAGAAAAACCTGGGCCTTTTCGATTTCCTGTTCCACAACCGTGTGCAGGCTTGAAAGGTCATGCCATTTCAGGCCGACCTGGAGGAGCAGCTCGTCGACCCTGGAGGTGTCCGGGAAACGATCCCCGGCTGAGCCGACGTCAAAGAGATTGGCGTAGGTATTGGCAAGGGCCACCACGTTGATCAACTGGCGGTTGTTTGGGGAGGCATTTTCCGGGGTGTGGTGGAAGCGGAGCAGTTCGGTGAGTGCCTGACTGAGCTGCCATTTGTCGGCGATCATCTTCCCTGCGTGGCCATGATCAAAGCCCAGCATTATTTCCTCGGCCTTGGGCAAGGAGCCCTGTTCGATGGTGGACAACTCCAGGGCCTGGCGGTATTCCTCGGCAAAACAGTTGTTCAGCGGAATTTTCCCCAGATCGTGGAGGAGTCCCGCAACAAAGAATTCTTCCTGCATCATGCCGGGGATTTTCTTGAGTCCGGCCAGGGCCTTGGCCAGCACCCCGACGCAGAGGGAGTGGGTCCAGAAGGCATCCATGGACAGCGAGCGAAACGAGTCTTGCCGGCCCATGCTGCCCAGCACCGCGGTGCTCAAGGCCAGGTTTTTCACGGTGTTGATCCCGAGCATGATGATCGCCCGGGTGAGGGAACTGATCTGATTGGGCAGCGAATAATAGGCCGAGTTGATGAGCTTGAGCACCTGTCCGGTCAAGACCGGGTCCAGGGCGATGACCCGGTTCAAGTCGTTGGCCGAGGTGCTGGGGCGATTGCACACCTCCAGAACCTTGGTCACCGTGGTGGAGAGGCTCGGCATCCGCTCGATATATTTCTGGATCAGCGCGAAGCGCTGTTCATTGGTCAGGGGAACCCCGGGCATCGGCGGACCTATTCTCGTCGTTTGGGAGCCGTCATAAAACAACCATCGCTGTGTGTACTGCTGCCGTCCGGTTCGTCGGGATGGAAATATTTTTTGCTATAACGGCCTAGTCCATAGTAGCTGAGGCTGACCCTGTGGTCAAGGAGGGGTTGCTCAACAGCCGTGCTTTATCAGAAAATCGCGGACCATCTCGTTCATGATCTCCAGCCTGGATCTGTCGGTTTCATGGACAATGATCCAGGTGCAGCGTTGAAAGGCGCGGAAAAGGTCGCGGTCCACCTGGAGGGTGAGGATTTCGGTTTCCCCGCCGTTGTCGGCGGTCGGGTGCGGGGAGGCGGTGTCCTGGGTCATGCTTGGCATTCTTCCCGTCGGTTAAAGGCCACGGCCTCGGCATAGGTGATGCCGTGGCCGCCGAAGATGTCCAGAGCGCTGCCGATGGTGGCGTCCAGGCGATTCAGCCCCAGCTCCTTGACCCGGTAGAGATCGGCAAGATTCTTCACCCCGCCGGCATAGGTGGTGGGGATGGGGCTGAAGCGGCCGAGCAGCGCGGTGAGTTCTTCTTCGATGCCTCCGCATTTGCCCTCCACGTCAACGGCGTGGATCAGGAATTCAGCGCAGTGGCTGGCGAAATACGCAAGGGATTGTTCGGAAACCGTTACCCGGGTGAACTTCTGCCAGCGGTCGGTAACGATATAGTAGGCGTCCCCTTTTTTCCGGCAGCTCAGGTCAAGGACCAGCCGGTCCTTGCCCACCCTCCGGACCAGTTCGGCAAGGCGGTCCTCATGCACCACCCCGTCCTTGAACACCGCCGAGGTGACAATCACCGCGCTGGCCCCCTGATCCAGCCAATACGCGGCGTTGTCCGCCGTGATTCCGCCGCCCACCTGCAATCCTTGGGGAAAGGCTTGCAGGGCCTCGGCCGCGGCCGTTTCGTTGCCTTGCCCCAGCATGATCACATGGCCGCCGAACAGCTCGTCGTGCTTGTACATGGCGGCATAGTGGGAGGCGGGCAGGTCCGAGGCGAAGTTGGTGGTCAGGCTCCCCTGCTCGCCGTCGGAGAGCGTGGAGCCGACAATCTGTTTTACCCTGCCATGGTGGAGGTCGATGCACGGTCTGAATTTCATGGGCTAATCGTCTGTCCTTGAAAAAGAGGCTATTTTTCTGGCAAGAGTAGCCTTTTCTCCGGCAAAAGGTCAATAGAGATGAACTCGCCAAAAGCGAGAAAAGGGTGCTGGTTCGTACTGTCAGGTAGGCGAGCCTGCGCGGATCTGCGATTTCAACAATAAAAAAGGCGGACGGCTTGCGCCGTCCACCTTGTGCTGCATCGTTTTTTTACCGCAAAAGCTTATTTGCAGTTTTCCCTGATCATGAAGCTTTTGGTGTCAAGCTTGAGGAGCTTGCCGCATTTGCTGACCGCTGCCGATCCCTTGAGGATCTTCAGGTCGATGCAGTCGCTTTGCGATACCGGCTGAAGCAGGACAATGGTATTGAAAAGATCTTCCAGCCCTTTGCAGGGGGAAGGAATCCCGGTTGCGCACTGGCAATCGGCCTCCTCGTCGCACACGGCGGAAAACCAGATCTGCAGGTTCATGGCCGAGGCCATATCCCGCATTCCTTCCAGCACCGCGCGGTCGGTTTTGGCAAAATCAAAGCCGTCAACCACCATGCAGCTCGGCTTGATGACGTTCTGCTGCATCAGGTCGTGCAGCCGCTCTTCCAACTTGGCCCGGCTGAACTTGGACTCGTTGAAGGTGATGATCATGCGGTTATGCATGATCGAATCATGGATTTCCCCAGCGTTCTCAAGCTTGCAGAACTCGGCGATATCCTTGAACATGTCGTCGTACCAGAGCTTGGTCTTGTCCAAGCTCTGGCCAACGCTGACGTGGACCACCTGCTTGTCGTTCAACAGGGAGTCCAGGGCGATCTGCACCAGCAGCGCGGTTTTGCCCACGCCGGCCCGCGCCATGACCAACCCCATCCTGCTGGATTCCTTGGCGTCGCTTTCACCCTTCAGGTGGCGGATGGGATTCTTTTCAATCAGCTCTTGTTTCAGCATGGCGGTATCCTATTTTTTGTAATTATTCAGCTTGACGCCGACATTGAACAAAATCCAGAAAGTAACTGTTCAGCAGTGGTGCAGATGCGCGAAAGAGGTCGATTCGCTATACTCCAGTATGCGAACCGACCGATGACAAAGCAGATGCGGTGCTGCTGGGCAGTTACTATTTTTTGTCTTTTTTCTGGGCCTTGGCGATCAACTCTTCGGCAACGCTCTTGGGCACCGGACGGTAGGTGGCAAATTCCATGGTAAACTCCGCCTTGCCCTGGGTCAAGGAGCGAAGATCGGTCGAGTAGCCGAACATCTCGGAAAGCGGCACCTCGGCCTCGATGACCGTGTAGGCGTCTTCCTCGTTGGTGCCGATGATCATGCCGCGCCGCTGGTTCAGGCTGCCCATGATGGAGCCCTGGAACTCGGTGGGGCCCTCCACCGCGACCTTCATGATCGGCTCCATGATCACCGGCTTGGCCTTCATGTATGCCTCCTTGAAGCCGCCCATGGCAGCGAGCTGGAAGGCGATATCCGAGGAGTCCACGGCATGGGAGGCGCCGTCGTTGATGGCGCAGCGCACCCCGGTGACATGGGCGCCCACGAGGGAGCCTTTTTCCAGACATTTCTGGAAACCCTTGTCGCAGGAGGGGATGTATTCACGGGGCACTGAGCCGCCGACGATCTGGTCGACAAACTCGTATTCGCCTTCTTCCAGGGGCTCGATGTAGCCGGCCACCCGGCCGAACTGACCGGAGCCGCCGGTCTGCTTCTTGTGGGTGTAGTTGAAGTCGGCCCGCTGGGTGATGGTCTCGCGGTAGGCGACCTGGGGCGCGCCCACGGTTACCTCGGCCTTGTATTCGCGCTTCATCCGCTCGACGTAGACGTCGAGATGCAGCTCGCCCATGCCGGAGATGATGGTTTCCATGGTCTCGGCATCCACATAGGTCTTGAAGGTGGGGTCTTCCTTGGTGAAGCGGTTCAGGGCCTTGGACATGTTGTCCTGGGCCTTGTTGTCGATCGGGGTGATGGACAGGGAGATAACCGGCTCCGGCACATGCATGGAGCTCATGGAGAAGTTGTAGTCGCCGCGGGTAAAGGTGTCGCCGGAGGCGCAGTCGATGCCGAACAGGGCCACGATGTCGCCGGAGCCGGACTCCTCGATCTCCTCCATCTCGTCGGAATGCATCCGGACCAGACGGCCGACCTTGGCCTTCTTGCCGGTGCGGACATTGACGATGGAGTCGCCTTTTTTCAGGGTGCCCTGGTAGGTGCGCACGTAGGTGAGCTGTCCGTACCGGCCGTCCTCAAGCTTGAAGGCCAGGGCCAGCAGGGGGTCGGTCGGCAGGTTGGATACCTTGACCTCGGCCTCGTCGTGATCCAGGTCCAGGGCGAAGTTGTCTACATCGGTGGGGCACGGCAGGTAGTCGTTGACCGCGTCGAGCAGGAGCTGCACGCCTTTGTTCTTGTAGGCGGAGCCCATCATGACCGGGCTAAATTCCAGGGCCAGCGTGCCCTTGCGGATGGCGGCCATGATCATCTCCTCGGTGGGGGTGCCTTCGAGCACCGCCTCCATCAATTCGTCGGAGAACATGGAAACCGCGTCCAGCAGCTCTTCCCGCTTGGCGTCGCATTCATCCTTGTACTGGGCGGGAATCTCTTCCACCCGGATCTTGTCGCCGTTTTCGCCGTCGAAATACACGGCCTTCATCTTGACCAGATCGATGAGTCCCTGCATGTCGCCCTCAAGGCCCATGGGTACCTGGATGGGCACCGCGTTGAGGCCCAGCTTCTCGCGAAGCTGCTTGATGACCTTGTCCGGGTTGGCGCCGGTGCGGTCGCATTTGTTGATGAAGGCGACGCGGGGAACCCGGTAGCGGGTCATCTGCCGGTTGACCGTGATGGACTGGGACTGGACGCCGCCCACGGAGCAGAGGATCAGCACCGCGCCGTCGAGTACGCGCAGGGCCCGCTCAACCTCGATGGTGAAATCCACATGGCCGGGGGTGTCGATGATGTTGATGGAATGGTCCTTCCAGTCGCAGTAGGTGGCGGCGGAACAGATGGTGATGCCCCGTTCCCGCTCCAGCTCCATGGAGTCCATCTTGGCGCCGACGCCGTCCTTGCCGCGCACTTCATGGATGGCATGAATACGCTGGGTATAAAAGAGGATGCGCTCGGTCAGGGTGGTTTTGCCTGAGTCGATATGGGCGCTGATTCCAATATTGCGGACTTTCGAAAGGTCTTTCATGGTAAGTCTTCCACTCCATTTATGCAGTTGCGCGGTTACGCCTGGCGCCGGTCAAGGCACCATACCTTGGGAAACCGGCATTAAAAAAAACGGCCCGTTTCGCGTTTCGAGGGCCGAATGAACAGTCTTTTTCAGAACAGGCACTTTTACCCCCAAGCCCGGTTGCTGTCAAGGGAAAAATTCGGCGCATTCGCACGCAGTTACTTGCGACAGGATGGGGTAAAGACGAGGGGGCTATGGGCAAAGGCGGTTTCGGAGGAGACGATGGGCTGAAACTCGCGGTGACGGCGGCTTTCCGTGTTCAAGCTGCTCGGCAGCCTTGCCATGGGGTTGACTGGAGGCATGTACGGTACAAAGAGATGGGGGGAGAGGCATAGACCCCTCCCCCCAAGGAGAACGTCGGCTCAAGTAGTTTCCGCCGGTTTAATTCCGGTGGAAACGCCTCGCCGGTTAGAATTTGTATTTCGCGGTCAGGAAAAACACGTTGGCATTGTAGTTCGGGTCCATGCCCGCACCGGTGAGGTAGCTTTTGGTTGTGGCCCCCCACACATACGAGTAGCCGTCGGAGAATTGATCATTGTACTTGTAGTGTTCATAGGCGTAGCCGCCGACAAGGGTGATCTTCTCCGTCGTGTTGTAGGTTGCCTTCAACAGAAAGGAGTTCTTCCTGTAGTCATCCCAGTTCTGGGAATCCACCGTCTCGTTGGTGTAGCCGGCAGGGACTGACTCATAGTAGGTGAAGTCCGCGAGGCCGTCGGATCGCACATGGTCGAACTGGGCGCGCAGGCTCAGAACTTTTGGGACCACGGCCATGTCGATCGCCAGACCATAATCCAGACTCTTGTTTTTCTGGTTCGCGGTCCAGGTATAGTTGCCATCGGTGGCGTTGGTATCAACGGGGTTGGCCGTAGTCGTGTTGACAGTCGTTGCCATAGCCCGTTCGGTTTGGTCAATGGTCGCGACCTCGTAATCGGCGTAGCCGGAGATCATGATCGCGTTGTTCACCGCGAAATCAGCGCTGATATTGAAGCTGTCGCTCTTCTCCTCAAGGAGACCGTAGACGGTCTCGGTGTAGTCGGAGATTTTGTGCTTATAGCCCAGGCCGATGTTCAGCCTGTCGTTGGGCGAGATGTCCAGGCCCAGCTTGAAGGTGTCCCTGTCCTGATCGGCGGCGTCAAACCGGCGAATATAGGGTTCGATGGCATCGGCGCTGGCTTGGGTGCCGGTGACCAATTGGAGTTGCTCCCAGCGGGAATCGCGCTCCATTCTTTCGTAGCCCGCCTTGGCGGTCAACCACTCCAGCCCGCTCCACTTGGCATCGATACCGTAGATGTCGTCGTCGGTCTCGGGCAGGTCGCCGCGATGCCTTTCGACATTCACGAATTTGTAGTAGGGGGTGAGTTTGATAGCGGCCGGCAGCTTCAGGCCTGCCTCGACGCCATAGCTAGTCTTCTCGTAGTCGAAGAGATGGTTGGTGAAGGTGGTGGCGCCCACGGTGCTGATGATCCGGTCGGACTTGTTTTCCTTGTCGTAGTTGGAGTAAAAAACCTTGCCGTCAAGGAAGTTCAAGGGGCTGGAGGCCAGGACGATGTTGTAGCTCGTCGTCTCAACCTTGCCGTTGAACAAGGGGTCGGACAGGGTGTTAGTCCGGGCGTTGCCTGCCGTATTGTAGGTGGTTGCCAGGTTCGACTCGCTTTCAGCCTCGGACTTGCCGTAGCTGAGGGAAAGGCTGCTGCTCAGAGGCAGTTTGACCCGCCCCTTGAACGCCAGTTTGGAATAGTCGTTGTCCGGCGGCAGGGTCAGGAATTCACTCGTATTGGCCGCGGTCAAACTTTGAAAATAGAGATAATCGTTGGCGTTGTCGAAGCTGCTGTTCAGGTAGGACATCGAAACGAAGAACGGATCCTCGCCGTAGCCGATTTCGGCCTTGAAGGTGTTGGTCTCGTAATCCACCGGCTCGGGAAGCTCGATGGAGACGCTGGAGTAAACGCCCGCCGCCTTGATGCCGGTCCGGTCTTCCTGGGACACGGAAAAATCGGCGAAGAAGGGTTTGAGCATGTTCAGCTTAATGCCTGCGCCGTACTGATCCCGGGAGATGGCATAGTCGAAGACGCTGGGCCAGGCGGCGGCGTTTGTGGGCAGGGAGGCCGAGGTTGCCGTGGTGGTCAGGTTGTTGGTGCCGACACCGGTGTAGAAAGATCTGGCGTCGAAGTCGAAGTTGTGTTGGATTTCCTTATAGTAGGCGTCCAGTTTGAACTTTTCGTACTGGCCTGCCTCGACTTTGAAACTCTGGGTGTCCCGGGCGATCTCGTCGGCGTTGAAATTCAGAAATCCCGACTCGGCGTCGTACTTCATTTCGACCCCGCCGGTGATGCCGCTGTCCGCATCGCTGTATTCGCTGAATTTTGCCTTGTTGCCGCTGACGTCAATGCTCTTGCCCGTGGCCTCGATATGCCCGGATACTCCTTCCTCGGCCTGGACGCCTGCGACGCACAGCAAGGACAAGAGGGCGCTGCCTGATAGTACCAGTTTTCTTTTCATATATTCTCCCTCCTTATTTCACGTATCTCAGGCCCAGAGTATTGGGTCCGTTGCTGCCGTGGATGGTTGTGTGACAGTTCTGGCACGACCGCGCAACACCGCCTCTGCCCGCAGGAGCGCTTGAAACAAAAGAGTTCGCCTGGGTGTACGGGGTGCCAGGATGCCGGCTCCAGTCGTGACAGCTCTGACAGATGTTCGGAACCTTTTGGGCCATCAGTTTGTTGTGGTTGCTGCCGTGGGCCGAATGGCAAGTCATGCAGTTTTCTTCCACCGGGGGATGCTCGTACATGAAGGGGCCGCGTTTTTCGGCGTGGCAATTGTAGCAGAGCTCGTTGATGGAATCGGCTTTGATCATCTTGGTCCCGAACCCGCCGTGGGGATCATGGCAGTCGGAACAGGAAACCTTGCCCTCCTTGATGGGATGATGGGACTGGCGGTTTGATTCAGAGCGAATATCCCTGTGGCAGGAGAAGCACAGCTCGGTCTGCGGCATCTTCAGGTTCTTGGAAAGATTGGAATGCCCAGTATGGCAACTGTCGCAAGACAGGCCGGCGGATTTGTGCTTGCTGGTTTCCCAAAAGGCCACATGCTTTGAGGAGGAATGGCAGCTCAGGCACTGGGCGGCGCGTTCCTTGGCCGAACGGCCCCCGTCCTTGGCAAAAGAGAAGATGGTCTTTTTGGATTGTTCGGTGTCGAGATGCTGGTTGGTCTGGCCATGGCAGGCTTGGCAGCCGTTGGCCCCTTTCCAGGCCTTGCCGTGGTATGACGACTTGAAGCTCGCCACCGATTGTTCATGGCAACTGGCGCAATCCGCCGCAATTTCCGCGGCTTGGGTCACGTCTGGAGCGAGAAACTGCCCCAGCCCCCCCATTGTGATCATGGCCAACGACCACGCCGAGACAACGATTTTTGGCAAAAGCCTGTTCCGCATATCTGTCCTCCTCTCCTGTTTCCCTTCTTTTTTTGGTTCGAAAGAACCCCGCAATCTGTTCTTTCAGGCATGCTTGCCTCGGTATTTGCGAAAAATATGCCAGAGGTGCAAATTAAATTGCATGCTCGAAAATACAAGGGGATAGCGGTGTCCTGGCGAGGGGCGCGTTGGTCCGTGGAGCCGGTTTTGGTGAAATGCCCAAGCCGGTTTGGGCATTTCACCAAAATACTCCGGGCGGGGAGACGGTGGCCCTGGATATGGCGGAAGCGCTTCACTGCCGGCGCTTCGAATTGCATCTTGCACAGATGCGGGTCGGCTGGTAGTCTTTTTGCTAGGTCAACATCGTAAACAGGAGGGGATCATGCGGTTGTTTCTTGCCAGACATGCGCGCCGGATTCTGCTGAGCTGTCTTTTTCCGCTCGTTCTGGCCGGGTGCGGCGACGGACAGAACGAAGCCCCTGCCTCGAAAACCCCTTCTCCCCCCCCGGCCACAAGAATTGTCATCGGCCTCATTCCCGAGATGGACATCTTTGTCCAGAAAAAGCGCTACGCGCCCATTGCCTCGTATCTGTCGCAAAAAACCGGGGCGGTTGTGGAGCTCAAAATCCTTTCCCGCTACGGCAATATCCTGGATAATTTTCAAATCGAGGGGCTGGACGGCGCTTTTTTCGGCAGCTTCACCGGTGCCCTGGCCATCAAGAAATTGGGGGTTGAACCAGTGGCCAGGCCTGAATACGAAGGCGGAGTCTCCACCTATCACGGCATGGTCTTCGCCAGAAAGGACAGTGGCATAAAAACGGCGCGGGATATGCGGGGCAAGGTCTTTGTCTTTGTGGACAAGGCCACCACGGCCGGCTGGCTTCTGCCCCTGTATTTCTTCCGGACGCACGGTATTGCGGATTACCGGTCCTGGTTCAAGGAGAGCTATTTCAGCGGCACCCATGAGGATGCCATCCAGGATGTTCTGGAGGGCAAAGCGGACCTCGGCGCGGCCAAGGATCTCGTTTTTTACCGGCTGGCCAAGGAAAACCCCAGGATCACCGCGGAACTGGAAATTCTCGCCACCTCCCCGAAAGTTCCGGCAAACACCCTGTCGGTGCGGCACGATCTGGACCCCGCCCTGAAAACCATCATTACAAACAGCCTGCTTTCCATGGACCAGGATGCGGAAGGTCGCCGGGCGCTGGCCCAATTCGGGGCCAGCCGCTTTATTGCAACCGCGGCGCAGGATTACGGACCTGTTATTGAGTATGCCGAACGCATCGGCTTGAACCTGGCAACCTATGAGTATGTCAATGATTGACACCAGCCGGCCTGTGCTCTCTGCCATCCCTGCAACGCCAACCGCCGGTGTCGCGGCCGTGACCCCATGCGCATAAAAGCGATACTCGGCTTCATACTGCTGGTTTTTTTCTTTGGGGTTGGCGGGGTGTATATTGCCGTTACCAATGCCCGGGTCGTTGACAACCTTGAGAAGGTTCTCGCCCTCCACCAAATGGATTTTCTCCGCGACAACCTGCGCAACAAGGTCAAAATCATCCAGTCGGACCTCTATCTCACCACCTCCCAGCACCGCACCAGCATCGGAGATTTTGTCGAGAATGGCGAGGCGTTGCATCTCGCCGGAGAAGGGTGCTTCAAATGCCACCATGCCGAACCCACGAGGCAACGGTTGACCCATTTGCGGCAAGGCATCGAGGCGTATCTGAAAAAGGCGAGCCGGGTGTATACGCTCAGGGCAAACCACGAGCGGCGGGACAGGGAAGAAAAAAACGCCTCTGCCTCGGGCGAGCGGCTTCTTGAGGAAATTGACGGTCTGGTGCTTTTTTCTTCGGATAAAATGTCTCCGAAAATTGCCAAAACCCGGGAGGAAGTTGCCCGAGCGAAAAATATCCTGTTGGGATTGGTGACTCTCGCGCCCGTGATTTTTCTTATTTTCACCTTCCTTTTTGTCAAACGGTTTTCCTCGTCTTTGTCCGTGCTCATCGGGGCAACGGAGAAAATCAAGGCCGGGGAGTTGACCCACACCATTGATGCGCAGCTTCCCGATGAATTCAACACGCTGGCCACCGCCTTCAATGAGATGGCTGTTTCGTTGAAAAAGCAGTGCGAGGCGGTCATTGCCGAACAGAACCGCTACAGGATTCTCTTTGAGTCGGCGGATGACGCCATTTTCATCATGGAGGGAGAGGGAGAAGCGGCAGGGAGAATCATCGCGGCCAATCAAGCCGCGGCAACCATGCACGGCTACACGGTTGACGAGCTTTGCGCCCTGTCCATTCAGGATATCGACACACTTGAGAGCGCGGCGCAAGCTCCGGCGCGGATTCGAGACATCTTGGCGGGCGGGCGGCTAGAAGCCTTGGTGGAACACCGGAAGAAGGACGGCACGGTTTTTCCGGTGGAGGTTCGGGCCGGGCTGCTGGAAATCGAAGGGCGCAAATATATCTTGGCCTTTGACCGGGATGTGACCGCACGAAACCAGACCGAGGCGGCGTTGCAGCGCTCGCGGCAACTGGCCATGGTCGGCCAGATGGCGGCCGGTCTGGTCCATGAGATCAAAAATCCCCTGGCCGGGATCAAGGTCTCCATGGAAGTTTTGCTGGACGAGTTGGCGCTTTCCCCGGAAGACAAGGCGATTTTTACCCGGACTATCGGCGAGGTGCAGAGAATCGAATCCTTGCTGAAAAATCTCCTCAACTACGCCAGGGCGCCCAGGCCGGTTTTTTCCCGGATAGACCTCAACCAGCAGCTTGAAAACGCCTTGCGGAATACGGCTCTGCTGCTCAACTCCCCGGAATATGCAGCGACCAGCCGCAAGGGGTTGCAATTGGCTCGCAACCTTGACCCGGGTCTGCCCATGATCCTGGCGGACCCCGGCCAGATGCAGCAGGTGATCCTGAATTTGCTGCTCAATGCCATGGAGGCGACCCCCGCGGGGGGCACCATCACCGTGAGCACCAAACCGGGCCGGGGCGGGACCGTGGAGGTGGTGATCGGCGATACGGGGAAGGGCATGAGTGAAGAAGCATGCGCCAAGGTCTTTCAGCCGTTTTACACCACCAAGCCCAAGGGGAGCGGGCTGGGATTGGCAATAACTCGGCGTCTTGTGGAGCAACACCACGGCGAGATCGAAATTGCCAGCGTTGTGGGCCAGGGGACGGCCGTTACCATCACCCTGCCGGTAGAACAAACAATCGAGGATGAAAGCCCATGAAAATCAGGGGAAGAATTTTTGCCGTGGACGATGACGAACTCATCGTCAGCATGCTTGCCAGGGCCTTGAAAAGCGAGGGCTATGAGGTGCATTTTCAAACCACCCCGCAGGATGTTGTCGCCAATATCCTTGCCTGGCAGCCGGACATCGTTTTTCTCGATGTCGATCTGGCCGAGGAAATAAACGGCTTCGACATCCTTGCCGCGCTGAAAAAGGAAGAGGTTGGCGCCGAAGTGGTCATGCTGACCGCCGATGATTCGGCGGAATCAGCCATCCGCGCCATGAAGCTCGGGGCGGTTGAATATTTCACCAAGCCGTTCAATCTCGACGAGATAAAAATCATCACCGGCAACATCATCGAAAATATCCGGCGCAAAGCGGAGATCGACTATCACCGGGAAAGAATTTGTCCCTATTTTGAACACGGCTTGGTCGGCGAATCTCCCCAGATGCAGGATATTCTCAAGACAGCGGAGAAATTGGTTCAGGCCAGGGCGGAGACCATCCTCGTCACCGGGGAGTCCGGCAGCGGCAAGGAGGTTTTGGCCCGCTATCTCCATTGCCGGCGGCAGAAGGCCGAAGGCAATGGCCAGGGTCCGTTTTTCGCCGTCAACTGCACGGCCTTGCCGGAAAACCTTATTGAAAGCGAATTGTTCGGCCATGCAAAAGGCGCCTTCACCGACGCCCGCACCGACAAGAAGGGGATCTTCGAACTGGCGGCGGACGGCACCCTGCTGCTGGATGAAATCGGGGATATGCGTCTCGATCTCCAGGCAAAACTCTTGCGGGTTCTGGAGGAAAGAACGGTGCGGCGGTTGGGGGGCAGTGTGGATCTGCCCGTGCAGGCCACGGTGATCGTGACCACCAATAAGGACCTCAAGGCCGCGGCGGAACAAGGGGGCTTCCGCAAGGATCTGTTTTTCCGGCTGAGCGCCTTTGCCATGGAGCTGCCGCCCCTGCGGGAACGGGGCGAGGACATCCTGTTGCTTGCCAACCATTTTCTCCGCTATTTTGCCAACAAATATCTCAAGAAGGGCATCAAGGAATTCTCCGGTGAGGCGGAAAAGGCCCTGCTGGCCTATGGCTGGCCCGGAAATGTGCGGGAGTTGCGCAACATCATCGAGCGTTGCGTGGTGCTTGAGGAGATGGAAACCATCACCCGGGAGCAACTTCTCCCCAAGCTGGGGGGGTGGGCGGACAGCGGGTCGTCCGGTTCCGCGCGGATCATCCTGCCGGAAGAGGGGCTTTCCCTGGAGGAGCTGGAAAAGGATCTTATCCGGCAGGCCCTGGAAAGGACCAATGCCAACCAGACCAAGGCCGCCAAGCTGTTGGGCATTTCCTACGACACCCTGCGGTATCAGATGAAAAAATTTGGGCTGGGTTGAGCGCTTGCCGCCTCCGGCTAGAGAAACTCCTCGAAATAGTCCAGATCCTTGTGGAAGGTCTCTTCCAGTCCGGCCAGGGCCAGGAAGGCCGCCACCAGGCATGCTGCGCCGACCAGCAAGGCGCTGGACTCCAGGCTGAGGTAGCTGCGACCCAACTGAAACAGCATGGTGATGGGCACCACCATGCCGCGGACGAAGTTGGGCACCGTGGTGGCCACCGTGGCCCGCAGGTTGGTGCCGAACTGTTCCGCCGCCACGGTGACGAAAATCGCCCAGTAGCCGCCGGCAAAGCCAAGCAGGGTGCAGACCCCGTAGAAGAAGGCGGGGCTTTGGCCGCTCTGCAGGAAATACAGACCGATTCCCGCCACGGTCATGAGCATGAAGAGGGTGATCGCCTTTTTCCGGCTCTGCAGAAGCTGGCTCAAAAAGCCGCTGGAGAAATCGCCGAAGATCAAGCCCAGGTAACAAAACATTACCGCATTCCCGGCCGAGACCGACCCGGTGATATTGAGGGAGAGAGCAAATTCCGGGGAAAAGGTGATCAGCACCCCGACCACGAACCAGATGGGAATGCCGATCATAATCGAATTGAGGTAGCGGCGGAAGCGTTGCCAATCGGTGAACAGGGCCAGGAAATTCCCCCGGCTCATTCCAACCTTTCCCCCCATGGCCCGGAACATGCCCGACTCGGCCACCCTGATTCGAGTGATGAGCAGCAACAAACCGAGGATGCCGCCGATGACAAAGGCGGTGCGCCAGTCAAAGGCGGAGGCCACCAGATTGGCGAGAATGGCCCCGGAGACGCCCACCGAGGCGACCAGCATGGTGCCGTATCCCCGGATGCTTTTGTGCAGGATCTCGGAGACCAGGGTGATGCCCGCGCCCAGCTCTCCGGCCAGGCCGATGCCGGCAATGAACCTCAGCGCGGCGTAGGCCGGCAGCGAGGTGGCGAACCCGTTGGCCAGGTTGGCAAGCGAATAGATACAGATCGAGGCGAACATGATCGTGAGCCTTCCCTTGCGATCCCCGAGAATACCCCAGAGAATCCCGCCCGCCAGCATCCCGGCCATCTGCATGTTCAAAAGAAAGACGCCGTTATCGATCAGCGCCTGACCGGAAAACCCCAGGGCCTTGAGGCTCGGCACCCTGACGATGCTGAAGAGCACCAGGTCGTAGATATCGACGAAATAGCCCAGGGCGGCGACAATGACCGGCAGGCTGAAGATTTGGGAAAGGGTGGTTGTGTGCTGTGGCTTCATAGGAGATGGTCCGCCTGTACGTTATGCGCAGGCAGCATACCCGCTGCCCCCCTCCCGCGCTAGAGAAAAAACTTCCACTGGCAGGTGGTGGACAGCGACCTGGGCCGCGCCTGCCACCGCTTTGCGCACCGCGCGGTGCAGGAGTCTTGTTTGCCGAAAAGCAACGATTGCTCTCCCACGGACGGTGCGCCAAAAGAAAAAGGCCTGCAAGGAAAAATCCTTGCAGGCCTTTGATTTACTGGTGCCGGGACCAGGATTCGAACCAGGGACACTCGGATTTTCAGTCCGATGCTCTACCGACTGAGCTATCCCGGCAAAAAAGTAGCTATCATATATTGAAATCTGTCCTGCTTGTCAACCTAATTTCACGGGCAGGCTTATTTCATAACCACCCGGGTGGCGGCCAGATGGTCGTGCCAGGCGCATTTTTCCTGGTCGACAAGGCTCCAGAAAAGCCCGAGCCCACAGGGAAGGATCGAGAGGCAAAAGCCGATAAAGCGGAGAAAGGCCAGGCCCGGAGTCACCTCCCCGCCGTCGTCCCGCACCACCCGGAGGCCCAAAAACATCTTGCCCAGGGTCTGCCCCTGCCAACCATGGAGCGCCAAAAAATATACCGCCACGAACAGGGGAAAAGAAAGCAGGAACAAGAGCAGGCACATGAGGAGGGAGGGAATCAGGGCCAGCCAGTGAGGGGAATGCGCCCACAGGGCCGCAACCACCGCGCACAGGCAACAGAAATAGAGAAGGTGGATCAGGAGGATATCGATGCCCATGGCCATGCCGCGGGCCAGGAATCCTGCGTATTGGGGCGTGGGGACGGGTTCGCCCGGTGTGGGCGTCTCGTTTGCCTTATTGATCATCGTTTTCCAGGGTCAGGCCAAGATCCGGGATGTCGGCCAGCGTGCTTGCCGTTTTTTTGGGCGCCTCGGCCGGAGCCGGTGGATGCTCGCCATCGTCCAGGCTTAAATGCAGCTCTTCAGGCGCATCGCCAAAGGAAAGATCCAGAACATCGCGGTCTTCCGTGGCCGCCGCAGGGTTCGCCGGCGTTTCCTCAAAACCCATCAGGGAGGAGAGGTCGATAATCTCCTCGTCTTCCGTGGCGGACGAGGGCTCTGCTTCGTTGCCGCGATCGCCGGGGAGGTTTTCGTGTTCGCCAACCCCGAAAAGGTCTTCGGGCTCAAGGCTGGGAAGATCCATCCCCATGAGGGAATCCTCTGCCTCTTGGGCCAGGCTTGCTTCCGTGTGTTCGTCTTCAAGGGAGAGCACCGGTTCTTCTTCCTCTTCCCGGGGCGGCACAAGGTCTGAAACATCGATATCTTCGAGACCGAGGGATGGCAGGGGCTGGTCTTGCAGGTCGTCCTCGTCCAGGGGGGCTCCTGCGAAATCGAGCTCTTCTTCGTCCGCGACCGGAGCTTCCGCCTCCAGCTCGTCCAAGGTAAGAGTCTCTTCTTCCTCATCCTCGTGGAGAGCGGAGCTTTGCTCATTGTAGACGGGTGTTTGTTGCCCCAGGACCGCGCCAAGGAAAAACGGGGCCGCGGCCTTGCCCGCCGTGCCTTGGAGCTGTTCCGCCACGGCGGTTAAGTCATTGCTGCACTTGCCGCAGGATCTTTGCCGGTCAAACGAGATATAGCCGCATTTCGGGCAACGCATGGTGGATCTCCCTTCTTACAGTGGGGCCGGCGTTCAAACTGCTGGCCCGTCAAGAAAAAAAGTATGGATAACGCTACAACTTTATTATATATCTTCACGGATGGTCAAGACATTCTCCCGTATCCGTTGCAAAAAAGCAATTGCAGTGTGGCCAGCCGGGTAAAACCCGGCGGACGGTTTCTTGCAAAATAGAGCCAATCGCGCTACTTTTTTCCCGCCCGTGCGTTTGCGCCAACCCTTTTCTCGGAGGAGAGAAAAATGAGATATGGTTTCCCCGTGCGTTTTGTCGTGTGCCTCTGTCTGCTGGGGTTTCTCGGTTCAGGCTGTTTTTACCGGGAACCAGTGCGCCATCTTTCATCGGATATCTGCCTGATTACGCCCAACCTGACCCAGAAGGAGGTGCTTGCCACCCTTGGCGCCCCCGATTACAAACAGAAAGGAGAGCAAGGCGAGATCTGGGTCTACCGCGAGGTGAAGCAAAGCCTTCTGAGAAAAACCCCTTACATCGGGGCCAAGCTCGGTTCGGAAAACTATGATGTGGTGACCATAACCTTTGCCGGGGACACGGTTTCCACCTGCCTCTATCGCGCCTACAACGAAGAGGAACTCAAGGAAAGCGGCATTGACGTTAGTGGACCGCGTGCGGAGTAACAAGTACGAAAAATTCCGGACCCGCATGGTCGAGGAGCAATTGCTCCCCAGGGGCATCGATGATCCGGCGGTGCTCCATGCCATGGAGGTGGTTCCCCGCCATCTTTTTGTCTCCGATGCGCTGCATGCCCAAGCCTATGGGGATTTTCCCCTGCCCATCGGCCAGGGGCAGACCATTTCCCAGCCCTATGTGGTGGCCCTCATGACCCAGTTGCTCCAGCTCACCGGGCAGGAGAAGGTGCTTGAGATCGGCACCGGCTGCGGCTATCAGTCCGCTATTCTCGCCGCGCTCTGCGAGCGGGTGTATACGGTCGAACGGATCAAGCCCCTGCTGGCCCGCGCCCGGCGCACCTTCGACCGGCTCCAGCTCTACAACATCATGAGCAAGGTCGCGGACGGCACCGAAGGCTGGCCGGAAAATGCCCCCTTTGCGGCGATCATCGTCACCGCCGCCGGGCCGCTGATTCCGCAGCCGCTGGTGGATCAGTTGGCCGACCCGGGGGTCATGGTTTTACCGGTGGGTGATCTGGAAGGGCAAACCCTCATGGTCGTCAGAAAAGAAGGGGGCGTGGTGACAACCACCGAGGTGGAAAGCGTTCGCTTTGTCAAGCTGGTCGGCACCTATGGCTGGAAGGCGGCCTAAACCCGTAATCGGCCACAGGGCACCGCATCTGCTTCGCAGTCTCGCTCACGCTCGCTTAGCTGTCATCGGCCTGTTCGTGTGCAATAGCACACTTCTCAGGCCTCTTTCGCGCATCTGCGGCACCCTGTGACCGATTACTCTGGTTCAAGCTCCGAGTCTGTTCCTGATTTTGCTTCACGCCGCTCACCCTTTCACTCCCCTGCTCTTCACCCGTCTGGCCAACCGCCGGACCTCGCCCAGAGCCTCTTCCAGATCAAAGGAAAGAAGCCGTCTCTCCTCCATGATCACCCTGCCGTCAATGATTACGGTGGAGACATCGCTGCCCCTTCCGGCATAAACCAGGGTTGCCGAGTTATGAAAGGGGGTGAGGCGGGGCTGGTTGTGGTCGATGATGATGCAGTCCGCCCGCATCCCGATGGCCAGGCGGCCGGTCTGCCCGGCCATGCCCAGCACCCCGGCGCCCCCGCCGGTGGCCATGCCCAGCACTCCGGCGGCAGGCATCCGGGTCGGCTCAAGGGCGGCAACCTTGTGCAGCCTGGCGCAACATCCCATCTCCTGAAAAAGATCCAGATCGTTATTGCTGGCGCAGCCGTCCGTGCCCAAGCCCACCGGAACCCCGGCGGCGAGGAGCGCGGCCAGGGGTGCGATGCCAGAGCCGAGCTTCATGTTGCTCTCCGGGCAGGTGACCATCTTGGCCCCGCTCTCCCGCAGCAGTTCGATGTCCTCCTTTCCCAGCCAGACAGAGTGCACGCAGATTGTCTGTTCATCCAGCAACCCGAGGGAGTGGAGCAACCCCGCCGGGGTGCGGCCGTGCTGTCTCGTGCTCTGCGCCACCTCCCCTTTGGTTTCGGCAAGATGGATGAAAAAAAGGCTGCCTGCCTCGCGGGCCAATTCCTTGGCCCGTTGCAGGGTATCCGCGCCGCAGGTGTAAGGGGAATGGCAAAACAGGGCCGGGGTGAGCAGGGAGTTTTTCCCCTGCCAGGCCGAGAGAAAATTTGCTGCCTGCGTGATGTTTTCTTTCGGGTCCGGCACGCCCGGGGCGGGAAAATCGATGATCCCCTGGGCAGCCACCGCCCGCATTCCCGCCTCGCAAAAGGCCCGCGCCGCCGCATCTTCATGGAAATAAGCGTCCGCCACCGTGGTGGTGCCACCCAGGATCATCTCGGCGGCGGCAAGCTTGCTGCACCAATAGACCATCTCCGCATCGACCAGCCGCGCCTCGCTGGGGAAGATGTGCTCCGTGAGCCAGGTCATGAGCGGCAGGTCATCCGCCAGCCCCCGGAAGAGGGTCATGGCGCCATGGCAGTGGCAGTTGATCAGCCCCGGCATGACCAGGTTGTCTGCGGCATCAATGATCCGCTCCGCCAGGGCTGGGGCTGGCACGGGCAGGTCGGCCATGGCGCCGATTCCGGCAATGGCCCCGTCCCGCACGGCAAGGTAGGCCGCCTCCTGCACCCGGCCGTCGGCCGGATTCGCCAGAAGCGTGGCATTGGTTATGAACAGGTCATGGGTCGGCACAAAGAAAAGTCCTGGCAATGGTCATGGCGATGGGGAGGAAGGGATGAAGGCGCCGGGGACACACAAGGGAGGCTGTGCCGCGGTTTCGACCCAGGAGAGCAGGCTATGGCATCAAATAAAAGCCCAGTTCCCTGTCGGTGCTGGCGGGTTCGTCAAAACGCAGCCCAAGGTAAGGCCCTTCGACCAGTTGCACCACGCCGGTTTTTTCTATCCAGGTTCTTTTGGGGTTATCCAAGGTAAAGCCCAGGATGAGCCGGGCCTGCGTTACGATCCTGTGCCGGCCAAGAACCGTGACTCCGGCGCCATGCATGGAGATGTTTTCAATCCGGCAGTTTATGGTTTTTTTGGCCTGGGAAAATTCGGGGATATCCCTCTCATCGAAAAGCATCTGGTAGGTTCCTTCAAGATTGGTGGCCTTGCGATAAAATTTCCGGTACTCGAACCGCACCGGAAAAACAGCGGCGCAGGCGCAGCGAATCCGAACCACGGACGTCAGGGAGGAAAGATTCTGCAGATACACCGTTTTTATCAGCCCGCATGACTCGCAGTGTATTTTCGCGCTGTTATCCTCTTTCACGAAAATCTTTTGTGCGGGTTCCTGTGTCATGTCTTTGTCCCGAGGCTGATTGTAACGGAAAAACCCTTTTTCATCGGCGTGTTTTCAAGCGAGCCAGAAAAGTTTATCACGTTCTCCCGCCGGAAAGAAAGGGGAATTAACAATTTAATGCCGCCGCATGGGTTACGGATTTTTTTTCTCGTCTCGCAGGGTTTCTCGAACCGAGCGGGCCAGGTCGTCGATGGAAAAAGGCTTCTGGATAAAGTGGATGCCCGGGTCCAAGACGCCGTGATGGGCGATGACGTTTGCCGTATAACCCGACATGTAGAGACAGTGCATTGCCGGGCGGAGGGCGGAGAGCCGCTGCACCAGCTCGCGGCCATTCATTTCGGGCATCACCACGTCGGTGATGAGCAGGTCTATTTCCCCGGCATATTCTGTGGCCAGCTCAAGGGCCGCCATGGGCGTGTTGGCGGCAAGCACCGTGTATCCCAGGCGTTGGAGAATCGTCGTGCCGAGATTCAGAATCGCGGCATCGTCTTCCACCACCAGCACCGTTTCCGTGCCCCCGCGGGCTTCTTCTTCCCGGCGAATCTCCGCTGAAACCATTTCGTTGGCGAAGCTGGGCAGATAGATGCGGAAGGTGGTGCCCTGGCCGGGCTCGCTGTACACATTGATAAAGCCGTTGTTCTGCCGGACGATGCCATAGACGGTGGCCAGCCCCAGACCGGTGCCCTTGCCCTGCATCTTGGTGGTGAAGAAAGGCTCGAAGATCTGGGCCAGGGTTTCCTTGTCCATGCCGCAGCCGTTGTCGCTCACCACCAACAGGACATATTCGCCGGGAATGGTTTCCGGGTGGTCGGCGCAATAGGCGGCATTCAGGGAGATATTTTCCGTTTCGATGGTGATTTTGCCGGTGTCGGTAATGGCGTCACGGGCGTTGACCGCCAGGTTGGCCAGGATCTGATCGAGTTGGGAAGGGTCAATTTTCACGGGCCACAGGGAATGGCCAGGCACCCAGGCAAGATCGATATCCTCGCCGATGAGCCGCTGGAGCATTTTCAGCATGCCGGCAACGGTGTCGTTCAGGTCGAGGATTTTAGGGCTCACCGCCTGCTTGCGGGCAAAGGCGAGGAGCTGACGGGTGAGATCGGCGGAACGCATCGCTGCCTTGCGGATTTCCAGAAGCCCATCATGCACGGGGCTTGCCGCCTCAATCTGGGCGAGGGCGAGATCGCTGTACCCGATTATCGTCTGCAGCATGTTGTTGAAGTCATGGGCCACTCCGCCGGCCAGTCTGCCCACCAGCTCCATCTTTTGGGATTGGAGCAGTTGGGCCTGCAGTTTATCCCTTTCCGCTTCGCTCCGTTTGCGTTCGGTGAGGTCAATATCAACGCAGTACATCTCGGCTTCACCGTGGATGTTGAGTTGCATGACATGGCTTGAGAAAACGTTGACGGGTTGCCCCCCCTTTTTTTGCAGCACCAATTCTCCGGCCGGAATCGCGATTCCTTGATTCAGCCAGGAGTTGATCGCCTCAATGACCCCGTCCCGCATCTCCGGCGGAATGATGAGCTCTTCAAGGTGCCGCCCCAGCGCTTCCTCCCGCGAAAAACCATACAGCCCCTCGCTTGCCGTGTTCCAGAAAACAACGCGGCGTTGCCGGTCATAGCCTTGCACCGCGATATTGGGAACATCCTCAAACAGGGAACGGAATCGTTTTTCGCTTTCCTCAAGCGCCTCTTCGGCTTGCTTGCGCTCGGTGATATCGGTGTGGGTGCCGAGCATGCGCAGGGGGCGGCCGGTGGAGTCGTATTCCACCACCTTGCCGAGGGAGAGAATCCATTTCCACTCCCCCGCTTTGGTTTGTTGCCGGAACTCCACACGGTACTCCGGAGTCTTGCCCGCGATGTAATCGCGATACGCCGCGGCTACGGATTCCCGGTCAGCGGGGTGCAGCCGCTCGATCCATTTGGCGTTGGTCTCATGAAATTCATCCGGATCGTATTCGAGCATGGTGGCGTATTCCGGACTGACCGTGGCTTCGCCGGTCTGGACATTGAGGTCGTAGAGTCCCTGGTTGGCAGCCATGAGCGCCAGGCGAAGCTGTTCTTTCCCTGCTTGCAGTTGCGTGATGAAATCCTCCCGCCGCAGCCGGTTGACCATGAGGAGTCCCAGCAAGGCCGTGGCAAGAGGACAGATTGTCAGCACCGGCAGGCTGATCTGGGCAAGCACCTGCCGGGCCGTGTTCCACGGCAGGGTGAGCATCATTGCCAGCATGTCAAGATGGACGAGGAATCCGAAGAGGTACAGGTCCTTCCAGGTAAGATCTTTCAGCGGCCGGCGGCGGTGCTGCTGCCAGACGAGGCCGATGGCGCCGGTGCTCAGGATGACCGCCACCCCTGTCCAGGCCGCGGCGCCGCCTTGGAAGAGGCGAAAGGCGGCGGTCATTGCCATGGCCATGGCGGTTGGGGCCACCCCGAAAAAAAGGCCCGAGATGCCGAGCAGCACCGAGCGGGTGTCAAAGACAATCCCTGGCACATAGCGCCAGGGGGAGAGCATGATGATAATGCCGAGGAGTCCGAGGGCCATGCCGATGGAGAGTTGCATCGGCAAACCCGGCTGTTTCAACCTGTAGCGCGTGGTGGTCACGTCATAGATAAAGGCCATGGCCAGCAGCAGGGCGGCGTTTTGGATCAGCGCCGGAAAAACTTGGTCAAGCATGCGCGGTTTTCCTCCTCGGATTTCCTGGCCAGATGGTGTGGCGGCCAGGGGAAGGTTCTTGAGCAACGCTGGATTTTCTCTCTTTTCTTATACCACATTTTGGCAAAGAACAGCGGTGGGCCAAAAAAAGGGTTTTCAGGGGAAACCCTGAAAACCCTTGTCGTGTATGGTGCGGAGGTCTTATTCGAACTTGTTGTGTAGCATGTATTGAGATGGTTATAACCTGACAGTCAGCCTCTTATGAAGAGGTGGTCATGCCTCCCTTGGTTGGGGTAAAGATGGAGTTGCGAAGCTTCATCAACAACCTCAAAACAGGAGAGCGTCATGACCACCAAACACAAAGTAGCACGAAGGAAGCTCAGTTTGCTAGAACTCGCTTCGGAATTAAACAACGTCAGCAAGGCCTGCCAGGTGATGGGCTATTCCCGGCAGCAATTTTACGAGATTCGCCGCAACTTTCAGACCCATGGAGCCCAAGGCCTACTGGATCGTCTCCCCGGCCCCAAGGGGCCGCACCCAAACCGGGTCAGCGAGGAGGTTGAAAAAGTAATCCTGGAATACAGCCTGCATCAGCCAACCCACGGACCGGTGCGGGTCGCTCAACAACTTGTCCTGCAAAACGTTCAGGTCAGCGCCGGTGGTGTCCGGGGTGTGTGGAGTCGCCACAATCTTCAGAGTCGGCACGACCGGCTTTTGCGCCTCGAAAAAACAGTTCGTGAGCAGAAACTGGATCTCAGCGACACCCAAGTTCGCCTGCTGGAACGGTTCAGCCCGGAGTTCCGTGAGCGGCACATCGAAACCAGGCACACCGGCGATCTCGTAGCGGTGGACACCTTTTTCGTCGGTGTTCTCAAGGGTGTTGGCCGGGTATATCTCCAGTCTGTCATTGATTGCCATTCCCGTTATGCCTGGGGCCGTCTCTACACCTCCAAGCTGCCGGTAACGGCGGTACATGTGCTCAACGAGGACGTATTGCCGTTTTTCGAGCAACACGAAGCGCGGATCACAACTATCCTATCCGACAACGGGCGGGAGTTCTGCGGCCGCCCTGATCGTCATCCTTACGAGTTGTTCTTGCAGCTTGAGGGGATCGAACACCGCACTACCAGAGTGCGTCGGCCGCAAAGCAACGGATTTGTGGAACGGCTACACCGCACCTTGCTCGATGAACATTTCCGCCTGCAAGGCCGAAAGAAGTGGTATGAAACCGTGGAGCAGATGCAGGTAGACCTTGATGCTTACCTGAAGGTCTACAACACAGAACGTACCCACCAGGGGCGCAATATGAATGGCCGGACGCCATCCCGGGCTTTTACTGACGAGTTACCAAAGAACGGCGTAGAGGCAAAAACAAAAAAAGCGGCGTAATTTATCACCCCGCCAAGGGTGGCAGTGTCAGGTGAATACTATCTCTGTACATGTAGCATATTGCAATAACAATATAATCTGTAATAGAAATTTTAAGAAGGCCCCCAAATTTTGATCATATAAAAAAATAAACCTGATGTTCGATTATGCTTAATAAGCCTATTTGACAGCTTATTTATCAGACAGAAGCTTTATCTTCGAAGTAATTGTGTCAAGCTTAGCAAAATCAGGGAAAAGATTTTGTACTGTTTCAGGCGCTGTCAATGCTGGATGCACCTCTGTTCCATTTTCAATAAGTTCTGAAAACATTTTTATGGAATATTTTAATCTTTCAAGATCCTCATTGTTATTGTCATTATTGTAAAATTCAACTTGAATTCGTTTTGCTTCTTCATTTATAAGTCGTGTTATTGCCTCTTCTTGCTTGATTCTAATCTCTTCCATGGCTTCATTCTTTATTGATAACCCTCGTGCATATTCTGATAGAATTCTACCTTCTTGAATTTTTTTGTTTACAACAGCTCCTGACCAAGCAGCACTCGCAACAATGCTTACGGCTAGTATAGAGCCAAGATATAAATTCATCCACTTTGATCCATACTCCCATGAGTTTAGCTCAAGCTTCCCACCAATTTCTGGGTGATTTATGATTTGAGAAATGCATGATTGTATTTTTTCTAGATCTTTTATGATTATATCAAAATCAGAACTTTCTCTTATCTTGATTGATATAGTTTCATCATTAAGTTCATCAATCATATTGCCAAATAATCTAACAAGAGAAATGGTGGAAAAATATATATGATTAGCGCGACGAAAAATTTCTCTTCTTACGCTATCTGAAGATATCTGCATGGAGTCTGAGCTAGTTTCATAGAGGGGAGACTCATAAATATATTTTATTTCATCATCAAATATTGGCAGGTTTCCCACAATACTTAATAATTTCTTGAAGTTATTAATGTTACTCATGCCAGATTGTACAGAAACCAATTTTCCTTCTTCAATATTTGCCTGTGAAATTATTTTTTGCATTTCTCTCAATCGCATATTTCTCTCCTAAATTAATACGAACGTCCATTTCACCAATAATGCCGGGGTAATATTAGTCTTATATTATTGCGTAACCGAAATACCCTAGCAGAATACTCCCCCTAACACAAATACGAAAAGATGAGAAAATGATACTGATCATTCGGGCTTGTAAAAGGCTCAAATTTAGGCAGATGCTTTTTATTGCGAAGGGAATTGAATCCGCATTCTGCCTTATGTCCTTAGGTGTTCCAGTTCAGCCGCAAAACATCCGCACAGCCGACGCATCGCCCACGTAAGCTGCGGCGCTCCAATAGACTTGCCGGGCATGCCGTCGCGCTCCCCGCGTCAGTTGGCCCTTTTGTTAGGTGGACTTTTTGTTAGAAATTCAATGAGTTTTTTGGCGAGATGCTCATGTGCTTTTATTTCGCATTCCCAAACGACAAGGACATCCCAACGGGCAACACGGAGGCGATTGATGTTCTCAGTGTCGCGCTGCTGGTTCCGTTCTATTTTGGGAATCCAGTATGAACGGTTTGATTTTGGTTTCCGTAAACCTTCTGGACAATCATGCCTATGCCAGAAGCAACCGTGAACAAAAATTATTTTTTTACGGACAGGAAAAACCAGATCGGGCTTTCCGGGGAGGTCTTTGCGGTGAAGACGGAAACGGAAGCCGAGACGGTGAGCCAGAGAGCGGACCTTAAGTTCGGGGGATGTGTCTTTGCTGCGGATTCGCCGCATATTCTCGCTTCGGCTCATCCCCATGGGGAGCCCCTCAAACAGCAAGATCAAGCGGAAGGTCGGAAATATCCTTCAAACGGTCTCCATTGACCATTACTGCAAGCAGGTCGGCAGCGTCGTCCATGCCCAACCTTTTTACGGTCTCCTGCAGTTCATATAAGGCGAAGTCGAAGAAATAGAAGAAATAGGGGCCGGAGCCCGGTTTTTATCAGGCAAAGAAAAGCAAGCGCAGGGGCAAGCTTTTTTCCAGTTAGGGGCCTTTTATTTCGCGAGGTCCCCAAGGCCCCTAATGAGGCCCCAAAACTACTGGATTTTAGCATATCAGGAGGGACATTACGGGACAACAGAAAAAGAAAAAGCCCTGATTTCTCAGGGCTTTTAGGTCGATACCGGACGGTATCGGATAATGCAATGGTGCCGGAGGTCGGAATCGAACCGACATGGGGTTGCCCCCGCGGGATTTTGAGTCCCGTGCGTCTACCAGTTTCACCACTCCGGCTGAATGGCGATGTGCCCCGTGACAGCGGCATAGGACGAACACTATAGAAGCCTTGCCGAGAGCTGTCAAGCCCTAAAGAACCACTTCCCTTGTTGCTGTTTCAGTGGGAGGTTCCCAGGAAAATCTTCTGGAACCTGTAGAAGTAATCCACCCCAGACCACACCGTCATGAAGGCGGAAATATAGAGGATTCCCTTGCCCAGTTCGTGCAGGAAAGGGATGTCCACCACCCCCAGGGGAAAGATTAGCACGCAGAGCGCGGTGTACTGCAAAATGCTCTTCAATTTGCCCATGCCGCTGGCCGCGATGACGATGCCCGAAGAGGCCGCCACCCCCCGGAGCCCGGTGATCACCAACTCCCGGGCCAGGATGATGAACACCAGCCAGGCCGGAATCTTGTCCATGGGGATCAGCATGATCAAGGCCGCACAGACCAGCACCTTGTCGGCCACCGGATCCATCAATTTGCCCAGGACCGTTTCGATCTTATGCTTTCTGGCGTAATAGCCGTCCGCAAGATCGGTGAGCGCTCCGGTGAGGAAAAGCAGAAAGGCGAAAAGGCTGACTCCGACGCTGGGTTGGGGATAGAGAAAAAAGAGCAGGACCGGCGCCACCGCAAAGCGGTAGCCGGTGAGCATATTGGGAATGGTGAGGATCGCGTGCCGGCTCATGGTCTTAATTGGCCGCTCCCAGCCAGCGGGAGGACGGAGAGGACGCGGCTGACATCTGCCGGTAGTGCTGAAGAACTCGTGCCACATACTGCTGGGTTTCCGGGATCAAGGGAATTCCCTGGGCGGCCTCAACCCTGTTTGGCCCGGCGTTGTAAGCGGCCAGGGCAAGTCTGATGTTGCCGCCGAACCGGGCCAGCATCTGGCGCAGGTAATTGGTGCCGCCGAAGATGTTTTCCTTGGGGTCGAAAGGGTTCCAGACATTCAGATCGGCGGCGGTTCCCGGCATCAACTGCATGAGGCCCTGGGCTCCCTTGGAGGAAACGGCCATGCAGTCGAAGTTGGATTCGGTCTTGATCACGGCCTTGATCAACAGGGGGTCCATTGCGTAGTGGCTGGCCGCCCTCTGGATATGCTCTTCATAGAGGCGCGGATCACCGGGCCGCGGCGATCTGCTCCCCCGGGAGTGCGGGCGGATCACTCCGGCCTTGTAGCGAGGGTCGTTGGGCACATTGGTGAAATGCACGGTGCCATGCTTGTCGACAAAGGTATAGATCGTCGCCTGGGCGGAATCCGGCACCAGCAGCATTGCCCAGACCAGCACGGCCAGGAGTGGTCCTGCCGTCCGGGTCCGGGTTTTCCCCTTGTGTCCGTCTGATTTCCGTGTCTGCGCCATGTTTTTGTCTCCGGGCAGATGCGCCTGCACCAACAGTATACTACGCTTTTGCTCTTTTTTCCCAGTCGGCCAAAAATTGTTCCATGCCGAGGTCGGTGAGCGGATGCCGGGCAAGCTGGGCAATGACCTTGAAGGGGATAGTGGCGATGTGGGCGCCCAGCAGGGCCGCGTCCACCACATGGATGGGGTTGCGGATGCTGGCGACGATCACCTCGGTGGCATAGCCGTAGTTGTCGTAGATGTTCATGATGTCGCTGATCAGATCCATGCCGTTCTGGGAGATGTCATCCAGCCGACCGACAAAGGGGCTTGCGTAGCTGGCCCCGGCCTTGGCGGCCATCAAGGCCTGGCTGGCGGAAAAGATCAGGGTCACATTGGTTCTGATTTTCTCATCGGCCAGCGTCTTGACTGCCTTGAGGCCTTCGGTGGTCATGGGGATCTTGATCACGATGTTCGAATGGATGGCGGCCAGCTCGCGGCCCTCGCGGACCATGCCCTCGGCGTCAAGCGCAATAACCTCGGCGCTGATCGGGCCGTCCACGATCTTACAGATATCCTTGATGATCTCAACAAAGGGCTTATTTTCCCTGGCGATCAGCGAAGGGTTGGTGGTAACTCCGTCCACCATGCCCATGTCCACGGCTTTTTTGATTTCTTCCAGGTTGGCGGTGTCGATAAAAAACTTCATCTATTCTCTCCTACGGGATCATTTTTTAACGGGACTCGAAATCAGCCGTTCTCCTGGCGATTTGTTGTCTGGGCGTCGCAATACATCTTCCGGCATTGTTCACTGCAAAAATATACAACCGTATCCCCATCTTGTAACACAATTGCCTGCCTTTTGGGAATATAGATATGGCAGACCGGGTCTTCCACCAGTTGGTCATGGGCGGCCAGTTCGCCTGAACCCGTGGTTTTCCGGCCATTGCTGACGGTTTTTTTTCTCCGGCCGCCCGTCAGCAACCGGTACAGGACATAGAGAAAGAGCGCGTAGATGAAAAGCTTAAACACCGAAAGGCCCCCTGTTTCGCCATTCCTGCCGCTCCACCCCTGTTTGCGCTCCGAGTGCCCGGCAGAGCTCCAGGCTGGTCCGGCCAAGGCGCGGGTGCACCTGCGCCGGAGCAACCTCCGCCAGGGGCGCCAGCACGAAAAGCCGGTCGGCGATCCGCGGATGGGGCACGGTCAGGGTTGGGCTTTCTAGCATCAGGTCTCCGTAGTAGAGCAGGTCCAGATCAACGGGCCTGTCCTGGGTCAGGGTGCGATCCCGGCCCAGTTTGGTTTCGATGGCAAGCATGGCGGCCAGCAGCTCGGTGGGCGACAGGGTGGTGAAGATTTCGCCCACGGCATTGGTGAACCAGTGGGCTGTGTCCATGCCGACAGGTTGTGTCCGGTACGGGCTGGAGAGCCGGATCAGGCTGATTCCCGCCACCTGGCCCAACCGCTGCCAGGCGCCGAGCAGGTTGGCCTGGGTGTCGCCGAGATTGGAGCCCAGGCCGATAAAGGCTTGTTGCTGGTTTGCCATGGAGCCTCTTGCAAAATTCCCAAAAGTTCCCTCCCCCCTGGGGGGAGGGTTAGGGAGAGGGGGAAACAGCCGGAGCGGCGGGTTGCGACTTCACCCTCCCCCCGGCCCCCTCCCGTCGAGGGAGGGGGAGTCAATGTGGAAGAGTTTTGCAAGCAAACTCCTAAGCCGCCATTGGTCGGCATAAGGGGCTGCGTAACGAAATAATCATTTCGTACGGCCCCTAAATATCCTGCAAGCCCAGCACGTCGAACATGGTGTAGAGGCCGTTGGGCTGGTTCACCACCCAAGCGGCGGCCAGGGCCGCGCCCCGGGCGAAGTTGTCCCGGCTGTGGGCGCGGTGGCTGAGTTCCAGCCTCTCCCCTGCCCCGGCAAAATACACGGTGTGCTCGCCCACGATATCCCCGGCCCGGATGGTCTGGATGCCGATTTCCTTGTCGGTGCGCTCGCCGATCATGCCGTGGCGGGAATAGACCCCCACCTCGGCAAGATTGCGGTGCACGCCTTCGGCCACCATCTCCCCGAGCTTCAGGGCCGTGCCGCTGGGCGCGTCCTTTTTCATCCGGTGGTGGGCCTCGACGATCTCGATATCGTAGGCATCGCCCAGCAGGGCTGCCATCTTGCGGGCGATCTTGAACAGCACGTTGACGCCCACCGCCATGTTGGGCGACTGGACGCAGGGGAAATTGCGGCTCAATTCCTTAAGCTCGGCCAGATTGTCCGCAGTCAGGCCGGTGGTCCCGATGACCATGGCCTTTTTCGCCTGGGCAGCCTTGCGGGCCAGGGCCATGGTGGCCTCGTGGAAGGTGAAGTCAATAACCACCTCGCCCTGGTCCTTGACCGCCTCGAAGCTGTCCGCCACGGTAACGCCCAGTGCGCCGATGCCGGCCAGCTCGCCGAGATCCTTGCCAAGCTCCGGGCCATCGGGCCGTTCAAAGCCTCCGGCCAGGGTCAACCCTTCCTGCTGGTGCACCATATAGCTGATCCGGCGGCCCATACGGCCTGCGGCCCCGGCGACAATAACCTTGGTCATGATTTTCTCCTTATACCAGCCCGCAGTCGGCCAGAACCTTCTTGAGCTTTTCGGTGCTTGCCTCGCTCATTTTGTACAGGGGCAGACGCGGGGCGCTGTTCTTGATCTTGCCCATTATGGCCAGGGCCGTCTTGGCCGGGGTCGGGTTGGTCTCGATGAACATCGCGCCCATGAGCGGGAAGAGCTTGTAATGCAGCTTGCGGGCCTTGACAAAATCACCGGCCAGGGCTGCGTCCATCATCTGCGCCATGCCCTTGGGGTCCACGTTGGAGGTGACGGAGATGACCCCGGCGCCGCCGATGGCCACGGTGGCCATGCAGGTAAAATCGTCGCCGGACAGCACCGCGAAATTTTTGGGGCAGAGGCGGATGACCTGGCTGATCTGGTTGAGATCCGCGGTGGCCTCTTTCACCCCGACGATGTTCTTGATCTTGGCGCAGCGGGCCACGGTCTCGGGCAGCATGTTGACGCTGGTCCGGCTGGGCACGTTGTAGAGGATGATGGGGATGTCCACCGCCTCGGCCACCGCCTTGAAATGCTGGTACAGCCCTTCCTGGGTAGGCTTGTTGTAATAGGGCGTGATCATCAGGGCGCCGTCGGCCCCCGCGGCCTTGGCGGCCCGGGTCAGCTCGATGGATTCGCTCGTGGAGTTGGAGCCGGTTCCGGCCAACACCGGCACCCTGCCCTTGACGGTCTTGATGGTCAGCTCCACCACCCGGTGGTGCTCCTCATGGGTCAAGGTGGCGGACTCGCCGGTGGTGCCGCAGGGCACAATACCGTGGGTGCCGTTCTTGACCTGAAACTCGATGAGATCCTTCAATCCTTTTTCATCGACCTTGCCGTCCTTGGTAAAGGGCGTGACAATGGCCACATAGGCGCCGCGAAACTTGTTCATACCTTCCTCCTGCTTCCTTATTATCGCTCAAACACGAAAAGGGCGCGCAGCCCTATGATTTCTTCCGTACCGCTTCGGCGTGCAGCCGGCCTTCGTAGATAAAATTGGCCGGTCCTTCCAGATAGACGTCGCTAATCTCCTGCCCGGCAAGGGCGTAATGGATGATCAGCTGCTCACCCCCGGAGGTGGTCACCGTCACCGGCGGATGCACCTGGCCGAGCAGCCCGGCGATGACGGCCGAGGACACCGCCCCGGTGCCGCAGGCCAGGGTTTCCCCTTCGACCCCGCGCTCGTAGGTGCGGACGATCAGTCCGTTGCCACCCTGTTTTTGCACGAAATTGACATTGGTTCCGGCGGGCTGGAAGTGCTCGTGGAAGCGGATCGCCCTCCCCCACTCCATAACCGGGGCCTGTCGGATGTCCTCCATGAAGAGTACGGCGTGGGGCACCCCGGTGTTGAGGCTGTGCACCACCTGCTCCTCTCCGTTGACCATGAGCTTCTCGTGCAGCCGCAAACCGTTGGGCGAGGTCATCTTGAGCTTGACCGACTGACCCGTGACCTCGGCCTCGATGATTCCGGCCACGGTTTCAAAACGCATCCGCGGGGGGGCGATGCCCAAGGCAAAAGCAAAACGGGCGGCGCAGCGGGCGCCGTTGCCGCACATCTCGGCCCAGCTGCCGTCAGCGTTCAAGAACTGCCAGCGGAAATCCGCGGCCTCGCTGTTTTCGATCAGGATCAGGCCGTCCGCGCCTGCGGAAACCCGCCGTTCGCATACGGCCCTGGCAAAACCGGGCATCTCTTCCCTGCTCAGAAACGGGGCGCGGTGGTCAATGAGGATGAAGTCATTGCCGGTGCCGCTCATCTTGGTGAACTCGATGGGAAACTGCATGGTCATGCGCCCTGCTGCTTAAGGAATTCAGGGATGCTTTCCCCCTGGATCAAGGTTTCGTAGGTTTCCCTGGCCCGGATCACATGAAACGCGTCCCCATGCACCAGAACCTCGGCCACCCGGGGCCGGGAGTTGTAGTTCGAGGACATGGAAAAGCCGTACGCCCCGGCGCTCATCACGGCCAGGAGATCGTCGGCCTCCACATTGGGCATGGATCGTTCCCGGGCGAGAAAATCACCGGTTTCGCAGATCGGCCCCACCACGTCGGCCACTGCCTGCTCCCGGCCGGGTTGCTCCACGGCCTGGATGTGATGGAAGGCGTCGTAGAGGCTTGGGCGGGCCAGGTCGTTCATCCCGGCATCGACGATGATGAATTTCTTGAGCCCTTCCTTGGTGTAGAGCACCTTGGTCACCAGCGCCCCGGCATTGCCCACCAAAACGCGGCCCGGTTCGAGAACCAGGGTGCAATTCAGATCACCCAGCTCCTGCTTGATGGCCTGGGCATACTCCGCGGGCTCGGGCGGCTCCTCACTGTTGTAACGGATGCCCAAGCCCCCTCCCAGGTCGAGATGGGTGATCTGTATCCCCTGCTCACCAAGCTGCCCGATGAAGCGTTTCACCTTGGCCAGCGATTCGACAAAGGGAGAGACTACAGTGAGCTGGGAGCCGATATGGCAGCTCACCCCCTTGATTTCGATATTGGGCAACTTGCTGGCTGCGAGATAGACCCGCAGCGCCTCACCGATGGGGATGCCGAACTTGTTCTTGGCCAAGCCGGTGGAGATGTAAGCGTGGGTCTTGGGGTCCACGTCCGGGTTCACCCGGAAGGAGACCGGGGCTTTGAGCCCCATTTCCGCGGCCACCGTCTGGATCTGGGCCAGCTCCTGCTCGGATTCCACATTGAGCATGAGGATGCCTGCGGAAAGGGCCTCGCGGATCTCGACCGCGGTTTTGCCCACTCCCGAATAGACGATCTTCTTGGGATCAACCCCGGCGGTGCGGGCCCGGAACAGCTCGCCGCCGGAGACGATGTCCGCGCCGCCGCCAAGGGAGGCGAACAGGCGGAGGATGGCGATGTTGGCGCAGGACTTGGCCGCGAAGCAGGTGATATGGGGGATGTCGGCAAAGGCGCGGTCAAAGGCGGCAAAATGGCGGCTCAGGGTGGCGGAGCTGTACAGATAGAAGGGAGTGCCCACCGCTGCTGCCACGACTGGCACGGGAACATCCTCGCACTGCAGGGTGTCATTTTTGTACTGAAAATCATGCATGGTTCGTTTTCCTAAAAAACACGGCAATAAACAGGTATTACTCCGCCACCTCGTAGGTGGCTTCCATGGAGTAGGTGCTTTCGTTGGCAGGCCTGGCTTGGTCAAAGGCGGTGACCGAGTAATACCAGAGCCCTCTTTCCTTGGGCGCTTTTGCATCCTCAAAGGAAAGGCCTGCCCCGTCCACCTGGCCGATGGGTTTCGGGGTCGAGCTTTTGGCTGCGCGGCGGTAGATGCGAAAGCCTGCCAGATCGGGTTCGGCAACCGTCTCCCAGAGAATCTTGACCCCGGTGCCGCTGGCCACGGCGCGCACCTTTTGGGGCGGCGCCGGAGGGGTGAGGTCGCGCGGCGTTGCGCTCAAGGGCTCACTGGTCATCCCTGCCGCCGTGGTCCCCGCATGCAGCCGCATGGCCCGCACCTTGTAGACGTAGGCCTTGCCATTGCGCAGCCCTTTATCCGTAAAGGTCAAACCCTCGCTCAGTCCGCCCGGCATTTCGGTAAAGGTCTCGCCGCCATCGGTCGAGCGGAAAACCTGATAGCGGATCGGGTCGGAAACCGGGGTCCCATCCAACAGCCCCGCAGGCGCTTGCCAGCGCAGGGTAATGGCCTTGTCGCTTTCTTCGACCGTGAAATTGAGAGGCGCAAGGAGGGGGGTATCCCAGACCACCGAAACGGTGTTGGAATCATCGCTGCTGACAAACCAGCCCGCCTTGCTGCGCACCCGGTACACATAGCGGTGATTGGGCCTGAGCAGGGTTTCTTCGTAGAAAACCTTGCCCTTGTCGCTGCTCTCCGCCCTGATCTCAATGGAAGGGCCAAAGGGGATGGGGCAGTCGGCGCAGTAATCCTTGATAGGGATAACCGCGCGCAACAGCTCGAATTTTTCAATCCGGTACGGCAGCCGTTCGCCCTGCACGGTTGCCCGGGGATAGGACCAGTTGAGCGTTACCCCTTTTTCGTCAAGCTGATAGCTCAAGTCGCTGATGGGCGCTGGCAGAACCGTGTCGGGCGGCACTGGCCGGGTCTTCTTGCCGCAGCCGGACAAAGCGACGAGCGCGACCAAGGCGAGGGTAAAAATGCGCATCCGGACAGCTTCAGGCTTCATGCCGTTATCCCCATCTCTTTTTCCGCCCGTTTCAAGGCCTTGGCCACCATCTTGCCCGAGGTGCCGCCCAGGGAGACCCTGCTCGCAACCGAGCCTTCGATGGAGAGCACTTTGAAAACATCTCCCTCGATGACCTCGGAGAATTTTTGCAGCTCCTGGACGGTCAATTCGGTGAGTTCTTTACCCTTGTCGATGGCATACGCTACGGTGCGGCCGACAATGGCGTGGGCCTGGCGGAAGGGGATATTTTTGAGCACCAGATAATCCGCCAGATCGGTGGCGGTCATGTAGCCGCCGCCAAGGCCTTTGGCCAGCCGCGCCTCGTTGAACTTCAGGTTGCCGAGCAACTGGGCCATGATCGCCACGGACTGGGAAACCGTGTCCACCGTGTCGAACAGAGGCTCCTTGTCTTCCTGCAGGTCGCGGTTGTAGGTCATGGGCAGACCCTTGAGCAGCATCAAGAGGCTCATGAGGTTGCCCACCACCCGGCCGCTCTTGCCCCGGATCAACTCCGGGATATCCGGGTTTTTCTTCTGGGGCATGATGGAGCTGCCGGTGCAGAAGCTGTCCGCTAGGGTCACGAAGGAAAACTCCTCGGTGGTCCAGAGGACCAGCTCCTCGGAGAGCCGACTCAAGTGAATCTGCACCAGGCTGGCTGCGGACATGAATTCGATGATGAAATCCCGGTCCCCCACGGTGTCCATGCTGTTGGCGGTGACCTTGGGGAAACCCAGTTCCTTGGCGACAAACTCCCGGTCGATGGGCAGACCGGTTCCGGCCAGGGCCGCAGCGCCCAGGGGCATGACATTGATCCGTTTCAAGGCGTCGCTGAACCGTTCCCGGTCGCGGCCGAACATCTCGTAATAGGCCAGCATGTGGTGGGCCACCAGGACCGGCTGCGCCCGCTGCAGGTGGGTGTAGCCGGGCATCACCGCATGCTGGTATTTGCGGGCCAGCACCACAAAACCCTTTTGCAGGCCAGCGAGCAGTTCGATGAGGTTGCGGCATTCCTCCCGGAGATAGAGGCGCACATCCAGGGCCACCTGATCGTTGCGGCTTCGCGCCGTGTGCAGCTTTTCCCCGGCCGGGCCGATCTTTTCCACCAGAGTCTTTTCGATGTTCATGTGGATGTCTTCTAGCTCGGGCCGGAAGACAAAGGTTCCATTTTCGATCTCCCGCTCGATCTGGCCTAACCCCTTGACGATCTGGTCCCGCTCCTTGGCGCTGATCAACCCCTGCTTGGCGAGCATCTTGGCGTGCGCCCGGCTCCCGGCGATGTCGTGCCTATACAGCCTGGCGTCGTAGTGGATGGAGGCGGTGAAGGCCTCCACCGAAGCGGCGGTCTTTTCCGCGAACCTGCCGCCCCACAGCTTGGCCGGGGCCTTTTTCTTCTCTTGTGAAGAGGATGCCATTGTCGTCTCTGCTTTGTACCGGAGTTATTTCTTCTTCTTTTCCACCAGGGCCTGGATGGTCAACCGCAGGGCGTTGAGGCGGATAAAGCCGCCGGCATCCGATTGGGTGTAGACCTGGTCTTCCTCAAAGGTGGCAAAGCTTTCCTGGTAGAGCGACTGATCGGATTTGCGCCCCACCGGGATGCAGTTGCCCTTGATCAGCTTGAGCCGCACCACGCCGTTCACGGTTTCCTGCGCATTGTCCATGGTCTTTTGCAGCAGCTTCATCTCCGGCGAGAACCAGAAGCCGTTGTAAACGAGCTCGGCATAGCGGGGGATCAGGCTGTCGCGGATCTTCATGACCTCGCGGTCCAGGGTGATGGTTTCGAGATCGCGGTGAGCGCAACGCAATATGGTGCCGCCCGGGGTTTCGTACACCCCGCGGGATTTCATGCCCACGAAGCGGTTCTCCACCATGTCCAAGCGGCCGATGCCGTTGGCGCCGCCCAGGGCGTTGAGGCGGGCCAGCATGGCCGCAGGGCTGAGCTTCTCGCCATTGATGGCCACCGGGTTGCCGCCCGCAAACTCCATCTCGATATAGGTCGGTGTGTCCGGGGCTTTTTCCGGGGAGACGGAGAGCTTGAACATGGACTCCTCCGGCTCGTTCCACGGATCTTCCAGGATGCCGCCCTCAAAGCTGATGTGCAGAAGATTCTCGTCGGAGCTGTAAGGCTTCTCCTTGGTCACCGGCACGGGGATGGCGTGCTTTTCCGCATAGGCCATGAGCTTGGTCCGGGAGTTGAGATCCCAGATCCGCCAGGGCGCGATGATGGTCAGCCTGGGGTTTAAGGCCAGATAGGTCAGCTCGAAGCGGACCTGGTCGTTGCCCTTGCCAGTGGCGCCGTGGCTCACGGCATCCGCCCCTTCCGCCTCGGCGATCCTCACCTGTTCCCGGGCGATGACCGGCCTGGCCAGGGAGGTGCCCAAGAGGTAGGAGCCCTCGTAGATGGCGTTGGCCCGGAAGGCCGGGAAGACATAGTCGCGGACAAACTCTTCGCGCAGGTCGGAGATGATCACCTTCTCGGCGCCGGTGGCCATACCCTTGGCCCGCACCTTGTCCCAATCCTCCTCCTGGCCCACATCGGCGGCAAAGGCGACCACCGGAACCTGATACTCTTCCCGCAACCATTTAAGGATAACCGAGGTGTCCAACCCGCCGGAATAGGCGAGAACGATCTTGTTTATATTGGCAGCCATTGGCCGTGTTCTCCCAGAGTGCTTGTCTTCGGTTGTGGCCTGTTCTCAGGCCAGATGCATGGCCAGAATGGCCTTGTGGATATGGAGCTTGTTCTCGGCCTGGTCAAAGGCGACGCATTGCGGTCCCTCCAGCACCTCTTCGGAGATTTCCTCGTCGCGGTGGGCCGGTAGGCAGTGGAGGACAATGGCCCCCGGCCTGGCTTGCGCCACCAGGGCAGCATTCACCTGATACGGCCGGAACACCGTGATCCGCGCCTCCTGCTCGGACTCCTGGCCCATGCTGGCCCAGACGTCGGTATTGATCACGTCCGCCTCCCGCACCGCCTCCACCGGGTCGCGCACCACCCGGATGGGCTTGCTTGCCACGGCTTGGGCCGCCGCGAGAATGGCGGGATTGGGATCATAACCCGCAGGACACGCCAGGGTCAGGGCGAAGCCGAAACGGGCCGCGGCCTGGATCCAGGAGTTGGCCATGTTGTTGCCGTCGCCCAGCCAGGCGACATGAAGCTTAGCCACCTCGCCCTTGTGCTCGATCACGGTCATGATGTCGCTCAGCACCTGGCAGGGATGGTGCAGATCGGTGAGGGCGTTGATCACCGGCACCGAGGAATATCCGGCCAGCTCGTCGACAATGGCCTGGCCATAGGTGCGCACGACCATGCCGTCCACATATCGGGCCATGACCCGGGCCATGTCCTTGAGGGGCTCGTTGCGGGCCAGTTGGGTGTCCCGGCCGGAGAGATAGATCACCTGGCCGCCCAACCCATACATGGCGGCCTCAAAGGAGACCCTGGTCCGGGTGGAGGGCTTTTCAAAGATGAGGGCCACGGTTTTTCCGGCCAGCTGCTGGTGGCGGATTCCTGCCTTGGCTTCTTTCTTAAGCAGCAGGGCCTTTTCGATGTAGGCGCCAAGCTGCTCTTTGCTGAAGTCCTGTAATGCCAGTAGATGCTGTGTCATGGTTTTGTTCTCTCTGCCAACCTCTCCCTCGCGGTTCCGGGGAAAGCTCTCTTTTTGCTCAGGACATCCTGCCGGGAACACGGCGCGGGGCAGGATCCAGGAGGCCGGCTCAAAAAAATGTCAGTCCAACCATTGCCAGAGGGAAACGGACACTGCCTCCCTCTGGTTGGGCCAAACTACAAGTCATACAAAAAAACTTTTTTTTTGCAAAGGGATTTTTCGTCGAAAAAAGATGGGGCTATCGGCTCAGCTCGGCAAAGACCTCGTCCAGGGCCTGGATCAACCGATCTATCTCGGCGCGGCTGATGATGAGCGGCGGCAGACAGCGCAGCACCTTGCCTCCGGCAAAGTTGAGGAGCACCCCTTTTTCAAAGAGGAGGTTGACCATGGCCGGACCCTTGTCAAGCCACGCCTCGGTCAGGGGCAGCCCCTGGATCAGGCCAAGCCCCCGGGCAGGGGTTGCCATGGCCGGATATTTTTCGGCCAGCCCGGTGAGGCGCTCTGCCAGATAAGCGCCTTTTGCCTGGACCTCGGCGAGAAAACCATCTTCCAGCATGATCCGCACGGTGGCCACCGCAGCGGCGCAGACCACCGGGTTGCCGCCGAAGGTCGAGGCGTGGCTGCCCGGCTCGAAGGCCTTGGCCACCGGTTCCTTGGCCAGCATGGCGCCGATGGGCAAGCCGTTGCCCAGGGCCTTGGCCAGGGTAAGGATGTCGGGGGTCACCCCGCACTGCTCGTAGGCAAAGAGGGTGCCACTTCTGCCCATGCCCACCTGGATCTCATCAAAGATCAAGAGCAGATTGTGCGTGTCGCAGAGCTGGCGGATACCGGCCAGATACTCAGGGGGCAATGGTCGCACCCCGCCTTCTCCCTGCAAGGGCTCGCAGAGAATGGCGCAGGTCTCCGGGCCAATCATCGCCTCCAGGGCGTTGAGATCGCCGAAGGGCGCATGCCGGAACCCCTGGGGCAGCGGTTCGAACCCCTGGTGGAATTTCTCCTGCCCCGTGGCGGCCACGGTGGCCAGGGTCCGGCCGTGAAACGAGCCGGCCAGGGAGATGATCTCGTATTTTCCGGCGGGGCTTGCCTTGCGCGCCAGCTTGATCGCGGCTTCGTTGGCCTCGGCCCCGGAGTTGCACAGAAACACCCGGTCTGCAAAGGAATGGCTGATCAGCAGCCCGGCCAGCTCGGTTTGCGGCATTGTGTGGTAGAGGTTGGAGACATGCACCAGGGTGGAGGCCTGGCGGCAGATCGCCTCGGTGATCGCCGGATGGCAGTGGCCCAGGCTGCAGACTGCGATGCCGGCCAGGCAATCCAGATATTCCCTGCCGTCGGCGTCCTTGAGCAGGCAGCCCCGCCCCTCGACCATCACCGCCGGGTACCGGCCATAGGTGGTCATGAAAGAACCATTGCTTTTTTCGATCCATTCCGCATTCGTCATCATACCACCTCGGTTCCCACGCCTTGCTGGGTGAACATTTCGAGCAGAATGGCATGCTCCACCCTGCCGTCGATGATGTGCGCCTTGCCCACTCCGGCGCGGACCACGCCCTGGCAGCACTTGACCTTGGGGATCATGCCGCCGCCGATGACCTCGTCCTTGATGTATTGATCCGCTGCGTCGCAGGTCATGGAGGAGATGAGCGTGCCCTCCTTGTCCAAGACCCCGGCCACGTCGGTGAGCAGGATGAGCTTTTCCGCCTTGAGATGGGTGGCGATGGCTCCGGCCACGAGATCGGCGTTGATGTTGTACGCCTGCCCGTCTTCGCCCACGCCCACCGGAGCGATGACCGGGATAAAGTCCTGGGCGTCCAGGGTGTGCAGGATCTGCGGGTTGACCATGGTCACCTCCCCCACCCGGCCGATGTCGATGATTTCCGGCGGGGTGTTTTCGGCCTGCGCCTTCATGAGCTGCATTTTTTTCGCCTTGATCAGGTCGCCGTCGCGGCCGGAAAGGCCAACGGCCTTGCCGCCGTGGAAGTTGATCAGGCTGACGATCTCCTTGTTCACCTTGCCCACCAGGACCATCTCCACCACGTCCATGGTTTCGCCGTCGGTGATCCGCATGCCCTGCACATAATCGCTCTTGATATTCATCTTGTTCAGGAATTTGTTGATCTGCGGGCCGCCGCCATGCACCACCACCGGGTTGATGCCGACGTATTTCATCAAGATGATGTCCAGGGCGAAGCTCTTTTTTAGTTCCTCGTCCACCATGGCATGGCCGCCGTATTTGATGACCACGGTTTTGCCGTAAAATTTCTTGATGTACGGCAAGGACTCGATGAGGGTTTTGGCTTTTTCGATACCTGTGAGCATGGCAATCTGTCTGTAATGGTTGAGTGGTCTGGAGGCTGGATTTTCCGGAAAAAATCAGCCGCATTGTCTTGATAGTACGCAAGATATATACTGCCGGCGGCAATCTGTAAAGAAGATAGGCAGGCAAAAAACAGTCGCTCGTTTCCGGCAAAGCGATTGCCGAGAACCCCTGATGCTGGTATCTTTATATATTCAGAGTTCATCAGCACCATAAGGAACCTAAAAAATATGAAACCATTGCTGCGTATTTTCCGCCGGATTTCGCTTGTGGCCCCCCTTCTGCTCGCCGCCCCCTGTTTGGCTGCGCCTGCCTCTGCCCCGGCAAGCAACAAGCCGCCGATTCATGTCGAGGCGGACCGCATGGTTTCCATGAAGAATGACAATGCGGTTCTTTTTTCCGGAAACGTGGATGCCAAGCAGGGCCAGTTGGTGATCCGCGCCGCGGAAATGACGGTATATTATCTTTCCAACGAGGAAAAAGCCAAATTGCCCCAGAGCGAGGAGCGGAGTCTCAAAAAGTTGTTTGCCTCGGGCAACGTGGAAATCCAGAATGACGGGATGACCGGCACCGGCGACAAAATGGAGTATTACGAGGCCGAGCGCAAGATGATTCTCATCGGCAACAGCAAGGTTTGGCAGGACAACAACCTGGTTACCGGCCACACCGTTGTCGTTTTCCTCGACCAGGGCAAGAGCATCGTGGAACGGGGCGAGAAAAAAGGCGAGCGGGTCAAGGCCTTTTTCTATCCCGGCGGCGAAGGGCCGCAGAGCGGTCAGCAACAGTAAAGACGGAGGCCCCCTTGTCTGTTCTCGAAACACAAGAGATTGTCAAACGCTATAAAAACCGGACGGTTGTCGACGGGATCAGCCTGCGGGTTGAGACCGGCACGGTGGTCGGGTTGCTCGGTCCGAACGGGGCCGGAAAAACCACCACCTTCTATGCCATTGCCGGTTTTGTCCGGCCGGACGCAGGCGTGATCCTGCTCGATGGCGAGGATATCACCTCCCTGCCCATCCACCAGCGGGCAGTCAAGGGACTCTCCTATCTGCCGCAGGAGTCCTCGGTCTTTAAAAAACTCACCGTGGAGGAAAATGTCCGCATCGTCCTTGAGCCGCTCGGTCTTGCCAAAAAAGAGATCAACACCCGGGTCGGCCAGCTCATGGAAGACCTGAAGATCAGCCATCTGGCCGGCAACCGGGGTCATTCCCTCTCCGGGGGCGAACGCCGCCGGGTGGAGATCATGCGGGCCCTGGCCACCAATCCGCATTTTATTTTGCTGGACGAGCCCTTTGCCGGGATCGATCCGTTATCGGTGGCCGATCTCCAGCAGATCATCGGCAATCTGAAAACCCGCGGCCTGGGGGTGCTGATCTCCGATCACAATGTCCGGGAAACCCTTTCCGTCTGTGATCATGCCTATATCGTCAGCCAGGGAAAGATCCTGATCCATGGCGACGCCGAAGCGATTGTGGGCAGCGAGGAAGCCCGGCGGATGTACCTCGGAGAAAACTTTACCCTGTAGAAACCGCCCAGCAGCACCGCATCTGCGTTGTCATCGGTCGGCTCGTGTGCAATATAGCACACTTCGCCGGCCTCTTCCTAGCATCTGCGGCACTGCTGGGCGGTTTCTTTCTGTCAGCCATCGTAACAAAATATCCCTTCTTTCTTTGTTCCCCTAAATTCTTCTTGCAAAAACCTTGCCGTCATGGAGTATTATACTCAGACAAGGGCTGCGCAATCCCGCGCTGCACCCTGTGTATCTTTTGTAGCAAAGGATTTCGGCGGACATGGCCCTTGAACTGCGACAGCAACTGAAACTCAGCCAGCAACTGGTGATGACCCCCCAGTTGCAGCAGGCGATCAAGTTGCTGCAGCTTTCCCGGCTTGAGCTTGCCGAAACGATCCAGCAGGAAATCGAGATCAATCCGGTGCTGGAAGAAATAACGGAAAGCCCGGACCAGCCCGAGGCAGAGCTGGAGGGGCATGGTCACGAGGCGCTTGACGCCCCCCTGCCCGAGCCGGAAAGGACTACCGAGGTCCAGATGGAAAGCGATTCCTCGTTAAGGGAAATCGACTGGGAAAATTACAGCAATGAGTATGAAAGCGGTTTCTCCGCCCGGGGCAAGGACGACAACGACCTGCCCTCCCGCCTTGACATCCTGACCACCAAACCGGACCTTCATTCCCATCTTTCCTGGCAACTGACCCTTTCTCATCTCACCGATGAGGAAAAGGAGGTCGGGCATTTCGTCATCGGCAATCTTGACAGGGACGGGTTCCTGGAGGTGACGGAGGCGGAGATCGTCCAGGGCACGGGCTGCGATCCGGAACTGGCCCATCGGATGATCGGTGTGGTCCAGGAGATGGACCCGGCCGGGGTCGGAGCCCGGGATCTCAAGGATTGCCTGCTGCTGCAGCTCGGCCGCCTGGGGCTTGGCGGGTCTCTGGCCGCCATTATAGTGCGCGAGCATCTGCATACCCTGGAAAACCGCAATTTTGCCGCCATTGCCAGGGGGACGGGCCGCCCCATCGAGGAAATCCTCGCGGCAATCAAGGTGATCACCGAGCTGGACCCGCACCCGGGCAGAATCTATTCCGAGGACGAGCCCCAGTACATCATCCCGGATGTCTATGTGCACAAGATCGGCGGGGAGTATGTCATTTTGCTCAACGATGAAGGGTTGCCCCGCCTCAAGGTCAGCAACTATTACAAGGATATCCTGAAAAAGGATTCCGGCGCCCCGGCCGACACCAAGAATTATGTGCAGGACAAACTGAAATCGGCTCTGTGGCTGATAAAAAGCATTCATCAGCGGCAGCGCACCATCTACCGGGTGGTGGAGTCGCTGCTCAAGTTTCAGTACGATTTTTTTGAAAAAGGAATCGCCTTTCTCAAGCCCCTGGTCCTCCGGGACGTGGCCGAGGATCTCGGCATGCACGAATCCACGATCAGCCGGGTGACCAGCAACAAGTACGTGCACACTCCCCAGGGCACCTTTGAGCTGAAGTACTTCTTCAACTCCTCCATCAGCCGTCACGACGGCGGCGACGCCATGGCCTCGGAATCCATCAAGGAGCGCATCCGCACCATCATCGCCGGCGAAGACCACCAGGACCCTTTGAGCGACAATGCCATCGCCGATATCTTCGCCAAGGAGGATATCAAGCTGGCCCGCCGCACCGTGGCCAAGTATCGCGAGCAGATGGGGATTCTCCCTTCAAAATTCCGGAAAAAACCCAAACTGAGCTGACCCGCATGGTTATGTCCACCCTTGCCGCATCACACCGCCATGCATGAAGCCAACGGCCATCCCCTGACCCTGACCATCATCACCGGCCTTTCCGGGGCAGGCAAGTCCACGGCCCTCAATGTCTTCGAGGATGCCGGTTTCCTGTGCATCGACAATCTCCCGGTTTTTCTCCTGTTGCCCCTGCTCGACGGCATGGCCAGGCGGGCGGACGGTCCGCACCGTTTGGCCCTGGTCATGGATGCCAGGGATGCCGAGCTCGCCCCGGCCCTGGCCGGGGTGCTCAAAGAGGTGAAACCCAAGACCGCCCTGGCGCAGATCATTTTTCTCGAAGCCAACGACACGGTCCTGCTCCGCCGCTACAGCCAGTTGCGGCGCGCCCATCCCCTGGCCCAGGTCGGGTTGGTCCAGGACGGGATCTCCTCGGAGAAGAAGCGGCTGGCCGGACTCCGGCAATTGGCCGACCGGGTGATCGACACCAGCACCCTGACCCCCACGGAATTGCGGCACAAGCTCCTGCTGGACGATGCCTCCCCGGTTGCCGCCATGCGGGTCAATGTCCTTTCTTTTGGCCATAAGCATGGGCTGCCCAGCGAGGCGGATCTGCTCTTTGACGTCCGTTTTTTGCCCAACCCCTATTATGTGGCGGAGCTCAAGGAAAAAACCGGCCTGGACGCGGCGGTGGCCGGTCATGCCCTGGACAATGCCAGCGGCAGCCAATTTCTCGTTCACCTGCACGCCCTGCTCGATTTTTTGCTCCCCGAATTTGAACAGGCAGGCAAGGCCTACCTCACCATCGCGGTGGGTTGCACCGGCGGGAAACACCGCTCCGTGGCCGTGGCCGAGGAACTCCACGGCCATCTTTTCGGGGGCAAATGGGTGGTGAAGCTGTTTCATCGGGATATTGAAAAGTAGGGTAACTGTTCAGCAGCACCACATCTGCGTTGTCATCGGCCGGCTCATGTGCACTAGCACACTTCGCCGGTCTCTTCCTAGCATCTGCGGCACTGCTGAACAGTTACCTCCGTTGGTTTCGCTACTTTTCGTAGTTACCAAATAAAAAGCCACAGGGCCTGGCCTGACGAGCGCATATGACACAAACACCAATCCTGAACTGGCAGGCAATCGACACGGTCCTGCTGGACATGGACGGCACCCTGCTGGACCGCCATTTTGACGATTATTTCTGGGAGCATTATGTGCCGGAGCACTATGCCCTGGAGCACGATCTCTCCATTGACGAGGCCAGGCTTGAACTGCTGTCCCGCTATAAGGGGCGGGAAGGCACCCTGGCCTGGACCGACCTGGATTTCTGGTCCAATGAACTGGGCCTCGATATCCCGGCTCTCAAGATGAAGATCAACCACCTCATTGGGGTGCATCCCCATGTGGTGGATTTTCTCCGGTTTTGTCGCAAGTCCGGCAAAAAGATCTATCTGGTGACCAACGCCCACAGCAAGACCCTGGCCATCAAGATGGAAAAAACCGCCCTGGCCGGTTATTTCGATCGGATCATCTGCGCGGAGGAGGTGGGGATGGCCAAGGAAGATCCCGTCTTCTGGCAGGGTCTGGAAGCGATGCTGGGCTATGATAAAAAAAGGACCATGCTGGCCGATGATACCGCAAAGGTGCTGGCCTCGGCCCGGCTTTACGGCATGGGGGTTCTCATCTTTGTCGCCCGGCCCAGCAGCCGCAAGCCGGTTGCCCACTCCGAGGATTACCTCTCGGTGGTTACCTTCAAGGAACTTATCCCCGAAACGAGTAAGGAGAAAGGTGCAAGGTGAAAGATCGATGGATTTGGCGCCGTTCGGAATTTGTTTCAAGCTGGTGCTTCGACAGGCTCAGCACGAACGGAATATCAATACGTTAAACATCCGTTCGCCCTGAGCTTGTCGAAGGGCTGTTGTTACCAGCCCATTTTTTCCAAAGGAACACCCATGCTCAAAAAAGAACAGACGGAATTGATCGCGGTTATCGCCGATTTTTTGGAGATGGGCCATGTGGAAAACATCATGGCCATGTTCAAGCAGGACACTTCTCTTTACGCGCTCAGCGGCGAGCTGTTGCGCGACGAGCGCTTTATGGTGCGGATGGGAATGGCGGTGCTGTTTGAAGAGCTGAAGCAGATTCGGGAGCAGGAGGTGGCCTTGGCCATCCCTGCCCTGCTCCCGATCCTTGGTGAGGAAACCCCGTGGATGCGCGGCGAGGCCGTGAATCTGCTGGGCATCATCGGCACCCCCGAGGCGCTGGCGTATATCAAGCCCCTGGCCGATGATCCGGAACCGCAGATCCGGGAGATGGTTCGAGATATACTCGCGGAGCAAGGTGCGAGGTGAAAGGATAAAGGTTTTTTGGTGGGTTCCGTAAACCTTTTTCCTTTCGCCTTGCTCCTCTCCCTACTCCTTCCAGTCCGGCCGCAACCCCAGCTCGGTGAGCTGTTTTCGTGCCACTGCCGAGGGGGCGTCGGTGAGCGGGCAGGTCGCCTTCTGGGTCTTGGGGAAGGCGATGACATCGCGGATGGAGTCGCGGCCCAGCAGAATCATCATCAAGCGGTCCAAGCCAAAGGCCATGCCGCCGTGAGGCGGCGCGCCAAGCTCAAGCGCCTTGACCAGGAAGTCGAATTTGTCCGAGACCTCCTCCTCGGAAATCCCCAGTGCTGCAAAGACCCGTTCCTGCATCGCCTTCTGGTGGATGCGGATGGAGCCGCCGCCGATCTCGGTGCCATTCAGAACCAGGTCGTAGGCGCGGCTGCGCATCTTGCCCGGCTCGGTGTCCATGAGGGGGATGTCTTCCTCGTTGGGCGCGGTAAAGGGGTGATGCACGGCCGTATGGCGCTTCTGCTCATGGTCGTACTCCAAAAGCGGGAAGTCGCAGACCCAGAGGAAGTTGAACCGCTTCTTGTCGATGAGGTTGAGGCGGCGACCCAGTTCAAGGCGCAACTCGGACAATGCCTGGTGCACCACATTGGGCTGGTCGGCCACGAAAAAGAGCAGGTCGTCGGTCTCGGCACCCAGGGTTTTGGCCATGCCTGCCCGCTCCTCGTCGGAGAAGAACTTGGCAATGGGCGACTGCCATTCGCCCTCCGGCTTGACCTTGACCCAGGCCAGCCCCTTGGCCCCGAAATTGCCCACGTACCCGGTGAGGTCGTCCAGATCCTTGCGGGAAAAATGGGCGCACCCTTTGGCGTTGATGGCCTTGACCATGCCGCCCTTTTCCACCACGGTGCGGAACACCTGGAAGCCGCAGTTGCGCACCTCTTCGGTGAGGCTGATCAGCTCCAGGCCGAAGCGGGTGTCCGGCTTGTCGCAGCCATAGCGGTTCATCGCTTCTTCATAGGTCATGCGCGCAAACGGCAGGTTGAGCTCCAACCCGATGGTCTCCTTGAATAAAAGCTGCATCAACCCTTCGCCCACGGTGTAGATGTCCTCCTCCTCGACAAAGGAAAGCTCCATATCCACCTGGGTGAACTCGGGCTGCCGGTCGGCGCGGAGATCCTCGTCGCGGAAGCAGCGGACGATCTGGTAATAGCGGTCCATGCCCGCCACCATCAGAAGCTGCTTGAAGAGCTGCGGCGACTGGGGCAGGGCGAAGAATTTCCCCTGGTTGACCCGGCTCGGCACCAGATAATCCCTGGCCCCTTCCGGGGTGGAGCGGGTGAGCACCGGGGTTTCGATCTCCAAAAAGTTTTCGTTGTTGAGATAGGTGCGGATGGCCTGGGCTGCTTTGTGCCGCATGATGAGGCCCTCGGCCATGTTGGGTCGCCGCAGGTCGATGTAGCGGTACTTGAGGCGCAATCCCTCGGAAATCTCGGTTTCCTCGTCCAGCGGAAAAGGCGGGGTTTTGCTCTGGTTGAGGATGCGCAGCTCCAAGACCCGCACCTCGATCTCGCCGGTGGCCAGCTTAGGGTTGACCATGCCGTCGGGCCGGGCTTCAACTATGCCCCGGATGGCCAGCACCCATTCGCTTCGGATGTTGTGCGCCTTGGCATGCACCTCGGCGTTGATCTCGGGGTTGAACACCACCTGGGTAAGACCCCAGCGGTCGCGCAGATCGATGAAAATAACCCCGCCATGGTCGCGGCGCCGCAGCACCCAACCCATGAGAATAATCTCTTTGCCGACATCGGCTTGGGTCAAGGCATTGCAATGGTGGGTGCGCTTGAGTCCTCCCATGGATTCCATAGGACTGCTCCTTTATAGGTAGTGAAAAATGAAAAAAGTTGTAACGCAAAGGCGCAGAGGCGCGGGATGCGTAAACACGGTGGACAGCATATCATTCAGCGCTGCCGGGTTAGTGTGTGCATTATACTCCCCTCCCTTGACGGGAGGGGCTGGGGGTGGGTGACGTTGCAGAGAGCGTCAGATTTGGCAAATCCCCCCCACCCTAACCCTCCCCCGCGAGGGGAGAGGGAATTTTTGGATCATGCTCGTTAAGCGGATACTACTGCCATTTTTGCACTGTTAATTTTCTCTGTGGGCGACAGCCGCAATCAGCATCGCGCACAAGGCCTCTTGCGACCCCGCCAGCTCCACTTGCTGCTGCTCCTTGCTGTCCATGTCGCGCAGCACCGCTTCGCCCTTGGCAAGCTCTTCCTCGCCCAGAATGAGCACAAAGCGCGCCTTGGCCCGATCCGCCTGCTTCATCTGGCTTTTCAGGCTCTTGCCTTCAAGGTCCATGGCCACTTGCAGTCCTTTGCGCCGCAACAGATGCACCAGCGGGAAAGCCCGCACCGCGGCTTCCTCGCCCAGGGCGGCGACAAAGAGGTCTGTGGCGGCCTCAGGGCAGGCTCCTGCGTTCTGCTGGCTCAGCAGCAGGACCAGCCGCTCCATGCCCATGGCAAAGCCGATGCCGGGCATGTTCTTTGCCCCGCCCAACTGTTCCACCAACCCGTCGTAGCGGCCCCCCGCGCCCACCGCGCTCTGGGCGCCCAAGGCGTCGGTGATCAGCTCAAAGGTGGTGCGGGTGTAATAATCCAGGCCGCGAACCATGAACGGGTTCACCGCATAGGGAACCGCCAGGAGATCAAGGCTTTCCTTGGTCTTGCGGAAATGTTCGGCGCAACCCTGGCAGAGATGGTCGATAATGGCAGGCGCGGCCGTATACTGTTCCTGGCAATGGCTGCTTTTGCAGTCCAGTACCCTCAGCGGATTAGTCTGGCTGCGGCGTTGGCAATCCTCGCAGATATGCTCTTTGCGTGCGGCGAGGAAAGCCACTAGACCCTCCTTGTAGGCCGGACGGCAGGCCGGGCAGCCCAGGGAGTTGATCTGCAGACTTGTGGTCAATCCCAGCTCTTCAAGAATCAGCCAGCCCATGGCGATGAGTTCGGCATCCAACCGGGGGTGATCCAACCCCAACACCTCGACGCTCATCTGGTGAAACTGCCGCAACCGCCCTTTCTGGGGGCGTTCGTGCCGGAACATGGGGCCGATGGTATAGAGCCGCTGCACCGGAAGCTTGGCCTGGAGGCCATGTTCGATAAAGGCGCGCAGCACCGAGGCGGTGCCTTCCGGCCGCATGGTGACCGAATCGCCGTTGCGGTCGGCAAAGGAGTACATCTCTTTTTCGACGATGTCGGTGGCTTCACCGATGGAGCGGGCGAACAGCTCGGTTTTTTCCAATATCGGCACCCGGATCTCGGTGAAGCCGAAGCGCTGGAAGATGTCCCTGGCCGTTGCCTCGACATGCTGCCAAATCCGAACCTCGTCGGGGAGAATATCCTTAAAGCCTTTCAGGGCCTGAATGGTCATTGCGTGCCTCGCCTGCACCGAAGATAAAAACACCCGGAGTTTTTATCTTCGGGAAAAATGCGTCAATCAGAGAAAATGGCAGAAAAACAGGTATTCATATCTCACCTCTGAGGAATTGTCAAGAAATGAGGGGAGAGAGAGGAACGTCAAAAAAACAGGGGGAAACAGCGGCCCTATTGTGCCGGGGAGGAAACGAGGCGAAATCCTGCTGTTTGTGCGGCTTGTCGGTCAAAGGTGGCGGTTTCCCGGCAATCGGCGACCTGATTGCCGCAGGCGATGAGACAGTCGGCAAAATCCGCTGTGGTTTTCCGGTAGATATTGAGGGCACTCCAAACCTCTGCCGAACGCTGAACCCGGAACGAGGCGGTTCGCAGGAGTTGTTCGACCATCCGCCCAATCGCTTCCCGGTCGCCGCTGTAGCAGCGTTTCACAACCCAAACCACCTCACAGAGAACAATCTGGTTGATAAAGAAAATTTCTCCTGCGTGTTCCCCGCCTTCAATAAGCGCGGTGGCTGCCAATGACTGTTCGGCATCATCCTGGACGATGTATCGTACCAGGACATTTGTGTCGAGTCCTGTCATGACCTTCCGCCTTCCTGTTCTATGGCTGCCTGCATGTCTTCAAGGCTGACAGCCTTCTCTGCGGGAGCAATCATGCCTTTGAGCTGTCGCGCCTCTGCCGTTGCCGGGGCAATGCGCACACTCCCCTGCGGATCGACTAAAAATTCAAGCCGCCCGCCCGTCCTGAGTTTGAGGTAATCCCGTATTTCTTTTGGGATGGTGACCTGTCCTTTGCTGGTGACTGTTGCTGTCGCCATTGTGTCGCCTCCTTACTTTTTTTACAATACACTACTTTACGGTAATGGATTGTCGCGTGGTTGTCAATGCGCAAAAAAAAGCCCTGCCGGAAAATCCGGCAGGGCTTGATGTGTACAGCAACCAACTAAACCGCTATGCGCAAGGCATAGGCGAAATTAGAAGGTCATGGTCAGAGAATGGGTCAGGAGGTAAACATTCTCGGTGTCGTCGGTGGTAGCGGTGGATTTGAAGAAATCACCGGTATCGAGGTAGCCGAAATGGGCCTCGTAGGTCAGGTTGTCGAGCAGCTTGTAGGCTGCGCCGACGTTGTACTCCCAGCCGTAGTCGTCGTCACGGTTGGTGTAGCCGGCAATCTCTGCCTCGTCCGCCTGTGCATAGCCGATGGCGCCGTGCAGGCTCAACTGGTTGGAAACCGCATAATCGGCTGCGGCAACAACGGCGTGTACGCCAGCGGTGGCCATGGTGGTATTGACAGCGAAGATGTCATTGTTCAGCATGCCGGTGTGGCGGCCGGTGAGGATGTAGAGGGGCTCGAACTGATCGCCGGTGCCGGTGCTGGCGGCGGTGTTGCCGAGGAAATTCTCGAGATCGCCGCCGTTGGCTGCGGTTTCGCCCATATCCTGGCCGGAAGCATAGAAGTACATGAGGCTCGGGGTCAGGGCATCAAGCTTGGCGCCGACCTGCAGCATGCCGCCCCAGGAATCATAGTCGCGGTCAAGGGTGGCTGCCGCGTCATTGTCCTGCTCGCCGAAGAAGTGGGTCAGCTCGGCGTTCAGGAAGAGGTTGTCCATCTTGTACTTCCCGTAGGCGGTCACTTCATGCTTGCGGTCGGACTTGGTGATGTCGGTCATGGCGTTCGTGTAGCTGTAGTGCAGACCGGAATCCAGGCTGTCGGTCTTGTAGTACAGACGGGCAGTATAGGTGTCGGAATCAGCATCGGTTTCATCAAGGTAACCTGCTTGATTGAAATTATCCGTGTTCTTCTGGATGTAGAACAGGGTGGACCAAGGGCCACTGGCCAGGATGGAGGGCCAGATCATGACCCGATCAGCGCGCTTGTCAGGATCGTTGAAGGCGGTACCGTAAGGACCAGCCGGAACACGGCCGAAGCGCATCTTGCCGATGGGTGAGGCATAGTCCATGTACAGATGGTGGACATACATGTCGCTAGTGGTCGTATTAACATTCGACCCGGTGGTGCTGGTGTCATCCTGGCTACCCCAGAAGGTGTCGTCCGCCAAACGGATCGTCGCACCCATGGAGATCTTGTCGTTGACCTTCATGGTGGGCTTGATCTCAAAGGTGTGTAGCCAGTAAGCATCGGAGGGGGTGTTTTGGCCAGCCGCCTCGGTAACGTCCAACCCGGTGCCGCGTGCGTCGGAAAGATAGGCGCCTTCGACCAGATACTTGCCGCTCATCTTGAACTCAACGGCTGCTGCAGTTGAAGCCAGTCCCGCGACCAGGCCCAGTGCTGCTACGGTAGATAATACTTTTTTCATCTCTTATCTCCTTGATAAGTGTTAATAAAAAAAAGACTCAAGCTCGTTAAAGCAAATTTCCCAAAGTAAAGTCAAGTTTTTTTTACCGGGGTGTAATTTTTTTTACCGGAAGAGGCGCCGGTCATCAGCTTTTAATGTGCACCTGTTGTTAATCAGAATTGCCATAAATGAAATGCCAAGCCCTTAAAAAGCTTCGGCCGGGAAAGACGATCCTTCCCGGCCGAAGCTGACGACTGATGGCTGTCAGCTACAAACTGACTGTCGCCGTTTCACTGTTCCGTCTTCTTGGTGAAATCCAACTGATAGATGAGCATGGTGGAAGTCTGCTCAGCAAAAAGATCCATCGAGCTGCTGCCCAAGATCAGGCCGACCAGCAGCTCCGCGCCCTTCTTGTCCGCATTGGGGCGCAGCAGGTAGTCCACGATATAGCCGTCGATCTTTCGGGTCCGCCACAGCTCGGACAGGGCGATGCCGTTCCAGCTCAAGGCGTGGATCTCGCCGGAGGGGTAGTTTTTCATGTTTTCAAAAAGGCGCGACGAGGTGGAGAGGTTCTTGTTGATGATGACGTCCATCTGGCCGTCGCCATTCACGTCATAGACGATGATCCGCGAGGGGATGTAGATGCGTTCCGAGCCTTCCTGGCTGCTGGCCTTGCCGGCACCGAAGCCTTCCGTGCCGCCGATAAAGCGGGTGGTGCCGCCGTAAAATTCATCACTTTTCCAGAGCACGGTACCGCCGGCGCGGAGCACCTGGAGACGGTCGTACTGGTCGATGGCAACGATCTCCCGGCTGCCGTCGTTGTCCAGATCGGCAATGGTGAACTCAAACAGATTGACGCTGGCCGGGACTTCCATGGAGCTGCCCGCTTTCAGCGCACCATTGGCCAGATCGAGGCGGAAGATGCCTGGAGCCACGGCCTTGTCGGAATCGGCGCGCTGACCGGCCAGCACCAAGCCTTCTCCGGGCACGGACATGGCCCGGACATACCACCTGGCATTTTCGAAAATATAGTTGGCCTTATCCGCGCCAAGCCATTCGAAAGCAAAGGAGTTGGGCTGCTTGTTGTCCGCGGCGCTCACATAGATTTCCGGCTTGCCGTTTTTGTTGAGGTCCGCCACGGTGATGGCGTGGATGCGGTATCCAACCTTGCCGCGAATCTGGCCGACCTTGCTCAGCCGATTGCTGTCGCGCTTGAAGATCTGGACCGAATCGTTGTCGGCGAAGATGACCTCATCCTGGCCGTCGCCGTCAAGGTCGGCCATTTCCATGAACTGGAGGGACAGCTTCATATTCTGGGTTTTCTGGAACTCGCTGGTGATGCCCTTGGGGTAGATAAAGGGCGAGCCTCCTCCCATGCCGGTGCGACCGGCAAAGGCCCTATCCGGATGGGCGGTGGCATACTGCGGCTGGGCCTGGGCGCCTGACTGAGCGGCGGCCTGGGGTTGGGCCAGGGCTGAGGCCGGGCGCTTGTGGGCGAAGACCTTCTCGCTTATATCCCAGGCCAGGGAGTCGATGCTTTGGATAATCTCGCTTTCATTCTTGGCCGTGGCATAAAAATTACGCGGCGCCCCCTTGGCGACCTCGAAGACCTTGGCATCCAGCGAAAGACTGCTGCCCATGGCGGTGAGGCTGCCGACCACCAGGAAGTCGGCCTGGAGAGTCTTGGCCAGCTTGAGAAATGCCTCTGTCTGGTTCGGGGTTCCGGCGCCGGCCAAGGCCTTATCCACCACCGTTTTGTCGATCACGGTGAGGCCGATCTCCGAGGCAATACGGCTGGCAAGCATGTCGCGGATGCCGTTGGTCAGATAGCTCATGTCCTGGGGGGCATTGGCCTTGAAGGGCAGAAAGGCGATCCGGCCGGTTTGTGCAGCCCCGACCGCCGGCAGCGCAAGATGCATGACGAATATCAGTGCGGCGAGCACGGCTGTGACTGTACGCTTGGTTTGTTTGGGCATGACCGGTTTCCTTATTGAAAAGAAGAGTGATTTTCCGTAGAGTTTAAAGCCTGGAGCTTACTCCGAAGAAACGCGGAAGGGCAAGAGTTTTTTGTAGAGCCGGGTGGCTACGATGCTGTTGTAACGCGGTTGAAGTAGCTTTAGAGATTCCGGCAAAATTTTTTTGTGATTGACCGGGCTCTCCTGAACAGCGTCGAAGGATCACCACGAGCGGAAAGATTCATAATTGAAGATAGCTTACCGTTCGCCCTGAGCCTGTCGAAGGGTGTTTTCGCGTTAGTTATATAGTTATAGGGCAACCATGAAAACCACCATCTATCTCATCCGGCATGGCTTGACCGCGGCAAACAAGAACGATGTTTTTGCCGGTCGCACCCAAGAACCCCTGCACCCGGAGGGTGAGGCCCAGCTTGCGGATGTTGGACATATGCTGGCCGGTCGAGGCATTGGCAGGATATTCTGCGGCCCTCTGGCGCGGACCAGGCAATCGGCCGGGATTGTCGGAGAGATACTTGGTGTGCCTGTTGCAGCGGACGAGGCCTTAAACGAGATCAGCATTCCCCACTGGGACGGGTTGACCAAGGAGGCGATCCGGGCGAGGTTCGGGCCTGAATATCCCACCTGGCTCGCTGATCCGGCAGGATTTTGCGTGCCTGGCTGCGAAACCATCGCCGAGGTGCAGGGGAGGGCGGTTGCTTTTGTTGAATCACTTTTTCGTGAATATCCCGGCCAGAGCCTGCTGCTGGTGAGCCATTTGATCGTGATCCGGACGCTGCTGCTGCATTATCTGGCGCGGCCCATTGCGGATTTCAGGGGGGTAAAGGTGGGCAATGCCCAGGTGGCGATGCTGAGCAGGGATGATTTTGGTGCGGTGACGGTGGAGATGTGAAGTCTTTTTGCATTCCGTATTTTCTGGGGGAATCTTAAGGCAGCCCTTCGACAGGCTCAGGGCGAACGGAAGTTTTTTAATTCATTGATTTTTCCGTTCATCCTGAGCCTGTCGAAGGGTTGATTTTTCGAAGCACAAAAAGCATTTTTCAAGAGTCTAGAAATGTTTTGGGTGTATATCCTTCAGTGTGCCGACGGGAGCTATTATACCGGACATACCGACAACCTTGATAATCGTATCGCTCAACATCAGAATGGAGAATGCGATGGATACACGGCAACCCGTTTACCGGTGGAGCTTGCTTGGCCTCAGGAGTTTGTCACGCGGGAAGAAGCTTTGTCGGCTGAGAGGCAAATCAAGGGTTGGAACCGCAAGAAGAAAGAAGCCATGATGCGGGGTGATTGGGTTGCAGTTTCTCGTTTGGCGCGATCGAAGTAAAGACGGTGATCCTTCGACAGGGCTCTCCTGAGCTTGTCGAAGGGCTCAGGATGAGCGGACTTTTTTTTATCGATTGATTCTTCCGTTCGTGGTGAGCCTGTCGAACCGCAGATGTGATTTTTCCTTGCGTCCTGAGCCCTTCGGCAAGTTCAGGAGGGTCCTGTCGAATGGTGCTTTTCCCCACACAAAAAATCAGTCCAGAACAAGCCCCCCAATCACCTCGCTGATCCCATTAAGCCTATTCTCCGTAACATAACGGCCAAGTCCTTCGACGATTTCCTCACTGGCCCGAGGGTTGACGAAGTTCGCGGTGCCGACTTCGATGGCCGTGGCGCCTGCCAAGAGAAATTCCAGCGCATCCTCCGTGGTGGTGATGCCGCCGATGCCGATCACCGGAATCTTCACGGCCTGGGCTACCTGCCAGACCATGCGCAAGGCAATGGGCTTGATCGCCGGGCCTGAGAGCCCCCCCACGATGTTGGCCAGCCTCGGCCTGCGGCTCCGGATGTCGATGGCCATGCCGAGCAGGGTGTTGATCAGGGAAACCGCCTGGGCCCCGCCTGCCTCCACGGCCTTGGCGATGGCGGTGATGTCGGTGACGTTGGGGGAGAGTTTGACAATCACCGGCAGGGCGGTGTGCGCGCATACTGCTCTGGTAACGGCTTCGGCCATTGCCGGATCGGTGCCAAAGGCGACCCCGCCTTTTTTCACATTGGGGCAGGAGATATTGACCTCAAGGGCGCTGATCCCCTCCACCTCGCTGAGCCGCTGAGCCAGGGTTTGATACTCTTCCAGGCTGTCGCCCAGGATATTGACGATCACCCTGGTGCCGATCCCTCGCAAGTAGTCCATTTTTTCAGCAATGAAGCGGTCAACGCCCACATTTTCCAAACCGATGGCATTGAGCATGCCTCCGGCGGTTTCCACGATGCGGGGCGGTGGATTTCCCCGGCGCGGTTCCAGCGAGATCCCCTTGACCACCACGCCGCCCAGATGATGGAGATTGACGTAGGGCGCGAATTCCTTGGCATACCCAAAAGTGCCGGAGGCGGTGAGCACGGGATTCTTGAAAACGAGGGCGCCGATGGTGACGCGCAGATCCGGTTGGTTCATAGCCAGGCTACCTCCTCGGCGTTGAAAACCGGGCCGTCCTTGCAGACATGCAGATAGGGGCCGGAGAGGTCGGCCCGGGGGATCGCGCAGCCGAGGCAGGCTGAGATCCCGCAGGCCATCATGGTTTCCAGGGAAACCTGGCACTGCCAGCCCTGCTGCCGGCACTGGCCTACAACCGCCTTCATCATCGGATGCGGGCCGCAGGCGCAGACCGTCCAGTCATGGCCGGAGTCCAGGTGTTTTGGGAGGAGTTCTGCCACAAAGCCATGGTGCCCAAGGCTTCCGTCGTCGGTGGCACTATGGATTTCCGTCATGCCGATATCCTTGAAATCCCTTGGCAGGGGGCCAAGTTCCGCGGCTGTGCGACCGCCGAGCAAAACGACACATTTCGGCGGCGTGGTTACGCGCAGGATCTCTCTGGCGAGAAAATACAGGGGGGCAATCCCCATGCCGCCGCCAATCAGGCAGATCGCCGGTCGATTCTTGAAAGCAAAACCGTTGCCAAGCGGCCCGGTCAGGTTCAGGGTGTGACCAGGCCTCATTGCGGCGAGCATCCGAGTGCCCTTGCCCACAACCTTGTAGAGGAGCTGAACCTGCTGGTTGCCAATGGTCTGGTGGATGGACAGGGGCCGCCGGAGAAGTGGATCGTAACAGGGAGCGGTTCGGACCATGACAAACTGGCCGGGAAGGGCGTGGCTTGCAATTTCCGGCGCTTTCACGGTGAGGCGGAATATCTCCGGGGTGAGTTTTTCCTGCCGGATAATTTCGGCCTGTTCTTCAAATTGATTCATGCGCATTCCAAGTTGTTTTACTTCACGGGGATATTCTTCCCTGCGTCCTTGCCTGGCGTCCTCTATAGGGTTTTCCGGCAGGGTTTATTAGGTAACCATCTGAAAGTAAAGCTATTTTTGTCCGGGAAGGATAAGAGACAACACCCGTTCAAGGTCGTCGTGGGAATAGTATTCGATTTCCACTTTTCCCCGGGTACCGCTTTGGATGATCCGCGCTTTGGTATCCAGGTAGTTGATCAGCCCGTTGGCCAGGGACTTGCAATAGGATTCCGGCAATTCATTGGCTGATTTCCGTGGTGCACGTTTTGCCCCACTGGCTGCGCCGGCCATTTTCTTTTTCTGTTTCTGGGCCAAAGCCTCCGCCTGTCGAACGTTCAGTCCCTGCTCGACAATCTCGTTTCTGACCTCGCGCATGGATGTCTCGTCGCCAACGCTGAGTAATACTCGCGCGTGCCCCATGCTCAAGGTGCCGCGGGCCAGATCCTCCTTGGCAAAATCGGGCAGTTGGTTTATCCGCAGGGCATTGGCCACGGTTGAACGCTCCTTGCCCACCCGTTTTGCCACCTCTTCCTGGGTCAGGTGAAATTCCTTTACCAACCGAAGGTAGGCTTCCGCCTCTTCCAGGGGATTCAGGTCCTGACGCTGGATGTTTTCGATGAGCGCGAGCTCAAGGCGATCCAAGGGGGTGACGTCTTTCACCAGAACCGGAACCTCGTCCAGCCCCGCCATTTTTGCCGCCCGCCATCGCCGTTCTCCGGCGATGATCTGGTAACGCCCTTTTCCGCCATGCTCGCAGACGACCAGAGGCAGCAAGATGCCTTTTTCCTGGATGGAAGCGGAAAGCTGGGCCAGGGCCGTATCATTAATATCTTTTCTTGGCTGATTCGGGTTGGCCTCAATGGCGTCAATGGGGCACAAGAAGTATTCCCGGCCATCGGAGCCGCTGGAAGGCAGCAGGGCGTCGAGTCCCTTGCCAAGAGCCGAGGTTGTTTTTTTTATCATGATTTCACTCCCTCTTTTGCCGCAGCCTTCGGCTGCTTGCGGAGAAACTCTTTCCCGAGCTGCAAATAACTCAGTGCTCCGGTTGAGCGTTTGTCGTAGACGATCGCCGCCTGGCCATGGCTCGGCGCCTCACTGAGCCGGACATTGCGGGGGATCACCGTCTCATAGACCCGATCCTGAAAATGGTTTTTCACCTCGGTGACGACCTGGTGGGTCAATTTGTTTCTGCCGTCGTACATGGTCAGAAGGAGACCCTCGATGGCAAGGTTCTTGTTGTATGAGTTTTTCACCAACCGAATGGTTCGAACCAACTGGCTCAAGCCTTCAAGGGCGAAATATTCACATTGCAAGGGGATGAGGACCGTGTCCGCCGCGGTGAGGGCGTTGATGGTCAACAAACCGAGGGAGGGGGGGCAGTCGATGAAGATGTAGTCGTACTCGCCACGGACCGGAGCCAGGAGATTGCCCAGATAGCGTTCGCGCTTTACCGCGCTCATCAGTTCGACTTCGACCCCGATCAGGTCGATGTGGGTGGGAAGAACCGAAAGTTTTTTTACCCCCGCCGCCGGCTGGACAACCGCTGCCGTCTCGGCCTCCCCCATGTAGCAATGGTACAGGTGGGTTCCGCCTTCGGCGCGGCTCACCCCCAGCCCGCTGGAGGTGTTCCCTTGGGGGTCCGAATCCACCACCAGGACTTTTTTCCCCAGCAGGGCCACGGAGGCTGCCAGGTTTATCGCGGTGGTCGTCTTGCCCACGCCTCCTTTTTGATTGGCCAGGGCAATAATTTTTGCGTCATATCCCATGCTTGAAAACCTCCACCTGATGCGGGTTTCCGGCCGAATTTCGCCAGATTTTTCGTCGCGGGCATGTTGCGTGTGGGGGCATGGAAAAGCTGTGTTCTGGCCCCATCTGTTGGGCATAGTACCATACTCTGCATGGGGAGGTCGCTTACTTTTTCGCGGCGAGGCGCTTCTTTTTCGTCCGGGAATGTTTCACGTGGAACATTTGTGAATTTATTCTTTAATCCTGGGTGGTTAGGATGGCGATTACCAGCTCGGCGGTGCGTTCCATGTCGCGCAGATCAATGGTTTCGTCGGTGCTGTGCACATGATCCATGCCGATGCCGATGATGGCGGTTTGCAGTCCTTTTCCGTTGAAGATGTTGGCGTCGCTGCCGCCGCCGGCCCGTTCGTAGCGAATTTCCCGCTGCAACAGGGCGGCGGCCTTGTCAACCCGTTTCAGGACCGAGGCGTTTCGGTCCAGGTGCATGGCCGGGTATTCCTGGCTGATTTGAAAATCGAGGCGGGGGCGGACGCCGGAAGCGAGGTGTGCGCCGGGCCCGGGGGTCCATCTGTCGATGACGCCTTGGATGGTGTCTTGGATCTGTTTGGAATATCGGGCGAGTTTTTCCGAGGAATGGCTCCGTATTTCTCCTTCCACCACAGCGGTTTCCGGAATAATATTTGTTGCCGTGCCGCCGGAGATCCGGCCGATATTGGCGGTGCTTTCTTCGTCAATGCGCCCAAGCGGGAGGTCGGCAAGGCAACGGGCTGCAAGTTGAATGGCGTTGATCCCCCGCTCCGGGTGCAAGCCGGCATGGGCTGCCGCGCCGGTAACGGTGAACCGGAAATGGTTGGCTGCGGGAGCGCCGATAATGAGCAGGTCGACCCCGGAGCTGTCCAGTGCGTAGCCTTCCTTGGCGTGCAGCAGTGAAAGGTCCAGGGCCTTGGCGCCGCGCAGGCCGATCTCTTCGCTGGTGGTGAAAACTAAATCGAAGGGCAGATGGCAAAGCTGTGCCTCCTTGATGCACCGGATGGCCTCGATGAGTATTGCGATGCCGGCCTTGTCGTCTCCGCCGAGAATGGTGTCCCCTGCGCTGGAGAATCGACTGCCTTCCCGAAGGACCTGGACCCCCCTGGCAGGCTCAACGGTGTCAAGATGGCAATTGAAAAAAATCGGTTTTCCTGCAAGGGTGCCGGGAAAGTGAATCACCAGATTGTTGGCGTCGGAGCCCGTTGCTCGGGTGGAGTCGTCTTCGGCAATGGCCGCTTCGGGAAATTCCTGCGCAAAGAGATCTTTCAGGAAGGCCGACATCGTGGCTTCTTCCCCGGAAGGGCTGTCTATGGAGCACATGGCCGTAAAGACCGTGGCGAGGCGTTCGCTGTTGATGTTCATGGGGTGCCCTCAATTTATTGTTGCACGGCAGCAGGAAACAGGCTATTATTGATAATAATTACTAATAGAGACAGGGGAGAGCAGGACCTAATAATCCACTTAAGGCCGCTGCCGGAGTTTTCAGAAAAAGAATAATGCACCTGCCGCGCCCAAGCGAGAAATTTATCTCCTGAAACGGCAGGAGGTGCAATCCCGGGCACAAAGCGGGACAAGGAAGGCATATTGCGGCAGGAAGAACGTCTTTTCTTACCGTAAACGATTAACACGCAACAGGAGGTGGCATCATGGCGATATTTAAATGTGAAAAGTGCGGGGCAACCAAGGAAGGCAGGTGCAAGCCAAAGAAATGCTCCCAATGCGGCGGCAACGAGTGCCTGATCAAGCAAGAGGAGAAATCCTCCGGAGGCGGTTGCGGCTGCGGTTGCAAGGCCAAAAAATAGCCGTCCCGAGGAAATGGTTTCTGCGAAGGCTTCCGCTGCTAAAGCGCGGGAGCCTTTTTTTGTGGGCAATTGCGAAGAGGTGATGTTGTAAACGGTCGTTGCAGGAAGTCGCGCCCCCGTATAGGATATGAAAGATCAGGCGCAGCGACGCGCGAGTGTCGCGGGAAGAAGCATTCGGGCAGGCACAAGGGGGCCGGGAAATGCAAGAGGCGGAGAGTCAGGCGACCCACACCATAGTTTTTGAGCCCAGCGGCCGCACCGTGCAGGCCGGACCGGGCATGTCCATCATCAAGGCGGCCCGGGAGGCGGGCATCCATATCAATGCCTCCTGCGGCGGCAGTGGGGTGTGCGGCAAATGCAAGGTGATCATAGAAAAGGGCGAGGTTGCGGGGGGACTGAGCGAAAAGTTCAGCCTGCAGGAGAGGGAGAGCGGCTACCGGCAAGCCTGCACCGCGACAATTGCCGGCGATGCCGTCATTCGGGTGCCGGAATCGTCCGGCCTGAAAAGCGGGGGCTTGGGAACAGCGGTGCCGCTCAGGCATCGGGCCCGGATGCATGTCTACGACATCGAAGCGCTTCGCGAGCAGGGGATGTTTGTTCCCCCGGTGGTAAAGCTCTGCCTGGATGTTCCTCCGCCAACCGCGGGGGACAACATGGCCGATGCCGGCCGGGTTATCCATCTGCTCAGCAGCCGACACGACGAACACCGGGTGGTGTTCAATCTTGCGGTCTTGCGGATGTTGCGCAAGGCACTGCGGCAAGACGATTTCCGGATCACCGTTACCTGCGCCCGGCCGGTGAATGTATCGGGCAAATCCTATCTCACCAACATCCAGGGCGGCGACTGGACCCACCGCAGCTTCGGCCTGGCCTTTGACATCGGCACCACTTCAGTGTACGGGGTGCTGGTGGATCTCAACTCCGGCAAGGTGCTGGCCCGAGCCGGGGAATACAACGGCCAGCTCGGGTACGGCGAGGATGTGATCTCCCGGATCATCTTTGCGGAAAAAAAGGAGGGCTTGGAAAAAATGCAGGAGCTGGTGGTGACCACCATCAACAGCATCCTCGACACCTTGCTGTCCCAGGCCAGGCCGGCGGACAGCGGGGAAAAAGGCGGCATCAGCCGGGAGGAAATCACCTCCATTACCCTGGCTGGCAACACCACCATGACCCATCTGCTTCTCCGGCTCGAGCCGGACAACATCCGCCGCGCCCCCTATGTGCCTGTCACCACCTTTCTGCCGCCCATCCGCGCCACCGACCTGGGCATCAATCTGCCGCACTCCGCCGTGGCCCTGGTCTACCCGTCCATTTCCAGCTATGTGGGCGGCGATATCGTCGCCGGGGTCATGGGCTCGGGCATGTACCGCACCGAACTTGTCACCCTGTATATCGATATCGGCACCAATGCGGAGATCGTGGTCGGCAACCGGGAATGGCTGGTGTGCGCGGCCTGCTCCGCAGGTCCTGCCTTTGAGGGCGGCGGCATTACCCACGGGATGCGGGCGGCCCTTGGCGCCATCGAGGATTTCAGCCTCAACCCCCAGACCCTTGAGCCGATGAACATCACCCTGGGCAACAAACCGCCGGTGGGGATCTGCGGCTCGGGGTTGCTGGCCATCATCGCCACCCTGTTCGAGCAGGGGGTGGTGGGCAGAAGCGGCAAATTCCGGCGGGATCTGGCCACGGACCGGATCCGGGAAGGGCGCAGCGGCTATGAGTATGTCCTGGTCTGGCGGGAAGAGGCGGGCGCGGACCACGATATCGTGATCAACGAGGTGGATATCGAAAACTTCATCCGGGCCAAGGCGGCGATCTATGCGGGGATCACCACGTTGGTGGAGCAGGTGGGGCTGGCCATCACCGATATCGAGCAGGTTATCCTGGCAGGCGCTTTTGGCAGCTATATCGATCTGGATTCGGCCATGACCGTGGGGCTGCTGCCCCAGGTGGACGCCAGCCGGGTGCTCTATGTGGGGAACGGCTCGCTCATGGGCGCCTGGATGAGCGAGATGAGCAACCATATCCGACGGGATGTGGTGGAGGTGGTGCGGAAGATGACCAGCTTCGAGCTTTCGGAGATGCCGGTGTTTCAGGAGCAGTACATTGCCTCCCATTTTCTGCCCCACACGGACCTGGGCCGCTTCCCCCTCGTGGCGGAGAGGATTGCGGAGATTCGCAGGGATTAGTATGCACGGGGGGGCAGGCAACGAGATGAAGTCGTTCGGCCTGAGTCCTTGTCGAAGGGCAGGCGTGACAAGGGAAGCAGCGGTTCGACAGACTCACCGCGAACGGGGGGGTATTCTATTTCTATTTCAACCGTGAAACCAAGATACTGTAGGAGCGGCTTTAGCCGCGATGTCCTGTGGTTTCGCGGCTGAAGCCGCTCCTACCGACAATCTCGTTTTGATTTAGAAATGGAATTACATGCTAAGCCGCCAGCTCGGCCACGCTGCCGTTGAGGGAAACCTCCATGGCCCGAGCCGGGCAGACGGAGACGCAGAGGCCGCAGGCCGTGCATTTTTCCTCGTCGAACAGCACCGCCATGTCGGGCCGGTGGAGGGAGAGGGCGCCGGTGGGGCAAACGCCGGTGCAGGCCCCGCATTGATAGCATTTTTCATCATCGCGGTGGATATTGCCGGCCATGCTTTTCACTGAAACCCCCATCTCGTTGAGATAGGCGATGCCCTTCTTGACATTGGCCTTGTGGCCGAGGAATTCGAGGACCATGACCCCTTCCTGCTGAAGCAGGATGGTGGCCTTGAGGATGTTGAACTCAAGGTCGTATTTCTTGACCAGATTGCTGATGATGGGCTGGTCGATGACTTCCTTGGGAAACTTCAGAACATAGATTCTCGTATTCATGGCTGCGCCTCCAAGTGGGCGGAAAGCTGGTCTAAAACAGTCTCCACCGGCAGATCGGTTGACAGGGTTATGAGCTGCCCCGGGGCAAGTTCAGCCGGGGGTTCGAACCGCTCTTTCTGCTTCAGGTAAATCTCCCAACGCCCGTCCGATACCGCCTGCGGGTCAAGAGCTCTCTGGGCCATGCGTCGCTTCATTTCCTCTTCCGGACAGACACAGAGCACACAGTATAGCCGAACCCCCAACCGCTGCGCAAGCATCCGCACCTGGTCGCGGTCTGCCTTGCGCTGGTAGGAGGCGTCAAGCACCACGCCTTGGCCTTGGGCCAGATCATGTTCGGCCCGTTCGAGCAGGGCTCCATAGGTTTTGGCCGTGAACTCGCTGGTGTAGATCCCCTGATCCGCGGTTTCGCGCTGGCGGGCGTGCGGAGAGAGACCGGCCAGCTCCTTGCGCACCACGTCGGAGTTGTAATAACGAAGCGTGCGCCGCGTAGCCCAAGCCTGGGCCACGGTGGACTTGCCCGTGGCGATCAGGCCGAAAAAGATGAACAGCTCAGGCTGCGGCATAGCGCTCAGCCAGGGCGAAGTATTTTTTGGCCTGGTTCAGGCAGTTCTCGGCGGTGGCTGGATCAACCTCCGGGGCATGGGCGGTAAACAGCCCGATCTTGCCGCGCACATAAGCCCGGTAGCATTTATAGAAGTTGAGCATGGGCAGCAGGGTGGTGTCGTTCGCAGCCCGGCAGAATCGTTCGATAAAATACGCGGAAAGTTCGGGCAGGCCGTGGAAATCGAGATCCATGGCCAGAAAGGCCACGTCGCTTGCCACATCGCAGTAGCGGAACCGCTGGTTGAACTCGATGCAGTCGTAGATGTAGATCTCGTCGGCCAGGCAGATGTTGGCGGAATAGAGGTCGCCGTGGCAGTCGCGGACCCTCCCGGCAGCGATGCGACCGGCAAAGAGATCCTCATGTGTGAGAAAATCGCGGGCGTAGCCGCTGATTGCCTCGAACTGCCCTTGGCTCAGGGCGGCGCAGCCGACAAATCCCTGGGTCTGCTCAAAATTTTCCAGCACATTGACGCTCACCGCCTGGGCCGTGCCGAATTTTTCAATGGCCGGGCCGGTCTCGGCCTTGGCGTAAAAGGGGACCAGGATAGCGATGATCCTATCGAGGATATCCTTGGTGAGCCCGCCTTGGGCGATGACCTTGGCCATCATCCGCTCTTCCGGCATCCGCGCCATCTTCACCGCGTATTCTATCGGGGTGCCGGGGCCGTCCAGGGAAAAGGTTCCGCCCTGTTCGGTGATCGCCGTCAAGCCAAGGTACAGGGAGGGGCACAGCCGCCGGTTTAAGACCAGCTCCTCTTCGCAAAAATGCTTGCGCTGTTCCAGGGCGGTGAAGTTGAGAAATCCGAAATCAACGGGTTTTTTGATCTTGTAGACAAAGTCGCCGGCCAGCAGCACATAGGAGATATGGGTTTGCACCAGGGTTATTTCCGGCGCGGGATGCGGGTATGCGTCGGATTGAAGCAGGGCCTGGATGAATGGCGGCAAGGTTGAATCAGCCATGAGAAAGCCTCCCGGGTAGGGCTTATGCCGAGATTCGGCGGGAATATCGCACAGACAGCACACGAAAAGTGCTGATCATAACAGAATCATTTATTTCCGTAAACCATGGAGCAGTAACTCGGCAAAGGCGCTGGCAGCCACGGTTGCTCCGGCATGATTTGAAAATATATTTCATATCTTTTTCGAATCAGGCCGAGAAGATAAGTGAGAGCAGCCTGCAACCACGTTATCACAGGGGAAAGGAAAAATGACCCAGGCGAACAGAGAGATCCTCATCGTGGACGATACGGCGGTACTCCGCAATATCATGAAGATCCAGTTGCAAGGGATGGGGTTTTTCAATATTCACGAAGCCCCGGATGGCAGCGAGGCCTTAAAAATTCTGCATGCCACGAGGATAGATCTGGTCATTTCCGACTGGAACATGCCGGTGATGAGCGGGTTTGAGTTGCTGCGGGAGATACGCTCCAGTGAGATGTTGAAAGACATCCCCTTTATCATGGTGACGGCGGAGGCCACCACGGCCAAGATCAGCATGGCCGTGCAGCTCAAGGTGGATGAGTTGATCCTCAAGCCCTTTACCATGGAGATTCTCGAACGAAAAATCAATCGGGTCATTCACTGAGACTGATCCTGCCGCGATAGCTTGGGCGGAATTGGATTCAAGCCGCGCAAACTCTCCAAAAGCGTATCCACATCGAAACCGGCGCACTCCCGCCGGTTTTTTTCGAGTGTTGCCACGGCCCGATCGGCCATCTTGGCCCCTGCCTCGAAATACCCATACTCCCCTTTGATATAAAAACCCGCCGCCCGGATCATGGCCTGGAGAATCTCTTTTTCCACGCCATGCGCCCCATGCCACGCCTGTTCCAGAATTTCGTGGACCTCGAAAAAAAGCTCCAAATCCCACAGCACCAGCGCCTTGGCCTGGGGGGTGAGGGCCTTGGTGCGGTTGATGGTCGTCAGGGCCAAGGCGTACCCCGTCAGTCTCGCCTCGATATAGGCGACATAGGGCGCGGCCAACCCCGGGTGCAGATATCGGGCGGCAACGGCGCGGACCGGGGCAAGATCATTCTGGGCCAAGGCCTGGGGCAGGGCCGCGGAAAGCCCATTGCGGATATCGCGGCTCAGGCGGTCCTGAAACGGCTCAAAGCGAGGAGAACTCATGGCGATACTTATTTATAGAGATCTGGGTAGAGTTTTTTCAGGCAATCCGGGCAGATGCTGTGGGTGAAATCGACCGAGGCCTTGGCGGAGATGAATGCTTCCACGCTACTCCACGCGGCCGGGTCATGGGGGTCGCCATCGGGGCTGCGGATTTTTTTGCAGGAGGCGCAGATGGGCAACAGGCCGTGCAGGGTGTTTTTAATCTCAAGAAGCATTCTGATCTGGACGTGGAGCCCAAGGAGAACGAAGATCGCCCCGGACAGAAAAACGAGGCCGACGAGGAACTCGCCGACAAAGGGGAGATCAAGGAAAAAGATCCCGGCCACCAGGCAGTAAATCAGCAGGAAAAAAAGCATCAGCCCGCGATGCAGACGCAGGGCGCGGATGATCGGCGGTTTGCTGCGCTCGGGGATGAAGGGGGTGAGGATGTGCAGTTCCCGCGCCTTGAGGAAGCTGAAGAGCATGACCACTGCTCCGATCAGGATCATAACGATGCTCAGAATGTGCTGCATGGCGAAGGGACGCTCCTCGTGATTTGATTGATGGAACCTGTGACAATAAAAACGGTGCTTCGACAGGCTCAGCACGAACGGTAGTTATTTGAAATTATTGATTTTTTCGTTCGTGCTGAGCCTGTCGAAGCACCGTTGTTGCGAGTCCATCATGTTTTTTCAAGTATAGGCATTATTTGTTCAGGAGGCCATTTTTTTCCGAAAAAGACCGTTGATCTCACAGACTGCAGGAGCTGGGTCAAGGGTGAGGGTGGTAAGGCTGTTCGGGTTCGCCTGGGTGAGTTGGGCGCCGTTTGGGCCGGAGAGAGAAAGCACGGTGTGGGCGGTGTTGTTGAGGCCGCGATCCAGGTATTCCACCCGGTCGCCCTTCGCGATGGGGTTGCGGGTCTCAATAACCGGCTGGCTGCCTGCCTGGCGGACGATGCCCACCGGGGCATAGTCGTAGCTGATCATGGGGCCGTCGTAGAGCATGTCGGCTGTGCTTGGCGGCTGGTCGAAGAAGTTTTCCGTGTAGCCGCGGGAACCGATTTTCAGCAGCTCCTCCCGGAAGGACTCGGGCAGGGCGGCGTCAAGCCCCTGCGCACCCCAGGAATCAAGGGCTGCCCGGTAGAGGCGGGTTATGGCCCCCACATAGTAGACGCTCTTCATCCTCCCCTCGATCTTGAGGCTGTCCGCCCCACCCCGGATCAAATCGGGCAGCCGGTGCAAGAGGCAGAGATCCTTGGCGTTGAAGATATAGGTGCCCCGGCTGTCTTCCTCCACCGGGAAGAACTGGCCCGGCCGTTTTTCCTCTTCCAGCCGGTAGTGGTAGCGGCAGGGATGGGCGCAGTTGCCCTGGTTGGCGTCACGTCCCGTAAGATAGAGGCTCAAGAGGCAGCGACCCGAATAGGAGATGCACAGCGCCCCGTGTACGAAGATCTCCAGCTCCGCCTCGGTGGCCTGCCGGATCTGGCTGATCTCGGCCAGGGAAAGCTCCCGGGCCAGATTGAGCCGTTTGACCCCTTGCCCCGCCCAGAAACGGACGCTTTCCAGATTGGTGACATTGGCCTGGGTGCTGAGATGGATCGGGATTTCCGGCGCCACCCGTTGGGACACGGCGAGGATGCCCGGGTCGGAGATGATCAGCCCGTCCACCTTGGCCTCTTGCAGAGCGGCCAGATACTCGGGCAGGTCGGCAAGATCGTCATTGTGGGCAAAGATGTTGAGGGTGGTGTATACTTGCACACCGCGCTCGTGGGCATAGGCTGTGGCCTGGCCGATTTCCTCGTCGCTGAAATTGGTGGCATGGGCCCGGAGGCTGAATTTCTTGCCGCCGAGATAGACTGCATCCGCACCGTAGTGGATGGCGGTCTGCATCTTTTCAAAATTACCTGCTGGGGCAAGAAGTTCCGGGAGTTTCATCAACAAGCCTTTTCGTGCTGGGGATCGGATGGCAGAGCGTTTCGCAACGACTATACACCAAAAAAATATTGTTGTCGCCATGAGCGGCGGCGTTGACTCCTCGGTGGCCGCCGCCCTGTTGCAACAACAGGGGGCGCGGGTGCAGGGCGTTTTCATGGCCTTGGCCCAGCCCGATCTGGCCGAGCAACTGCAGCGGGTCCGGGCGGTGGCCGATTTTTTACAGATCCCGCTTACCGTGGTGGATCTGACCGAAGCTTTCCAACGGGAGGTGGTGGACTATTTCTGCGCCGGCTATTTTGCCGGGAAAACCCCCAACCCCTGCGTGGTGTGCAACCGCGCCATCAAGTGCGGCCTGCTGCTGGATCGGGCGCGGGAGGGTCTCGGGGCGGATCTGCTGGCCACCGGTCATTATGTCCGGATCAGCGGGGAAGGGAAAGCCGGGTATCGGCTGCTCAAAGGGATTGATCCTAAAAAGGATCAATCCTATTTTCTCGCGCTGCTCAGGCAGGAGCAACTGGCCCGCCTCTGCTTTCCCTTGGGTGATTTCCGGAAGGAGGAGGTGTACGAGCTGGCTGCCGGTTTTGGCTTGGCGTTTCGGGATACTCCGGAGAGCCAGGATATCTGTTTTCTGAAGCACCAGTCGGTGGCGGAGTTTCTCGCCGCCCATTCCCAGGGGCAAGGGCGACCCGGCCCGATGCTGACCTTGCAGGGCAAGGAACTTGGGCAACACGCGGGCATCCATCACTATACCATCGGCCAGCGGCGGGGATTGGGTCTGCCGGACGCCACCCCCTGGTATGTGGCATCGCTTGATCCGGAGCGCAACGTGGTGGTGGTCGGCAAGGACGCGGATCTCTGGCAGCGGGAGATGGTGCTGCCGGTGGTGCATTGGTTGCGCGGCCATCCCCCACCCTTTCCCCATGTCTGCGCGGTGAAAATCCGTTCCCGGCACCCAGCCTGCCAGGCAGAGATCGTGGGCTTTGATACCGGGGTGCGGCTGACATTTGCCGAGCCCCAGCGCGCGGTCACCCCCGGTCAGTTCGCGGTTTTTTATGAGGGAGAGGAGGTTCTGGGATGCGGCGAGATTGCGCGCTGAAGCGAAATTTGTGTCTGGCAGCCGCAGCGGAAAAAAGATACACTGAGAGCGATGCCGCGTTTGCCAAGCCCTTGTTTGCCAGGCTTGCAAACAGGCCTTGATCACCGGAAAAAACCAAGGAACATCATGAGCGCATTCATCTCCAAGACCAAGATTGTGGCCACCCTGGGCCCGGCCTCTTTTTTGCCGGCCGTGCAGAGGCGGCTGATGGCAGCCGGAGTTGATGGCTTTCGCCTGAATCTCTCCCACGGAGACTTTGAGGAACACGCCGCGGTGATCGCCAGCCTGCGGAAAATCAGCGGGGAGATGGGGAGGCCGGTGGCCATTATTGTTGACCTGCCAGGCCCGAAAATGCGGCTGGGCACGGTGCCAAAGCCGATCACCGTGCGGCGGGGGGCCAAGGTCCGTTTCTGGCCCGCAAGCCAGGCCCGGCCGGGGAGGGGCATCTTTCTGCCCCATGAAATTTCCGGGCTGGCCCAAGGGGTGCGGCCCGGCTCCATCATCTTTGTCGGCGACGGCATGATGCAGTTCAAGGTCAAGTCCATCGAGGGGGAGATCATTGAAACCGAGGCCCTGGTGGCCGGGGTGGTCCGGTCCAACAAGGGGGTCAATATCCCCGGCTATAATACGCCTTCCGGGGTGCTCACCGAGGAAGACAAGCGCGGCATCGCCTTTGCCATACAGCACAAGGCCGATGTCATCTGCATCTCCTTTGTCGGCAGCCCCGAGGATATGCTGGCCGCCCGCGCGCTCCTGCCGCAAACCGGGAACTACCGCCCCTGTCTGTTGGCCAAGATCGAGCGGCGGCAGGCGGTGGCCAACCTGGACTCCATTCTGGCGCAGGCCGATGCGGTGATGGTGGCTCGGGGCGATTTGGGCATCGAGCTGCCCATCGAGGAGATCCCCGGACTCCAGAAGGACATCATTCACCGGGCCAACATGGCGGCCAAGCCGGTGATCGTCGCCACCCAGATGCTTTTGTCCATGGTGGACAACGCCCGGCCCACCCGGGCCGAGGTCACCGACGTGGCCAACGCCATCCTGGACGGCGCCGATGCCATCATGTTTTCCGAGGAGACGGCCATCGGCCATGATCCGGTGGCCGTGGTGCGTATTGCCAAGAAAATCGCCCGGCAGACCGAGCGCGGCCTGGTCAAGAGCGGCGGGGTTGCCTTGGAGGTCCGGGCCGCGATCCGCTCCGAAGACAGCATCGATGATCTGATCAGCAGCGCCACCTGCGATGTTTTGGAGAACCGCACCGTGGACCTGGCCGTTACCCCAACCGCCACCGGGGCCACGGCCAGGCGTATCGCCCGGCTGCGGCCCCGGCCCTGGATTGTGGCCGTCACCGATAACCAGACGGTCCGCAATATTCTCGCCCTTTCTTCCGGGGTTTTCCCCCTGTATGTATCCTCCGTCTCCCTGTCGGACCGCGAGCTGGCCGAGCTGCTGAAGGGCGCCGGGCTGGTCCGGTCCGGGACGCGGCGGCTGGTGATCACCGCGGGCAGTCTCTCCGGGGTGGCGGGGACCACCAACAGCCTCAAAATCATCGATGTTTCGTAACCGTTCAGCAGCGGAGCTTGGCGGCTGAACGGTTACACGAACGGAGGTGCCGGAAATCGGCCTTGTTGTTGCAACTCCGGAGCACACACAGTATGGCGCAGACATGAAGATCACAGGCCAGAACAAAAAAAAGATCGCCCTTACCACCCTCGGCTGCAAGGTCAACCAGTTTGAGTCGGCGGCCTTCCTTTCGGAACTTGCCCAGCGGGAAGTGGAGCTGGTTCCCTTTTCCCATCCGGCGGATATCTATATCATCAACACCTGCGCGGTGACGGCCAGAGCCGGGGCGCAGTCCCGTCAGTTGATCCGGCGGGCCTTGCGCGCCAATCCCGAGGCTCGGTTGATCGTGACCGGCTGCTATGCCCAGATTGGAGCCCAGGAGATCCTGGAGATCGCCGACAGCCCCATCTGCATTGTGGGCAACGGTTGCAAGCATCGCTTGGTGGAAGTGGCCCTGGCCGACCGCCACTGTGATCTGGAAATGCATCTGGGCGATATCGGTGGGCACAAGGAGATTTGCCCTCTTACCGTCACCAGCTTCGGAGCGCGGACCAGGGCGTATCTGAAGGTGCAGGACGGCTGCAACAGCTTCTGTTCCTACTGCATCGTGCCCTATGCCCGGGGGCGCAGCCGCAGCCTTGACCCGGACAAGGTGGTGGCCCAGGCCGAGATATTTGCTGCGCAGGGCTACAAGGAACAGGTGCTCACCGGCATCCACCTTGGCCATTATGGTCAGGATCTTACCCCCAAAACCAACCTGCGCGAGTTGCTCGGACTGCTTGTCGCCCGGGACCTGCCGGTGCGCTACCGTTTGAGTTCGCTTGAGCCCACCGAGGTCACGGACGAGCTCCTGAATCTCATGGCCCAATCGGCCTCAGTGATGCCCTATCTGCATATTCCGTTACAGAGCGGGGATGATGGGATACTCAAGCGGATGAACCGCCGTTATCCAGCCGCCGCCTTTGCTAACGTGGTGGAACGGAGCGTGGCGTGCCTGCCGGACGCAGCCATCGGCGTGGACGTGCTGGTCGGTTTTCCCGGCGAGGACGAGGAAGCCTTTGCCAACACCTACCGTCTGCTCGAATCATTGCCGGTGAGCTATCTCCATGTCTTCCCCTATTCGAAAAGGCCGGGAACCCCGGCCGCCGCCATGGCTGACCAGGTTCCCAAACCGGTCAAGGAGGAAAGGGTTGCGCGCTTGCGGGATTTGCATCATACAAAACGGAGCGGTTTTTACCGCAAGCATCTGGGCAGCGTCCGCCAGATCCTGGTGGAAGGACGCAAGCAGGGATGTTTGCTCAAGGGCTATACCGGCAATTATATCCCGGTATCCTTTGCCGGGGACAGCGGGCTGGTGAACCAGTTGGTTACGGTGCGGCTGGAAGAGCTCACCGAGGATGGGGTGCTGGGCAGGATTGTCTGATTGACTTCAAAAGGATGAAACTGCTTGCCGGAGAATTTTTTGCATGGTTTGTAGCGAAGGCTCGCGGGTCAAAATCCCCTGCATTCTGCATCTGGTCATATCAATACCTTTCCCTCAAAAATGCTACATGGGACGAAGACACCAACATCTTCCCATTCATTTTCCAAGAGCCCATCGCCCGTATTAACCCCTGCATTGTAAACGATGACATCGACCGTCTCCTGGATGACATCAAGCTCTCACTGAAAAACGAGGATCTGGGTAAAGCCTTTTATGAAAAGCAACCTTCCTCATTGCCAGGGGCACGGTGCAGCAATGCCAAGAAAACTCTCCTATCTGGAAGGCATCTATGTTGACGGCGCACTCAGCATCGCCTATCATAAAAATTCTGTCAAGACGGCGTGACAGGAGCCTTTTGCCCCGCAAAGAAACTGGGAGAGTGGCCCTGATTTCCCCCAAGACAATCATGCAATCGAGCCGCAGAAAAAAAACAGTTTCAAATATCGCAAATTGCGATATACTGGATTGAACCATGCACGTGATCGCCAAGAAAGCGCTGGAGGATTTCTGGAAAATTCACCCCACCGCCAAATCTCCCCTGGAATCCTGGTACAGGGTGGTCAGCAGATCAAGCTTCTCCAGCTTCAGCGACGTGCGGGAAACGTTCCGGTCGGCTGACTACGCGGATACGTACACGATTTTCGATATAGGCGGCAACAGCTTCCGGATAATCGTCGTGATCCACTACAACCGGCAAAAGGTCTACATCCGGCATGTGTTCACCCATCCCGAGTATGACCGCTGGTGCAAACAGAACAGGAGTAAAGGAAAATGATCCCCGCAGGCCATGCCATTGATCCGACGGTAATCGCTCCGGCGTGGCGCTCGTTGCAAGAAGCGCTGCCGGTCCGCCTTACGCCCATCCGCACCGAGGCACAATTTGAAGAGGTGGTTGCGCTGCTGCACAGCCTCATCGATGCAGTCGGCGACGACGAAGGCCATGAGCTTGCTGATTTTCTCGATCTGGTCGGACAACTGGTCGAGGATTACGAGACACAACATCATCCCGTTCCGGAGGCGGAGCCACGAGCCGTTCTCCGGTTTTTTATGGAGCAGCACGGACTCAAGCAGACCGATCTGTCCGAGGAGATCGGCGGGCAATCCGTGGTGAGCGAGATCCTGACGGGCAAACGCGAGATCAACGCCAGGCAGGCCAAGGCTCTGGCAGCCCGCTTCGGGGTTTCCCCTGCGGTTTTTATTTGAGCACATTCACAAAACAATCCACTCGTCTTTGACGAGTTTAGCGAGATTATATGATCACCGGCGAAATACGATCCAAAATCGATAAAATTTGGGACACCATGTGGTCCGGGGGCATCTCGAACCCACTGTCGGTCATCGAGCAGTTGACCTACCTGCTCTTCATCAAGCGGCTCGATGAGCTACAGACTTTGAAAGAGAGCAAGGCGGCTCGCACCGGCAAGCCCATTGAGGAGCCGGTTTTCTCCAAAACCCAGGACCACCTGCGCTGGTCGCGCTTTAAAGAGACGGCGCCGGAGAAGATGTTTGTCACGCTGCGCGACGAGGTCTTTCCCTTCATCAAGCAGCTCGGCAATAACGGC